>NZ_JABEMG010000107.1 GCF_013004695.1 Promicromonospora citrea
TGAACTCGGGCGCGTGTGGAGTTGGCCTCAGTCGCAGTGCGCGGCGAGCCCCTCCTGCGTGCCGCCCGCCTCCCGGGCGGACGCCGCGACCTTCGCCATGGCGCGGCCGAGCGCGAGGAACTCGTCGTGCTCGAGGCCATGAAGATGGAGCAGCCGATCCTCGCGCACCGCGCGGGTACGGTCCGCTCGCTCACGGCGGCACCGGGCGCCGGGGTCACCGCGGGGGCCGCGCTCTGCGAGATCGTCGACTGAGCGCACACCCGGCAGACACGCCCGGCCTCGACCTGACAGACTGACGCCGTGCCGAACCCCATCCTGCCTCCCGCCAACCTGCACCGGCACGACGGCGACGGCTGGATCACGTGCGAGGACCACCGGCACTGGGGCCTGTTCGGCGCCGCGGGCCTGCTGCTGGTGCGCCGGGACGACGGCGGCGCCCCCGCCGACCTCGTGCTGCAGCACCGCGCCCTGTGGTCGCACATGGGCGGCACGTGGGGCATCCCCGGCGGCGCGCTCGCACCGGGCGAGGAGCCGACGGCGGGCGCGCTCCGGGAGGCCGAGGAGGAGGCCGCCATCGACCCGGCCGCCGTGCGCGTCGTGGGCACGCACGTGCTCGAGCACCCGGCCTGGTCGTACACGACGGTCGTGGCCGACGTCGCGCCCGGCGCCCGGGTCGAGCCCCGTGCGGCCGACCCCGAGAGCCTCGAGGTGCGGTGGGTCGGCGTCGACGAGCTCGGCGGCCTCGAGCTCCTGCCCGCCTTCGGCGAGGCGCTGCCCCGGCTGCTCACGCTCCTGGGCTGAGCGCAGCCCCGGCCTGCCACGCCCCGCTGCTATAGGGTCGAACAGTGCATATCCGGATCGCTCCCGAAGAGGTGCTCGGCCTGGCGCGCATCGCCCGGCAGGCCCCTCCCGTCATCAGCTCCGTCGTCGGCGACCGGGACGTGATTCGCGTGGTCGCCGACCTGCGCCGCCTCGAGACGCTGCCCGGCCCGCTCCGGCTGGCGGTCAAGATCGCGCCGATCGTGCGCGCCGACGTGCGCCTCGCCTCCTTCGAGCGCGGCGTCGCGACGCTCGCGGTCGAGGTCAACGCGGCGGGCCTGCCCGCACACCGGCTGCTGAGCCTCGCGGCGGCGCCGATCGAGCAGGAGGTCGCCAAGCAGGGCCTGCCGCCGGGCGTCGTGGACGTGCAGCCCGACGCGCGGATCGCGGTCGACGTCGAGCGCCTGCTCGACGCCAAGGTGCCCGGCCTCACGGTCACGGGCGTCGCCGTCGACGACGGCCAGGTCGTCCTCGACGCGTCGGTCGCCTAGCGGCCCGGCCGGACGCGGACGCCCGGCCGGGAACCGGTCCGGTCAGCCGCTGACCCGCGCGTCGAGCACGCGCGCGCCCTCACCGATCGACCCCGACAGCGACGGGTAGATCGTGAACGCCGACGCCATGTCCTCGACCGTGAGCCGGTGCTGCACGGCGAGCGTGATCGGGAAGATGAGCTCCGACGCCCGAGGCGCCACGACCACGCCGCCCAGGACCACACCGGCCTCGGGGTGGGCGAAGAGCTTCACGAACCCGTCCCGCACGCCCAGCATCTTGGCGCGCGGGTTGCGGGCGAGCGGCAGCGTCGTCGTGATGTAGCGCGAGCCCTGCGCGCGCAGCTTCTCCTCGCTGTACCCGACGGTCGCGATCTCCGGCGCGGTGAAGATGTTCGACGCGACGGTGCGCAGCGCGAGCGGCTGGACGGCGTCGCCCAGGGCGTGCGCGACGGCGATGCGGCCCTGCATGGCCGCGACCGACGCGAGCGGCAGCACGCCCGTGCAGTCACCGGACGCGTAGATGCCGCGCACCGAGGTGCGCGAGACCCTGTCGACGACGACGTGCCCCGACTCGGAGAGCTGCACGCCCGCCTCCTCGAGGCCGATGCCGGACGTCGCGGGCACGCCGCCGACCGCGACCAGCACGTGCGAGCCGTGGACGACGCGGCCGTCGGACAGCGTCACCTCGACGCCGTCGTCGGTACGGACGGCCGACGCGGCCCGCGAGCGCGACAGCACGGTCATGCCGCGCGAGCGGAAGACGCCCTCGAGCAGCTCTGCGGCGTCCTCGTCCTCGCCGGGCAGCACGCGGTCGCGGCTCGAGACGAGCACCACGTCGGCGCCGAGCGCGTTGTACGCGCCCGCGAACTCCGCGCCGGTCACGCCGGACCCCACGACGATCAGCCGCTCGGGCAGCTCGCGCAGGTTGTACATCTGGGTCCAGGTGAGGATGCGCTCGCCGTCGGGCACCGCGGTGGGCAGCGTGCGGGGCGTGGCACCGAGCGCGAGGAGGATCGCGTCGGCCTCGAGCGTCTCGGTCCCGCCGTCAGCCAGCTCGGCGACGACGCGGGACGGCCCGTCGAGCCGGCCCTTGCCCGCGACGATCCGGATGCCCTCGCGCTCCAGGCGGCCCTTGATGTCGGCGCTCTGGGCGCGGGCCAGCGCGAGCACGCGCTTGTTCACGGCCCGCAGGTCCACGAGGTGCTTGCGCTTCTCGGCCGACGACGCGGCCGCCTGCACCGCGGAGCCGCCCAGCCCGGACGAGCCCGGCGCCGCGTACGCGGAGACGACGGGGATGCCGCCCGTCGCGAGCGAGACGGCGACGTCGGACAGCGGGTCCACGACGTCGTCGGGCGCCCGGATGCCGAGCTCGGGCGCGCGGTCGGCGATGGTCATCCACTCGGCGGTGGCGATGAGGGTCTTGGACGGCACGACGTCGGTCAGCACCGCCGCGCCGCCGAGACCCTGCTGCTCCACCACGGTCACCTGGGCGCCGTGGCTGCGGGCCACCAGCGCTGCCTCGTAGCCGCCGGGCCCACCTCCGACGACGACGACATGGGGCGGGACTGCTGCGGGATCGAGGGGGGTCACACGGCCATTCTCGCATCGCCGGCGGGTGGCACGAAGTCGCGCCGCCCGTGGGCGCGTGCCGGGGTGGAACAGGCGTTAACCTCGGACCATGAGCACGGAGCCAGACCTGGACGACCCGACGACCGACCCCTTCGACGTCGCCGCAGCCGCGGCGGAGCACATCGCGGCCAAGACGGGGGTGTCGGGGCACGACATCGCGCTCGTGCTCGGTTCCGGCTGGGGCGGCGCCGCGGAGCTGCTGGGCGACGTCGTCGCCGAGATCCCCACCGCCGAGATCCCCGGCTTCGTCAAGCCGGTCGTGGAGGGGCACCGGTCGACGACCCGCTCCATCCGCATCGAGCGGCCGGACGGCGCCGTCCGGCACGCGCTCGTGCTGGGCTCGCGCACCCACCTCTACGAGGGCCGCGGCATCCGCCGCGTGGCGCACGGCGTGCGCACGGCCGCCGCGGCGGGCTGCGAGACCGTCATCCTGACGAACGGCTGCGGCAGCGTGCACATCGGCTGGCGACCCGGCCAGACCGTCCTCCTCAGGGACCACCTCAACCTCACCGGGCAGACGCCGCTCGAGGGCGCCAAGTTCGCCGACATGACGGACATCTACACCCCGCGCCTGCGCGAGCTCGCCCGGAGCATCGACCCCGACCTGCCCGAGGGCGTGTACGCGCAGTTCCACGGCCCGCAGTACGAGACGCCGGCCGAGGTGAAGATGGCCGCGCTGCTGGGCGCCGACCTGGTCGGCATGTCGACCGCCGTCGAGGCGGTGGCCGCCCGGCACTGCCGCATGGACGTGCTCGGCCTCTCGCTGGCCACGAACCTGGCGGCGGGCATCAGCCCGACGCCGCTCGCGCACGAGGAGGTGCTGGAGGCCGGCCGCACCGCGGGCCCCCGCATCAGCGACCTGCTCGCCAAGATCGTCAAGCAGATCTGATGGCCGAGCACAGCGCCCTCGCCACCTCCTCGCGGGAGGACCTCGTCGCGCGTGCCGAGGCCTGGATGGCCGCCGACGTCGACGAGCGCGACGTCGCGGAGCTGCGCGCCCTCGTCGACGCGACCGCCGACCCGCACGCCGGCGAGGTGGCCCTCGCCGAGCTGCGCGACCGGTTCGCGGGACCCCTCCAGTTCGGGACGGCGGGCCTGCGCGGCGCGATGGCGGCAGGCCCGAACCGGATGAACCGCGCGGTCGTCGTCGCGGCGGCCGCCGGGATCGGCGCGTTCCTCGCGAACGAGCTCACGGGCACCCCGCGCGTCGTGATCGGGTTCGACGCCCGGTACCGCTCGGCCGACTTCGCACGCGACACCGCCGCCGTCCTGGTCGCGGCCGGCGCGGAGGTGCACCTCATGCCGGCCCCCGGCCCGACCCCGGTGCTCGCCTTCGCCGTGCGCCACCTCGACGCCGACGCCGGCGTCATGGTCACCGCGAGCCACAACCCCGCCGCCGACAACGGCTACAAGGTGTACCTCGGCGGCCGGGTCGTCACCGACGCCGGGCAGGGCGCGCAGATCGTGCCGCCCTACGACGCCCTCATCGCCGGCGAGATCGCGCTCGTGCGCTCCGCGAAGGACGTGCCGCGCGCCGAGTCCGGCTGGACGGTGCTCGGCCCCGAGATCACCGACGCCTACCACCAGGCCCTGTCCGGCCTGCACGACGGCGCGGCCGGCACCCGCCTGCGCGTCGTCACGACGTCGCTGCACGGCGTGGGCGGCGCCGCCGTGGCGCGGGCGCTGGCGGAGGCGGGCTTCACCGACGTCGTGCCCGTGGCGGAGCAGGCCGACCCCGACCCCGACTTCCCGACCGTCGCGTTCCCCAACCCGGAGGAGCAGGGCGCGATCGACCTCGCGCTGGCCCTGGCCCAGGACGCGCACGCGGACCTCGTGATCGCCAACGACCCCGACGCGGACCGCTGCGCCGTCGCCGTCCACGACCCGCAGTTCGGCACCCACCAGGGGGCCGAGACCGCCGCGTCGCAGGGCTGGCGCATGCTGCACGGTGACGAGGTCGGCATGCTGCTGGGCTGGGACGCGGCCGAGCACGCCGCGGCCGACGGGCGGGACGGCACGCTGGCCTGCTCGATCGTCTCCTCGCGCGCGCTGGCCGGCATCGCGTCGGCGCACGGCCTGGAGCACGCCACGACGCTCACGGGCTTCAAGTGGATCTCCCGCACCCCCGGCCTGCTCTTCGGGTACGAGGAGGCGCTCGGCTACTGCGTCGACCCGGCGCACGTGCGCGACAAGGACGGGCTCTCGGCCGCTGTCACCGTCGCGCAGCTCGCGCGGCGCCTCGCCGCGCAGGGCCGCACCCTCCTCGACCTGCTCGACGACGTCGCGCGCGCGATCGGGCTGCACGTCACCGGCCAGGTCTCGGCACGGTTCGAGGACCTGTCGCAGATCGCGGCGACCATGGCGGCGCTGCGCAGCACTCCGCCGTCGACGCTCGCCGGCTCGCCCGTCGACTCCGTGCGCGACCTCGCCGAGGGCGTCGACGGCTTGCCGCCGACCGACGGCGTCGTGCTGCTGACGGACGACGACACACGCGTCATCGTGCGCCCGAGCGGTACCGAGCCCAAGGTCAAGGCCTACCTCGAGGTCGTCGCGGTGGTGGACCGCAACGCCTCGGCGGCCGACCTGGCGGCCGCGCGCGTGGCCGCGCGGGAGCGGCTGGCCCGCGTCGCGGACGACGTGCGGGCGGCACTGGGCCTCTGATCCGACCGTGGATCCGACCGCGACGGGCGGGGGCTGCCGAGGCGGCTCCCGCCCGTCGACCGTCTACCGCACGACCGGCGGGAGCTGGTCGAGACCGTCCGGCGCGTCCTCGAGGTACTCGGGCAGCCGGTCCTCGGCCACGGCACCCATGAGCTCGGCGAGCCGCGGTTCGTCCAGCACCACGATCGACTGGCCGTCGGCGCTCCGGTCGGTGCCCGCGTAGGGCGCGGTGAGGAACGCGATGTCGGCGGGCGACAGCTCGCGGGAACTGACCACGAGGTCGAGCATCTTGTCGAACCCGAAGCCCTCGTCGACGGCCAGGGAGCTCAGGGCGGTGTCGAGGAACCGCGTGGCCGTGCCGACGTCGCGCACCTCCCGCGTGGCCTTGCCCGCGATGGCCCGCAGCCAGGCCTGCTGCCGCTGCACGCGGCCGAAGTCACCGTTAGGCAGCGAGTAGCGCTCGCGCGTGAACTCCAGCGCCTCCTCGCCGGTCATGGTCCGCAGCTCGGAGCCGCCGCCCTCGCGCGGCACCTCGATCTCGACGCCGCCGAGGGTGTCGGTGAGGGTGGTGAAGGACTCGAAGTCGGCCACGGCGAAGTGGTCGATGCGCACGCCGGTGAGATTCTCGACCGTCTCGATCATGAGCGCGGGCCCACCGTAGGAGAACGCGGCGTTGATCTTGGCCTTCCCGTAGCCGGGCACGTCGACCCAGGAGTCGCGCGGGATGGAGACGGCGGCGGCCGATCTCCGGTCCGCCGAGACGTGCAGCAGGATGATCGCGTCGGTGCGCTGCGCGCCGAACTCCCACTGCGACGGGTCGCCCGCCGAGATCCGGCTGTCGGAGCCCAGCGCGAGGATGTTCAGGGGCGCCGCCTCCCCCTGCGCCGCCGCGGGCGCCGGGTCGGGGCGGTCCGCCTCGTCGAGCGCGGCGAACGGGTCCTCGATGCGCTCGATCTTGTCGTCGAGCGACGACGTGTAGCCGGTCCAGGCCAGTGCCCCACCGCCGACGACGAGCACGAGGGCACCCGCGACGACGGCCAGGGCGACGCGGCCGCGCCGCCGTCGTCCGCCGTGCGGCGGGCGGGCGTGGCGCGTGGCTGGTCCCGGCTCAGGACCCGGCTCCGTCGAGGTGCGCGGGTCGTCGACAACCTGGGGTGCATGCATACACCTGTACCTACAGGTCCGGGCACCCTGGACGCATCACCCCGAAGGGGACATCACCCTCAATTCACCCGGTCTGGGGGAGGGGCCGGGCCGTGCTGCGGTGGCAGGATCCGGCACATGCGCGGAATCATCCTGGCCGGCGGATCGGGCACCCGGCTGCACCCCATCACCCTCGGGCTCAGCAAGCAGCTCGTGCCCGTCTACGACAAGCCGATGATCTACTACCCGCTGTCCACGCTGCTCCTGGCCGGCATCCGCGACGTCCTCGTCATCACCACCCCGCAGGACACCGACCAGTTCCAGCGGCTGCTGGGCGACGGCTCGCAGTTCGGCATCGCCATCAGCTACACCACGCAGCCCTCCCCGGACGGGCTCGCCCAGGCGTTCGTGCTGGGCGAGGAGTTCATCGGGAACGACACCGTGGCGCTCGTGCTCGGTGACAACATCTTCTACGGCCCGGGCCTGGGCACCCAGCTCACCCGGTTCGCGGACCTCGACGGCGGTGCCGTCTTCGCGTACCGCGTCGCCGACCCGACGGCGTACGGCGTGGTCGAGTTCGACGAGCAGGGCAGGGCGCTCTCGCTGGAGGAGAAGCCGGCCCGCCCCCGGTCCCGGTACGCCGTGCCCGGCCTGTACTTCTACGACAACGACGTGGTCGGCATCGCGAAGGACCTGCGGCCGTCGGCCCGCGGCGAGTACGAGATCACCGACGTCAACGCCGAGTACCTGCGCCAGGGCCGGCTCCAGGTCGAGGTGCTGCCCCGCGGCACGGCGTGGCTGGACACCGGCACGTTCGACTCGCTGCTCGCGGCCTCCGACTACGTGCGCACCATCGAGCGCAGGCAGGGCCTCAAGATCGGCGCGCCCGAGGAGGTCGCCTGGCGGCGCGGCTTCCTGTCCGACGACGAGCTGCGCGCCCGGGCGGAGAAGCTCACCAAGTCGGGGTACGGGAGCTATCTGCTGAGCCTGCTGGAGGACTGAGCCCGGGGCTCAGCCCAGCACGACCGGCGCCGCCGCGCGCCAGCGCTCGGCCCAGTCGCCGATCGGCTCCACGCCGACCGCCCGGAGCCTGTCGTGCCCCAGCACGGAGTACGCCGGGCGCGGGGCCGGGAGACGGTAGGCGGCGCTCGTCGTCGGGTCGACCGGCGTCTCCAGGCCCGCCGCGGTGACCACCTCGCGGGCGAACCCGTGCCACGTCACGGCGCCCTCCGACGTGCCGTGGTAGACGCCGCCCGGGACCCGCGCGGCGACCAGGCGGACGATCAGGTCGGCCAGGTCCGCGGTCCACGTCGGCTGCCCGGTCTGGTCGTCGACCACGCTCAGCCGGTCCCGCTCGGCGGCGGCCCGGGCGATCGTCCGCGGGAAGCACCGGCCGCCGGCCCCGTACAGCCACGCGGTGCGCACGACCAGCGTCTCCGGTGCCTCCGCGCGCACGGCCCACTCCCCCGCGACCTTCGTGCGGCCGTACGCCGAGCGCGGCGCGACCGGCGCGTCCTCCGCGTAGGGCCGCGTGGCCGCGCCGTCGAACACGTAGTCCGTCGAGACGTGCACGAGGCGCGCGCCCGCGGCGGCCGCGGCCCGGGCGAGGTGCGCCGCACCGGTCGCGTTCACCGCGAACGCCTCCGCCTCCCGCGCCTCGGCGTCGTCCACCGCCGTCCACGCGGCGCAGTTCACGACGACGTCGTGCCCGTCGACCGCCGCGCGGACCGCCGCGGCGTCGGTGACGTCGAGCGTGTCGCGCCCGGTGCCCGAGACCCGGTGCCCGGCGGCGCCGGCCGCCGCCACCACGTCCTGCCCGAGCATGCCCGCTGCCCCCACCACGAGCCAGCTCTCACCCGTCACCGCTGCTCCTCCAGTCACCCTAGGATCTTAGGGCCACCCCAGGTTTCCCCAGACCCCCGGCAAGGAGCACCATGACGTACCGCGAGCTGGCCGTGCCCGGCGCGTTCGAGATCACCCCGCAGCAGCACGGCGACCCGCGCGGCCTGTTCCTCGAGGCGTTCCAGGCGGGTCCGTTCGCCGACGCCGTCGGGCACTCGTTCGACCTCCGGCAGGCCAACTGCTCGGTGTCCGCCGCGGGCGTGCTGCGCGGCATCCACTTCGCCGACGTGCCGCCGAGCCAGGCCAAGTACGTCATGTGCGTGCGCGGCGCGGTGCTCGACGTCGTCGTGGACCTGCGGGTCGGCTCGCCCACCTTCGGCGTGTGGGACGCCGTGCTGCTCGACGACGTCGACCGGCGCGCGGTCTACGTCGCCGAAGGGCTGGGGCACGCCTTCATGTCGCTCGAGGACGGCTCGACCGTGCTGTACCTCTGCTCGGCCGGCTACGCGCCGGGCCGCGAGCACGGCGTGCACCCGCTGGACGAGGAGCTCGGCATCGAGTGGCCCGACACGGCGCGCGACGGCACCCCGCTCACCCCGCTCCTCTCCGAGAAAGACGCCGCGGCGCCCACCCTGGCGGAGGCGAGGGAGCAGGGTCTCCTCCCCACCCACGAGGCGGTAAGGACCTACCTGTCCACCCTGCCGAACCGCTGAGGGCTACTGGCTCGTGCGGGCGTAGCGGGCCTCCGTGGCGGCCTTCGCCGGGCGCCACCAGGACTCGTGGTCCCGGTACCAGGCCACCGTCGCCCGCAGCCCCTCGCGGAAGTCCGTGAACCGCGGCGTCCAGCCGAGCTCGGTGCGCAGGCGGCTCGCGTCGATCGCGTACCGCAGGTCGTGCCCCGGGCGATCGGCCACGTGGTCGAAGTCGTCCCGGTCGCGTCCGAAGATCTCCAGGAGCGTGCGGACCACCTCGAGGTTGCTGGCCTCGCCGTCGGCCCCGATGAGGTACGTCTCCCCCACCCGGCCCCGCTCGATGATGCGCCACACGGCGCTGTTGTGGTCCTCGACGTGGATCCAGTCGCGGACGTTGAGGCCCGCGCCGTACAGCCGCGGACGCACGCCGTCGATGAGGTTGGTGACCTGCCGCGGGATGAACTTCTCGACGTGCTGGTACGGCCCGTAGTTGTTCGAGCAGTTCGAGATCGTGGCGCGCACGCCGAACGAGCGCACCCACGCCCGCACCAGCAGGTCGGAGCCTGCCTTCGTCGACGAGTAGGGCGACGACGGGTTGTACGGCGTGCTCGGCGTGAACCGCTCGGCGCCCTCCAGCGGCAGGTCGCCGTACACCTCGTCGGTCGAGATGTGGTGGAACCGCACGTCGTGCCGGCGCACGGCCTCCAGCAGCGTGAACGTGCCCACCAGGTTGGTCTGCACGAACGGCGTCGGATCGGCGAGCGAGTTGTCGTTGTGCGACTCGGCCGCGAAGTGCACGACGAGGTCGGACTCCGCCACGAGCCGGTCGACGAGCGGCACGTCCGTGATCGACCCCTCGACGAGCCGCACCCGGTCGCCGGCGCCGTCGAGCGACGTCCGGTCGCCCGCGTACGTCAGCGCGTCGAGCACGGTGACCTCGTCGGACGGGCGCTCGCGCACCGTCTGGTGGACGAAGTTCGCACCGATGAAACCGGCCCCGCCGGTGACCAGGATCCGCATCGTCAGTCCCGCCCGTACACGTCGCGCGTGTAGACCTTGTCCGCCACGTCGTCGAGCGCCTCGGTGCGCCGGTTGGCGATGATGACGTCGGAGCGCCGCTTGAGCTCGTCGAGGTCGCGCACCACCTCGGAGTGGAAGAACTCGTCCTCCTCGAGCGTGGGCTCGTACACGATCACCTCGACGCCCTTAGCCTTGATGCGCTTCATGATGCCCTGGATGCTCGAGGCCCGGAAGTTGTCCGACCCGGACTTCATCACCAGCCGGTACACCCCCACCGTGCGGGGCTCGCGCCGCAGGATGTCGGCGGCCACGAAGTCCTTGCGGGTCGTGTTGGCCTCGACGACGGCATGGATGAGGTTCTGCGGCACGTCGGCGTAGTTGGCCAGGAGCTGCTTGGTGTCCTTCGGCAGGCAGTACCCGCCGTAGCCGAACGACGGGTTGTTGTAGTGCGACCCGATCCGGGGGTCGAGGCCGACGCCCTCGATGATCTGCGCGGTGTCCAGCCCGCGCGTCAGGGCGTACGTGTCGAGCTCGTTGAAGTACGCGACGCGCAGCGCGAGGTAGGTGTTGGCGAACAGCTTGATCGCCTCGGCCTCCGTGGGGTCGGTGAGCAGCACCGGCACGTCCTTGGTCACGGCGCCCTCGAGCAGGAGGTCGGCGAACCGCTTGCCCCGGTCGGTCCGGTCGCCGACCACGATCCGCGACGGGTGCAGGTTGTCGTGCAGCGCCCTGCCCTCGCGGAGGAACTCCGGGGAGAACACCACCGCGGCGTTCTCGTGCTGCTCCCGCATCCGCTCGGTGAAGCCGACGGGGACGGTCGACTTGATGACGATCGTCGCCTCGGGGGCCCGCGCCAGGACCTCGTCGATCACCGACTCGACCGACGACGTGTCGAAGAAGTTGGTCACCTCGTCGTAGTTGGTCGGCGTGGCCACGACCACCAGCTCCGCGCCGACGTACGCCGCGTCCTTGTCGAGCGTCGCGGTCAGGTCCAGCGTGCGCTCGCGGAGGTACTCCTCCAGCTCGGGGTCGGCGATCGGCGACCGGCCCGCGTTGACCAGGTCGACCTTGGCCGGGTCGATGTCCAGCGCCCACACCTCGTGGTTCTGCGCGAGGAGCACGGCGTTGGAGAGGCCGACATACCCCGTGCCGGCGACAGCGATCTTCACGACGGGACTCCTGACGCGCATGGCCGTTCCAGGCCTTCGGATGACGGAGCCCATCGTAGAGCGCTCGTGCCCGCGCACCGCGCGTAGGCTGAGGTCACCATGTCGCAGATCACCTCAGAGATCACCCAGGCAGCATCGACCGACAGGCCCCGGAAGGGCACCCGCACCACGGCCACCGTGACGGCGGTCCGGCAGCTCGCACCGCACATGATCCGGGTGACGATCGGCGGCGAGGCCCTCGCCCGCGTCGATCCCACGCCCTTCACCGACCGCTACGT
Source organism: Promicromonospora citrea (assembly GCF_013004695.1). Classification (GTDB taxonomy): domain Bacteria; phylum Actinomycetota; class Actinomycetes; order Actinomycetales; family Cellulomonadaceae; genus Promicromonospora; species Promicromonospora citrea. Next base: position 11,745 of record NZ_JABEMG010000107.1, read on the forward strand.
CAAGCTGGTCATGGCCGAGCCGGCCGAGCCCGGCGGCCGCCCGGTGACGCGCACCTACACGATCCGCCGCGTCGCCCCGTCCGGCTGGGACCTCGACGTCGTGACGCACGGCGACGTCGGGTACGGCGGGCCGTGGGCGCAGCGGGTCCGGCCCGGTGACGAGGTGTCGTTCCTCGGCCCCGGCGGCGACTACGCGCCCTCGCCCGACGCCCCGTGGCACCTGCTGGCCGGCGACGAGTCGGCGCTGCCCGCCGTCGCCGCCGCGTGCGAGGCCCTGCCCGGCGACGCCGTCGCGCACGTCTTCCTCGAGGTCGGCGACGCCGCCGACGAGCAGGAGCTGACCGGGGCGGCCGAGCTGCACGTGACCTGGGTGCACCGGGCGGCGGGCGAACGGCTCGCCGACGTCGTACAGGCCGCGCGGCTGCCCGAGGGGGTGCCGCACACGTTCCTGCACGGCGAGGCGGGCTGCGTGCGCGACCTGCGGCGCTGGGCCCGGGCCACGCTGGGCGTGCCGCGCGAGCTGCTGTCCGCGTCGGGCTACTGGCGCCGCGGCCGCGACGACGAGCACTGGCGGGCCGAGAAGTCCGCGTGGAAGGCCGCCGTCGAGCAGGACGACCTGGCGCTCAGCGCCCACTGACACCGCGCTCAGCGCCCGCTGACTCCCTCGGCGGCGCCGTCCAGGCTGTCCAGCGCCGCGAACCAGCGCCGCGCCGTCGCGCCGTCGTAGGGCGGCGTGCCGGCGCGGACGGCGGCGAGCAGGGCGTCGGCGTCCGCGCGCACCTGCGCGACGACGGACGCCGGGTACCCGTACCGCGCGCTGTGCTCGGCGAACTCGTCCTCGTCGTCGATGTACGTCTCGCCCCGCCGCCGGGCTCGCGCGCTGCCCGGCACCTCGGCCAGCACGTCGAGGTCCAGGTCGATCGCGGACACCTCGTACGCCGGGCCGTCGCCGCCGGGAACCGCCCGCCACTCGGGGACGCTGGCGAGGTCGATGTAGAGGCGGGTGCCGCGGGGGTGGTCGCGGTACAGGTCGGCGACCCAGCCGCCGTCGCCGAAGACCATGGCCCCGGAGAAGTCGGTGCGGAACCGGCGGCCGGGCCGGCTGAACAGGGTGCCCTCGCGGTAGCCGACCCACGCCCCGTGCGCGTCCCGCCCCAGGTAGACGCCGTCCCAGCGCCAGTGCGGCGTGCCGTCCCACTTGCGCATCCGGCATCCGACGGTCGTCCCGGGCACGGTGGGCGGTGTCGACATGCCCGGCACCCTACCTCCCCGGGACACGACCGGGTGCGGGATCTTCACCCTCCCGGCGCCCGGAGAAGGGCGGAGATCCCGCACGCGGCGCAGCCGTCAGTAGGTGTCGCTCGCGGAGGGTTCCGGCGTGCGGCCGTCGAAGCCCGCGAGCACCGCCTCGGTGCCCGACAGGCCGAGCCGGGTCGCGCCCGCCTCGATCATCGCGAGCGCCGTGTCGAGGTCGCGGATGCCGCCGGAGGCCTTGACGCCGAGCGTGCCGCCCGCCGGGGCGCCGACGGTGCGCGCCATGAGCGAGACGGCGTGCACGGACGCTCCGCCTGCGGGGTGGAAGCCGGTCGAGGTCTTCACGAAGTCGGCGCCGGCGGCCTCTGCCGCCTTGCACGCGCCGACGATCTGCTCGTCGGTGAGCGCCGCCGACTCGATGATGACCTTGAGCACGCGGTCGGACGGCACGGCGGCGCGCACGGTCGCGATGTCGGACTGCACGACGTCGAACCGGCCGGCCCGCGCGGTGCCGACGTCGATGACCATGTCGACCTCGTCGGCGTCGTCGGCGACGGAGCGGGCGGCCTCGAACGCCTTGACGTCGCTCATGTGCTTGCCCGAGGGGAACCCGCACACGGTCGCGACGGCGAGGCGCCCGGCAGCGACCTCGACGGCCAGCGAGACGAAGGACGGGGACACGCACACGGAGAACACACCGAGCCGCGCGCCCTCCTCGACGAGGGCCGCGACGTCGGCCGCCGTCGCCTCGGGCGTGAGCAGCGTGTGGTCGACGTAGGCGGCGAGCGCCGCCTTGTCCTGCGGCAGGGCGACCGGCCGGGTCGCGTCGGGCTGGGCAGTCATACGAGGGCACCTTCGACTTTCTGGAATCCGGGCAGGATGACCTGCTCCACGAGGTCACGCCGCTCGTCGTGGTGCATGAAGGCACCCCAGGCGGCGGTGACGGTGACGTCGACGAGGTCGTCGAGCGTCCAGCCCGCGCCGTCGACGAGACGCTGCATCTCGTGCGTCATCGACGTGCGGGACATGAGGCGGTTGTCCGTGTTGAGCGTGACGGCGAAGTCCAGCTCCTTGAGCCGGGTGATCGGGTGCGTCGCGACCGAGTCGGCGACGCCCGTCTGCAGGTTGGAGGTGGGGCACAGCTCGAGCGGGATCTGGTGGTCGCGCACCCAGTGCGCGAGGCGGCCCAGGTCCGCGGTGCCGTCGTCCGCCACGAACGCGATGTCGTCGATGATGCGTGCGCCGTGGCCGAGCCGGTCGGCCTGGCCGAGGTGGACGGCCTGCCCGATCGAGTCGAGGCCCGCCGCCTCGCCCGCGTGGATCGTCACCGGCACGTCGTGCTCGGCGAGGTAGCGCCAGACCGGCAGGTGCCGCGACGGCAGGAAGCCGTCCTCCGGGCCTGCGATGTCGAACCCGACCACGCCGGCGTCCCGGTAGGTCACGGCGAGCTGGGCGACCTCCTGCCAGCGGTCGGCCTGCCGCATCGCGCCGAGCAGCTGCCCGACCCGGATGAAGCGCCCCTGCGCGGCGGCCGCCGCGATGCCGTCGTCGATCCCGGCCTGCACGGCCTCGACCGCCTCCGCCAGGGCGAGTCCGCCCGCGAGGTGCTGCTCGGGCGCCCAGCGCTGCTCGGCGTACACGACGCCGTCGGCGGCGAGGTCGAGCACGGCCTCGCGGGCGACGCGCGCCAGGTTGTCCGCCGTCTGCATGACGGCGGTGGTGTGCGCGAACGTCTCGAGGTAGCGGACGAGCGAGCCGGAGTCGGCCGCGTCGCGGAACCACTCGGCGAGGGAGTCGGCGTCGGACGCGGGCAGCGGGTGGGCTGCTGCGTCGGCGAGCTCGAGGACGGTCTGCGGTCGCAGACCGCCGTCGAGGTGGTCGTGCAGGAGCACCTTGGGCAGGGCGCGGATCTGCGCCTCGCCGGGGCGGCCCCCGGGGTCGTGCGTGGTCATGCTGACAACCTACCGTCCGCCGCCGACACGCCCCGTCAGCCGGGGAGCGGCTCGTCCTCGTCCGGGTCGTCGGGGACGTCGAGCGCCTGCTCGACGACGTCCGCCTCGTCCGCGTCCCCGTCCGCGTCGGGGCGCGGGGCGCCGGGGACGTACTCGTCGGGCTCGTGCGTGGGGTCGACCTCGGCCTCCTCGGGCGGGACGAGGCCTGCGTCGTGCCAGGAGTCGGGACCTGGGAGCGTGCTCATGCGAACCTCCTCGTCAGTCTGTCTCCGTGGTCGGTCACCCCATCGTCGCCCGGCCCGCGCCCGCACGCCACTGGCCGGGCCGCTCGGGCAGCAGCGCCCAGACCAGGTGCGGCCAGCCGCCGAACGCCGCGGTGAGCGCCTTGCGCACGCGCGCGGCCGTGCGGTCGACCGCCGGAGCGGTGGCGGGCAGGGCC
>NZ_JABEMG010000108.1 GCF_013004695.1 Promicromonospora citrea
GGGCGGGCTGGTCGCGCTGGCGCTGACCCTCCCGGCCACGGGCGTCGCGTGGGCGGACGGCGGCGCGCGCACCGAGCCGGCGTCGGCCCCCGTCGTGACGGCCGCCCGGACGAGCTCCGTGACCGCCGGCGTCACCGAGCGACGGCTGCGCAGGGGCGAGACGTTCTGGGTGTACGGCGCCCTGACGGTCAGCGGCAACCGCGCCCCGGGGCGCACCGTCGTCGTGCAGCGCAAGCGGCCGGACGACGCCGCGGGCTGGCGCACGGTCGGGCAGGACACCACGAACAGCGCAGGGCGGTACAGCGTCCGGATCCGGGCGGGCGCCGTCTACCAGTACCGGGCGCTGTACCGCGGCTCGTCCACCACGAAGTCGTCGTGGTCGCAGCGCATCGGCGTGGGCTTCACCTCGGCCGACCGCACGATGACGTCGCGCGCGCACCAGATGGGCAACGGCATCGGCGACCCCACGTCCGGCCTGCGGCAGGTCGGACGCTCGGTGACCACGCGCTCGTACGAGAAGGGGCTGCTCGTCAAGGTCAGCAGGTCCGGCCAGGTCCGCACCTGGTGGGTGCACGGGCGGGTGCTGGCGGAGTACCGCGACCTCGGGGGCCCGGCCGGACGCCTCGGGGCACCCGTGATGGACCCGCAGTGCGGGCTGACGCGCTCCGGGTGCGTGCAGCGGTTCGAGCACGGCGTGCTCTACGCCAACGGCGACGGCGACACCGCCCTCACCGGGCTCACGGGCGTGCGCGGCGAGGTGGTCGCGGCCGCGCGCTCCCAGGTGGGCTACCGCGTGCGCCACGACGGCGGCAACGGCTCGCGCTACGACTGGTACAGCAAGTACAACGCGTGGGCCGGGTCGAACTCGCCGTGGTGCGGCCTGTTCCAGGCGTGGGCGTTCAAGGCGGCCGGGCACGCGAGCAGGGTGCCCGGGTCGACGACCTGGACCGGCTACCGCGACGCCGTGCGGCGCACCCTGCCGACGGGGTCCAGCCCGCGCGTCGGGGCGCTCGCGTTCGTGTCGTACGTCCCGTCGGGGGAGGCGTCGCACACGATGTACGTGGTGCAGGTCGACGGCTCGCGGATCAAGGTGATCGAGGGCAACACCGGGGGAGGCGGCACGCTGCCGTCCGGGTACCGCGGGGTCGTCGAGCGCTGGGTCCCGGAGTCGCAGATCCTCTACTACGCCTACCCGACGTACTGAGCGGGGGCGCCCGCCCGGGCGCACCGGTCAGGCGCCGACGCGCTCCGCCGGCTCGCTCGCGGCGCGGCGCCTCCGCGCCCCGATGCCCTCAAGGACGGCGGCCACGACGCAGCTCGCCACGAGGATCGCCACGGTCACGGCGGCACCGAGCGCCATGGAGCGCAGCGGGCCGACCTCGGGCGTGGCCAGGGCGTCCGTGACGAACGGGTGCAGCAGGTACACGTAGAGCGAGTGCTTCCCCACCGTGCGCAGGCCTGCGCCGACCACCGGCAGGGTCGTGCGCAGGGCGTCGCGGAGCGCCGGCACCGCGAGGGCGGCCCCGACCGAGAGGACGGTGAACGCGGCGGCGCTCGACCACGGGCCCGCGGCCTCCGACGTGTACACCCAGCTCCGGGCGACGAGACCCACCGCGATCAGCGGCACGTACCAGCCGGCTCCCACGCGGGGGAACCACCCGTTGCGCACCGCGACGCCGAGCAGCACCCACACGAAGTAGCCGGCGTACCGCGCGTCGACGGTGTCGAGCACGACGTCGGGCACCAGCTCCTTGAGCGGGGTCTGGAACAGCAGCGCGCCCGCGACGGCGGCGACGCCGAGCCCGGCCCGTGCCGCGGCCGACCGGCCCAGCGGCACGCCGAGCAGGCGCAGCACCAGCACGCTCAGGAACAGCATCGGCACGTACCAGAGGTGGAACGACGGGCGCAGCAGCAGCACCTCGAGGAACGTCCGCACGCTCTCGAACGCGTCCGGCTCCTGGGCCACGAGCCACAGCACGCTGACCACGAGCCAGGCCGCGAGCATGCGCCGCCAGTAGTGGCGCAGCAGGTCGCCCCACGGGCGCGTGCCGAACCGGGCCATGGAGATCATGTACCCGGACAGGAACAGGAACACCGGCATGTGGAAGCCGTAGATCATCCACTTGACCCACGAGTCGCCGACGCCCTGCCAGAACGTGTGCCCGAAGATCACGAGCACCATGAGGATGCCCTTGAGCTGGTCGGGTCCGGGGTCGTGCCGCGTGCTGGTCATCGCAGCAGAGGGTACCGGTGCCCGCGGTGGTTCCCCGCACCGTGCGGCCCTGTGATGATGCTCGGGTGATCCACACGAGCGACTACGAGATCCGGGACGAGGCACGCGTGCGCGACGTCGTCCGCCGCAACGGCTGGGCGACCCTCGTCTCCGTGGCCGACGACGGCGCACCCGTCGCCTCCCACCTGCCGGTGCTGCTGGAGGACACGCCCCCGGGCGAGCCGATGAGCCTGCTCAGCCACGTGGGCAGGCCCGACGAGGTGCTGCACGCGCTCGACAGCGGGCGCGAGTCGCTGCTGATCGTGCAGGGGCCCCACGGGTACGTGTCGCCGGGCTGGTACGCGATGACGCCCGCCGTCCCCACCTGGGACTACGTCGCGGTGCACCTGTGGTGCACGGTCGAGCTGCTCGACGCCGAGGACACGTACGCCGTGCTGTCCGACACCGTGGACCGCTACGAGTCGGTCATGCCGGAGCCCGTCCGCCTGCCGGACGTCGCGGAGTACGCCCACCGCATCGCGCCGGGTGCCGCGGGGTTCCGCCTGCGCGTGGCCCGGTGGCAGGGCAAGGCGAAGCTGAGCCAGGACAAGCCGCGCGCCGTCGTCGAGCGCGTGGTCGCCGCCCTGGGGTCCGACCCCCACTACGCGCAGCCGGCGCTCGCGGCCGAGGTCCGCGCCGAGCTCGGCCGCCGCCCGGGGACCGCCCCGTGACGCGGTCCCTCCTCCTGACGAACGCGCGCCTCCTGCCCTCGTCGGGTGCAGACTTCCTCGCCCCGCGGCCGTCGAGTGCAGACCGTGGTCCGCGGGCGGGCGGCGCCGACGTCGACAACTCTGCACTCGCCGGGGGCGGGGTCCGTCGGGCGGACGGCGGCAGCGGTCGGCTCGTGGATCTGGTGGTGCGGGGTGGGAGCGTGGAGCGGGTCGTGCCCGCCGGGGCCTCGGGCCGGTCTCGGGGAGACGGCGCGGTGGTCGAGCGGGTCGACCTCGGTGGGCGCATGGTGCTGCCGGGGCTCTGGGACGCGCACGTGCACCTCACGCAGTGGGCGCTCGTGCGGCGCCGGCTGGACCTGTCCTGTGCACGGTCGGCGGCCGAGGCGGTCGCCCTGGTCCGGGCGCGGCTCGACGCCGACCCTCCGGAGCCGGGCACCGCGCTCGTCGGCTTCGGCTTCCGCGACGCCCTCTGGCCCGACACCCCGACGGCGGGGCTGCTCGACGCCGTCGCGGGGACGGTCCCGGTCGTGCTCGTCTCCGGGGACCTGCACTGCGCGTGGCTGAGCACGGCGGGCCTGCGGTTCGTCGGCGTCGCCGAGCACCCCACCGGGGTGCTGCGGGAGGCCGAGTGGATGCCGCTGTCCGCCGTCGTCGACCGCGTGCCCGACCACCTCGCCGACGCCTGGGTCGCCGAGGCCGCGGCGGCGGCAGCGGCCCGCGGCGTCGTCGGCGTCGTCGACCTGGAGATCACCGACACGCTCACGGCCTGGCGCCGTCGGTTCGCCGCGGGGTTCGACGCCCTCCGCGTGCGGGCGGGGGTGTGGACGCCGTGGCTCGACGACGTCCTGGCGGCGGGCCTGCGCACGGGCGACGTGCTGCCCGGCACGGGCGGTCTCCTCGAGCAGGGGCCGTTCAAGGTGGTCACCGACGGCTCGCTCAACACGCGCACGGCCTACTGCCACGAGCCGTACCCCGGCCTGGACGGGCCCGAGGCGCGCGGCATCCTCACCGTCCCGCCGGACGAGCTCGTCCCGCTGATGGGCCGGGCGCACGCGGGCGGCCTGCGCTGTGCGATCCACGCGATCGGCGACCAGGCCAACACGCTCGCGCTCGACGCGTTCGCGGCGACCGGCGCGCGCGGCTCCGTCGAGCACGCGCAGCTCCTGCACGACGCGGACGTGCCGCGGTTCGCCGCGCTCGGCGTCGTCGCGTCCGTGCAGCCCGAGCACGCCCTGGACGACCGCGACGTCGCGGACCACCACTGGGCCGGGCGGACCGGCCGGGCCTTCCCCTTCGCGGCGCTGACCGCCGCGGGGGCGCGCCTCACGCTCGGCTCGGACGCGCCCGTCGCGCCGCTCGACCCCTGGCGCGCCGCCGCGGCCGCCGTGCACCGGACGGGGGACGGTCGCCCGCCGTGGCACCCCGAGCAGCGGATCGACGCGGCGACGGCGCTGGCCGCCTCGACCGACGGGCGGGGCCTCGTCCCGGTGGCGGGCGCGCCGGCCGACCTCGTGGTCGTGGACGCCGACCCCCTCGACGCGGCGGTGGACCTTCGCACCGTTCCGGTCGCGGGCACGCTCCTGGCGGGCCGCTGGACCCACCGGGCGTTCTGACGTGCGGGCGGGAGTCGACGAACCTCTCGCTCTCCCGGGCCCGCAGGGCGGCCGCGGCCCGGCCGCGCGGGTGCCGCCGGCCCGCGCGCCTCAGCGGCCGGCGGCGTAGCCCTGCGCTCCCCGCGGGTTGGCGGCCGCGCCCAGCAGCCCGGTGGCCGGGTCGCGCGTGACGGCGGACAGCCGGCCGAGCGCCCAGTCGCCCGCGCGCGTCACGACGTGGCCGCGGCGCTCGAGGCCCGCGATGACGTCGTCGCCCAGCCGGTCCTCGACGACGGCGCCGCCGGGCGTCCACGTGCGCGGCCAGAACGACCCCGGGAACGAGGTCGAGTGCAGCGCGGGCGCGTCGATCGCCTGCTGCGGCGTGTACCCGCCCACCAGCACGCGCAGCAGGAAGAGCAGCTGCCACTGGTCCTGCTGGTCGCCGCCCGGCGAGCCGAGCGCGAGCACCGGCTCGCCGTCGCGCAGCACGAGCGTGGGCGTCAGGGTGGTGCGCGGCCGCCGCCCGGGCCTCAGCGCCGACGGCGAGGCCTCGTCGAGCCACGTCATCTGCAGCCGCGTGCCGAGGCAGAAGCCCAGGTCCGGCACCGTGGGGGACGACTGCAGCCACCCGCCCGACGGTGTCGCCGAGACCATGTTGCCCCAGCGGTCGACGACGTCGATGTGGCACGTGTCGCCCCGCGCCGCCCCGGTGCGCTCGGGCGAGTCGGGGCCGACCTGCAGGCCGACCTGGACCGTCGGCTCGCCGACACCGGCGGCCGGACCGCCCGTCGGGGCGCCGGGCAGCGCGCCGGCGGGCACGTCGGAGGCGTAGTGCGTGCGCAGCACCGGCACGGGCGGTGTCGTCCGGCCCGGCACGTCGCCCGGGCGCACCTCGTGGCTCGCCGTGTTCCCGACGAGCGCGCGGCGCGCGGCCGCGTACGCGTCGCCCAGCAGGTGGTCGAGCGGCACGTCGTCGGCGTCGCCGAACCAGACGTCGCGGTCGGCCAGGGCGAGCTTCTGGGCCTCGAGCACGGTGTGCGCGCCGAGCTCGGTGGAGGGGTCGAGCCGCTCGTCGTCGAACCCCTCCAGGATCTTGAGCGCGGACAGCAGGGCGGGCCCCTGGCCCCACGCCCCCGTCTTGGCGACCGTGAACCCGCGGAACGTCACGGTCGTCGCCTCCTCGTACGAGGCCTCGAAGCCCGCGACGTCGGCCGCCGTCATGACGCCCGCGTGGTCGCCGCCGTCCGCGTGCCGGTGCGGCGTGGCCACGAACTCCTCGACGGCCGCGCCGACCCGCTCGCGCCACACCGCGCGCGACCGGTCGATCGCCGCCTGCCGGTCGGGTGCGTCCGCACCGGCGGCCACGATCTCGTCGAGCAGGTCGGCGTACCGGGGGTTGGTGACCAGCGTGCCCGGCGCGGGCACCTCGCCGTCGGGCAGCCACAGCGCCGCCGACGTCGGCCAGTGGTCGCGGAACAGGTCGGCCACCGCCTCGAGCGTGCCCGCGACGCGCCCCAGCAGCGGGTGCCCGTCGCGCGCGTACCCGATCGCGTACGCCAGCACGTCCGCCAGGTCCCACGTGCCGTGGTCCCGCAGGAGCAGCAGCCACGCGTCCACGCTGCCCGGGACGGCGGCCGCCAGCGCGCCCGACCCCGGCACCAGGTCCAGCCCCTCCGCCCGGTAGTGCTCGATCGTGGCCCCGGCCGGCGCCGGCCCCTGGCCCATGAGCACACGCGGCCGGCCCGGCTCCCGCGCCGTGACGAACACCCCGGTCATGTCGCCGCCCGGCCCGTTGAGGTGTGGCTCCACGACGTGCAGCACGAAGGCGCCGGCGACGGCGGCGTCGAACGCGTTGCCGCCGCGCTCGAGCACGGCCTGGGCGCTCGCGGTGGCGATCCAGTGCGTGGAGCCCACCATGCCGAACGTCCCCGTGAGGTCGGGCCGGGTCGGGTGGGCGGGGGGCGGGGTGAAGGACGTCATGAGCTCCCTGACGGTTGATGGTGGGTGGGGTTGCATACAACCATCCCCGAGCAGTCTTGTCTGCGTGCGGTCCGGACCTTCCGAGCGGGTGAATCGGCTCGGTAGAGTCACGCCATGGAAAAGGACAACGATGTCACTTTGCGCCAGGGGGACCCGCGCGACGAGGCGGTCGAACAGCCCCGCTGGCGGATCATCGGCCCCGGTCTCGTCGTCGCGGCCACCGGCATCGGTGCCGGTGACCTCGTCGCCACCATGGTCGCGGGCAGCAACTACGGGTACGCGCTGCTGTGGGCGGTGGTGCTCGGCGTCGTCGTGAAGATCGCGCTCGTCGAGGGCGCCGGCCGCTGGACCCTGGCGACCGGGCGCACCATCTTCGACGGCTGGAAGTCGCTCGGGCTGTGGGCGGTCGTGTACTTCGGCGTCTACGTGGTGGTGTGGGGCTTCAGCTACGGCGCGGCGGCGATGTCCGGCGTCGGGCTCGCGCTCAACGGGCTGATGCCGTGGCTCGACGTGCGGTACTGGGCGATGATCGCGGGCGTCGCGGGCCTGCTGCTCGTCTGGTTCGGCAGGTACAAGCCGTTCGAGAACGTCATGGCGGTCCTCATCGGCGTCATGTTCGTGACCGTCGTGGGCTCCGCGGTGCTGACCATGCCGAACCTCGCCGAGGTCGCCGCGGGTCTCGTGCCGATCATCCCGGACGGCGCCGTGCTCAACACGCTCGGCCTCGCCGGCGGGGTCGGCGGCACCATCACGCTGGCCGCGTACGGCTACTGGCTCACCGAGAAGGGGTGGAGCACGCCCCGGTGGATGCGGGTCATGCGGCTCGACAACGCGTGGGCGTACGTCATGTCGGGCATCTTCGTGATCTCCATGCTGATCGTCGGCGCCGAGCTCCTGTACTCGGCCGGCCTCGCGGTGGCCGACGGCGAGCAGGGCCTCGTCGACGTCGCCGACGTGCTCGCGCAGCGGTACGGCGCGTTCATGGCGCCGCTGTTCCTCGTCGGCTTCTTCGCGGCGACGTTCTCGTCGGTGATCGGCGTCTGGCACGGCGTGTCGCTCATGTTCGCCGACTTCCTGGCCACGACGCGCAACGTGCCCGCGGGGGACCGGCGCCGGGGCGCCGGCGGCACCTACTACCGCTGGTACATCCTGTGGCTGACGTTCCCGCCGATGGCGCTGCTGTTCCTCGACCGGCCGATCCTGCTCGTCGTGATCTACGGCGCGCTCGGCTCGCTGTTCATGCCGTTCCTCGCGCTCACGCTGCTGTTCCTCATGAACTCGCGCGCGGTGCCCGAGCGGTGGCGCAACCGGTGGTGGGTCAACGTCGTGCTGGTGCTCGTGGCGGCGATGTTCCTCGTGCTGGGCGGCAACGAGCTGGTCAAGGCCGTGTCCCCGCTGTTCGGGGGCTGACACCGCGCGCCCGGTCCGGCCGCCCGGCCGTCTCCCGGCCGGACGCCCCCGCTCCGTGCGGGGGCGCTCGGCCGGTCAGACGGTCGCCGCGACGCCGTGCATCGCACGCGCCTTGTCGTAGATCGCCTCGAACGCGTCGAGCGTGCCGTCCACGGCGTGCGCCTCGACCAGCTCGCGGCTCGCCGCGCCCATCCGGCGGCGCAGGCCCGCATCGGTCAGGAGGTCGCCCAGCCGGTTGGCGAGCTCGCGGACGTCGCCCGGCGTGTAGAGCCAGCCGTTGACGCCCGGGCGCACGAGGTGCGGCAGCGCCATCGCGTCGGCCGCGACGACCGGCAGCCCCGACGACATCGCCTCGAGGGTGACGAGGCTCTGCAGCTCCGCCACGCCCGGCATGCAGAAGACGTCGGCGTCCCGGTAGGCGCTCAGCAGCGCGTCGTCGGGCACGAAGCCGCGCAGGTGGATGCGGTCGGCGGCGCCGGTCGACGCCGCGAGCGCGCGCAGCTCGTCGGCCTTGGTCCCGGTGCCGACGATCTCCAGGCGGCCGGGCACCTCGGCGGGGAGCAGCGCGAACGCCTTGATGAGCTCGTCGACCCGCTTCTCCTGGTCGAGCCGTCCCACGAACAGCACGGTCGGCTCGGCGGTGTCGGGCCGGACGGTGCTCGTGTACCGGTCGGTGTCGATGCCGTTGGACACCGGGAGGGCGTCGGTCAGGCCGGCGTGCCGGGCCAGCAGCTCGACCGCGCGCGGCGTCGGCGCCGTGACGACGTCGGCCTTGGCGTAGACGCGGCCGATGTCCTGCCAGAGCCACCGGCCCACGGTGCCGTGCCACGCGCGGGGCACGAGCAGGTAGCCGACCAGGTTCTCCGGCATGAGGTGGTTGGTGGCGACGACGGGCAGGTCGCGGCGGTGCGCCGCCTCGACCAGCGCGCGGCCGACGATGAAGCTGCCGTTGGTGTGGACGATCCCCGGCCGCACCTCGTCGAGGATCTCGGTGACGCCGCGCCGGGTCTCCCAGGGGGAGCAGATCTGCAGGTTGTCGTGCGACGGGTAACGGTGCGAGCGCAGGCCGTGCAGCACGACGCCGTCGCGCACCTCCCGCACGGGGGCGCCGTGCGGCGACGGGGCGACGACGTGCACCTCGTAGCCGCGGCGGGCCAGACCGGTGGCCAGGCTGCCGGCGAACCGCGCGGCACCGTTGACGGCCGGCGGGTACGTGTCGGCGCCGATCAGGATCGTGCGGGGAGAACCGGGCAAGTTCACTGTGCTGTACCTCTCGGTGGTCCGGGACGACTCGACGGGTCCGTGCATAGGACCACCCTGGCGGAGCCCCTGTGCCGCCGCCATGAGGTGTGCCCCCGGAATCGACTGGGGGTTTACCCCCATCTTCGGCGGATCGGTCGCCAGGGGGGTGCCGCACGGGCCGCGCGCGTGCCTAGGGTCGGCACCGTGAGCACACCCACCGCCCCCGCCGCCCCGGCGCCCGTCCCCTACGCGGCCCTCGTCGCCGGCACGCCCGTGCGCGTCGAGGACCGCGAGGTCCGCGGCGCGCACACCCACGTGCGCGTGTACGGCGACCCGGGCGCGTCGCACCCCCTGGTGTTCCTGCACGGCCTGCGGGGCGACCACCACGGCCTGGAGCCGATCGTGGCGCACCTGGTGCGTGAGCGTCCTGACGTGCGGGTGGTGGTGCCCGACCTGCCGGGCTTCGGCGCGTCCGCGCCCTTCCCGCACGCGGTGCACGACGTCGCCGGGTACGCGGGCTGGGCCGCCGACCTGCTGGCGGCCGTCGCGCCGGAGGGCGACGCGGTGCTCGCAGGCCACTCGTTCGGGTCGATCGTCGCGGCGGCCACGGCCGCGGGGCCCGCCGGACCCGCCCTGCGCGGGCTGGCCCTCGTCAACCCGATCGCCGCGGCGCCGCTCGACGGCCCGCGGCGCGCGCTGAGCGCCGTCACCGTGGGCGTGCACCGCCTGGCCGCCGCGCTGCCGGAGGCGGTCGGCACCGGACTGCTGCGGCACCCGGTGTTCACGCGCGTGGCGAGCACCGCGATGGTCACGACGCGCGACGCGGCGCTGCGCCGCTGGATCCACGCCGAGCACGACCGGTACTTCTCGGGCTTCGCGGACCGGCGCACGCTGCTGGAGGCGTTCCACGCCTCGGTCGGCACGGACGTGTCGGGTTTCGCGCCCGCGGTCGGCACACCCACGCTCCTGGTCGCGTCCGAGAACGACGACGTCGCCCCGCTCCCGACACAGCGCGTGCTCGAGGGGCGGTTCGCGCGGGCGCGCCTCGCCGTCGTCCCGGAGGTGGGGCACCTGGCGCACTACGAGGCGCCGGGCGAGGTCGCGCGCGCGTTGGCCGACTTTCTTCGCGAACTGCCGCACAACGGGTGATTTTTTGACCGTTATCGTTCCGTGATCTAGGCTCGGGGGAGATGACCCGCGCAGAGATCACCACCCCCGACGCTCCTGTCGCTCCCGGCGCTCCTGACGCTCCTCACTCCACGAGAAGCCGCGCGAAAGGCCGCACGAGGCAGGGCGCAGGCCGTCTCGTGGCCATGGACGGCCTGCGGTTCGGCGCCGCCGCGGCGGTGCTGCTCTACCACTTCACCGCCACCTCGACCGTGACGAGCTACTGGGGCACCGTCCCGGAGCGGGCGTTCCCCGTGCTCAACGAGGTCACCCGGTACGGCTGGCTCGGCGTCGAGCTGTTCTTCATGATCTCCGGCTTCGTGATCCTGCTCAGCGCCGACGGGCGCGGGGTGTCCGGGTTCGTCGCCTCGCGCGTGGGCCGCCTGTTCCCCGCCTACTGGGCGTGCATCGTGCTCACGGTCGCCCTGCAGCGCGTGTGGTCGGGCGGGCGGCAGACCACGCTGTTCGAGACGCTCGTCAACCTCACGATGGTCCAGGACCTGTTCGAGGTCACCGGGGTCCAGGTGGTGTTCTGGACGCTGCTCGTCGAGCTCAAGTTCTACCTGCTGGTGCTCGTGGTGCTGGCCCTCGGCCCGTTCACCCGCCACCGCGTGCTCGCGTTCGCCGCGCTGTGGCCGCTGGCCGGGTGGGCCGCCCAGGAGCTCGGAGCCGCCTGGCTCGCGGAGTGGCTGGTGCCGGACTACGCCCCGTACTTCTCCGTGGGCATGCTGCTGTTCCTCGCCTACCGCGACGGGTTCGACGTCGCGACGAGCCTGCTGCTCGCCGGCGCGCTGGCGCTGTCCGTGCTGCGGGTCCTCGACGCCGCCGGGCGCGCGTCCGACCTGCAGGGCGTGACCGTCGACCCCACGGTCACCGTCGTCATCCTGCTGCTGTCCGTCGCCGCGGTCTGGGCGACGACCCTGCGCCGCAGCACGGCACCGTCCCGGCGCGTCGCGGCCGTGCTGGGCACCTTCGGCGCGCTGACCTACCCGGTCTACCTGGTGCACACCCAGTTCGGGTACGCGGTCATCGACGTCCTGGCCCACGAGACGACGCGCACGGTCGCGCTCGTCGCGGCGGGCGGCCTGAGCATCGCGCTGGCCGTGGCGATCCACTACGGCGTCGAGCGGCCGACGTCGGCCCGCCTGCGGCGTGCGGTGCAGGACGGCCTGCGGCGGTTCGGGCACGCGGTGCGCGCGCGGGGGCTGCTGCCGCAGCCGCGGTCCTGACGCGGGCCGCGGCTCAGCGCGGCGGGTCCGCGACGGCGTACGGCAGGCGGTGCAGCAGCTCCGCCTGCTCCTCGGCGCGGCGCCGCTCGCGCAGACCGGCCTCGAGCTCGCGCTCGCGGCGCGCGGAGAGCACGGCGTGCAGGAACGCCTCCGGGTGGGTGCCCGGCGGGGGACCGGGGGCGACGTAGGGCTCGATGCGCCCGGCGAGGTCGTCGGCGAGCTGGGCCCGCGACTCGGGTGCGAGACGGGCCGCGCGGCCCAGGAGCTGGCGGGCGGCCAGTGCCAGCCCGTCGGGCAGACGCCGCATGTCGGCCGTGCGCGCCCACGCCTCGAGCGACTGCGGCATGACGACGGGCGCCGACGGCGGCCGACCGCCGCGCACCCGCACCGCGTACGTGCCGGCGGCCAGGTCGCCGAGCCGCTTGCCCTTGGCGTTGGCCAGGGAGGCGATCGCCGCGACGCCGCCGACGGTGAACCAGAGCTCGAAGACGCCGACGAGCGCGCGCACCAGGGCGTGCCGGAACCGGACCGGTCCGCCGTCGTCGCGCACCACGCGGATGCCGCACGCCAGCTTGCCGACCGAGCGGCCGCGCGACAGCGTCTCGATCGTGACGGGCACGCCGACGACGACGACGGCCAGGAGCACCGACACGATGATGACGGCGGCGTCCTCGCTCACCGCCAAGGTCTCCGCGAACCAGGTGATCCCGAGGATCAGCGCGGCGACGACCACGACGAGCAGGATCAGGAAGTCGAGGAGGGCGCCCATGGCGCGGGTGATGAACGAGGCGGGGCGCGCGTCCAGCACCACGCCCTCGCCGATGACGATGCCGTCCTGCACGGTTCCTCCGCCCGGTCCGATGGTCCTGTGCGGCAGACTACCGCCGTGGACATCGATGCCTTCACCACCGTGCACTCCGCGGAGTGGGACCGCCTGCGCGAGCTCTCGGCCCGGCGGCGCCTGGACGGCGCGGAGTCGGACGAGCTCGTGCGTCTGTACCAGTCCGTCGCGACCCACCTGTCCACCGTGCGGTCGACCGCCCCGGACCCGGCCCTGGTCACCCGCCTGTCCGACGTCCTGAACCGGGCACGGACCCGGATCGCGGGCGCCCACGAGCCCGCGTGGCGCGAGGTCGTGCGGTTCGCCGTGGTGTCGCTGCCCGCCGCGTTCTACCGCATCCGCTGGTGGACGCACGCGGTGACGGCGGCCTGCCTGCTCGTCGCGGTCGTGGCGGGGGTCCACGTCGCGAGCTCCGAGGAGGCGCTCGACGCCCTCATGCCGTCCGCGCAGCGGGAGCAGTACGTGAACGAGGCGTTCGCGTCCTACTACGACCCGGGCATCGGGTTCGCCGGCGTGGTGTGGACCAACAACGCCCGCATCGCCGCCCTCTCCGTGGCGGGCGGCATCACCGGCTTCTTCCCCCTGATGGTCCTCTACCAGAACGCGGCCCAGGTGGGCGCCATCGGCGGCATGATGGCGGCGTACGGCGAGCTGGACCTCTTCCTCACCCTCATCACCCCGCACGGCCTGCTCGAGCTGACCTGCATCTTCGTCGCGGGCGCGGCGGGACTGCGGCTCTTCTGGTCCCTGATCGACCCCGGCCACCTCCGGCGCACCGTCGCCCTCGCCGCCGAGGGACGCGCGCTGATCACCACCGCCGTCGGTCTCGTCGTCGCGCTCGCCGTCTCCGGCCTCGTCGAGGGTTTCGTCACCGGGTCGGGCCTGTACTGGTGGCTCAAGATCGTCATCGGCGCCCTCGTGCTCGCCGCGTTCTGGGCCTACGTGTACGTGCTGGGCGGCCGCGCCTCCCGGGCGGGCGCGACCGGTGACCTCGCGGAGCACGAGCGCGGGGTCACGGTGGTCACAGCTGGGTGACAGCCCGGCAGCACACGCCCGGGACGCGGACCGATGTCGGACTCGCGTACTAGGGTTGCGGCGCAGGAACGACACGAGACGACCCCCGGAGCACGCCCCATGACGACGCCCGAGAGCGCACCCGACCAGCCGGCGCAGCCGACGCCTCCGCAGCCGGACGGGTCTCAGCCCACCGGCTGGGGCGAGCCGCCGCGGTACGGGCAGTACGCG
The DNA here is from genome assembly GCF_013004695.1 of Promicromonospora citrea. Classification (GTDB taxonomy): domain Bacteria; phylum Actinomycetota; class Actinomycetes; order Actinomycetales; family Cellulomonadaceae; genus Promicromonospora; species Promicromonospora citrea. The sequence goes on from NZ_JABEMG010000108.1 coordinate 13,650, forward strand.
CCCGGGTACGACCCGTCGGCGCAGCAGCCGCCCACCTCCGGCGGCGCGCCCGCGGGGCCGCCGCAGTACGGACAGCCGCAGTACGGGTCGCCGCAGTACGGGCAGAGCCAGTACGGCCAGAGCCAGTACGGACAGTCGCCGTACGCCGCCCAGTCGTCCGGCTACCGCCCGCCCGCCGACAAGCCCGGCATCGTCCCGCTCCGCCCGCTCACGCTGGGCGAGCTGTACGACGGGGCGTTCGGCGCCGTCCGGCACAACCCCGGGGTCACGCTGGGCCTCACGATCATCGTCGTCGTCGCCGCCGTCGCGCTCGGCACGCTGCTCAGCATCCCGCTGACCACCTGGTTCAGCGACCTGTTCGGCGGTCTGTTCGCGGAGATCGGGGAGGACCCGGCCGCGCAGGAGCTCGGCTTCACGCAGGACCTCCTCGGCGTCACCTACGGCTCGCTCCTCGGCACCGGCACGCTGCTCGCGCTCGCCACCCCGCTCGCCATGGGCGTCATGGCCGTCTCCGTGAGCGAGTCGGTCATCGGCCGCAAGATCACCGTGGGGGAGGCCTGGCGGCGGGTCGGCCGGCGCGCCTGGTACCTCATCGGGTTCGCGCTCCTGAGCGGCCTCGTCGCCCTCGTCGCGTATGCGGTCGTCGTCGGGGTCGTCGTCCTCCTGGCGCTCGTCGACGCCACGCTCGCCGTGATCGGCGCGCTCGTCGCGCTCGCGGCGCTCGTGGTCGGCGGGTTCTGGCTGTTCACGCGCGTGCTGCTCGTGCCGCCGGCGCTCGCGGTCGAGGGTGGCGGCTTCTGGACCACGGTGGCGCGCGGGTGGAAGCTCACCCGCGGCTCGTTCTGGCGGGTGCTGGGCATCTACCTGCTCACGGCGCTGATCCTCGGCATCATCGGCCAGGTCGCCTCCGTGCCGATCGGTCTGCTGCTCGGCGTGTTCCTGGCCTCCGCCAACGACGCGGGCATCGCGCTGAGCTACAGCATCACCTACATCGTCACCGGCGGGCTGAGCGTGCTCTTCTCCGGCGGGGTGCTCGCGCTGCTCTACATCGACACCCGGATGCGACGCGAGGGGCTGGACGTGCAGCTGCAGGCCGCTGCGGCCGTGGCGGACAAGTGACATGAGGGCCGACCTGCCCGTGGTGCCCGACCGGGACACCGCCCGCGAGTGGCTCGCCGGCGAGCTCTCCAAGCCGGAGTACGCCGAGCGCGAGTCCCTCCTCGTGCGCCTGATCAACTGGCTGATCGAGCGCTTGACCGCGATCGACTGGCCGAGCGCTCCGCTGTCCGGCCCGCAGGTCGGGCTCGTCGTCGTGCTGGTCGTCGTGGTCGCGCTGCTCGTCGCGTGGCTCGTCGCGGGGCCCGTGCGGCTCGGGCGCGCGGCCCGGCGGTCGGCCGAGGTGCTCGACACCGAGGACACCCGCACGGCGGCGCAGTTGCGCGCGGCGGCGGACGCCGCGGCGTCGGCGGGCGACTGGCGCACCGCCGTCGTCGAGCGGTTCCGCGCCGTCGTGCGCGGCCTCGAGGAGCGGGT
>NZ_JABEMG010000109.1 GCF_013004695.1 Promicromonospora citrea
CGGCCCGTCGACCAGCGGCGCCGGCGCGGGACGCACCGCGGTCTCGACCGGCTCGGCGGGAGGCAGCGCCCCGGCCGCGGCGCGGGGCGACTCGGCCGGAGCGCGTCGCGGCACGTCCGGCAGCGGCAGGCGGTACCCCTCGTGCGGCACCCCGGCGAAGTTCACGACGACCACCACCGGGTCGCCGGAGCGCGACCGCCGCACGTAGGCGAGCACGTTGTGGTCCGCGTCGTCCGCGGTGAGCCACTCGAAGCCCGCCGGGTCGAAGTCGAGCTCCCAGAGCGCGGGGGTCGCGCGGTAGAGCGCGTTGAGGTCGCGCACCACCTGCTGCACGCCCGCGTGCCCGGCGTCGCCGAGCAGGTCCCAGCGCAGGCCCTCGTGCTCGGCCCACTCGGTGTCCTGCGCGAACTCGCAGCCCATGAACAGGAGCTGCTTGCCGGGATGCGTCCACTGGTAGGCCAGGAAGGACCGGACGCCCGCGAGCTGCTGCCAGCGGTCGCCGGGCATCTTGCGCAGCAGCGAGCCCTTGCCGTGCACCACCTCGTCGTGGCTGATCGGCAGCACGAACTGCTCGGTGAACGCGTACACGAGCGAGAACGTCAGCTCGCCGTGGTGGTAGCGCCGGTTGTACGGGTCCTCCGCGAGGTAGCGGAGGGTGTCGTTCATCCAGCCCATGTTCCACTTGAGGCCGAACCCGAGGCCCCCGCTCGAGGTTGGGCCGGTGACCTGCGGGAACGCGGTGGACTCCTCGGCGATCATCATGACGCCGGGGGTGCGCCGGTAGGCCGTCGCGTTGGCCTCCTGGAGGAACGCGATGGCCTCGAGGTTCTCCCGCCCGCCGTGCACGTTGGGCGTCCACTCGCCCTCCTTGCGGGAGTAGTCGAGGTAGAGCATCGACGCGACGGCGTCGACCCGGAGCGCGTCGGCGTGGAACTCCTCGAACCAGTACGTCGCGTTCGCGACGAGGAAGTTGCGCACCTCGCGGCGGCCGAAGTCGAAGATCAGCGTGCCCCAGTCCTGCTGCTCGCCGCGCCGCGGGTCCGGGTGCTCGTACAGGGGTCCGCCGTCGAACCGGGCGAGGGCGAAGTCGTCGCGCGGGAAGTGCGCGGGCACCCAGTCGAGGATGACGCCGATGCCGGCCTGGTGCAGGCGGTCGACGAGGTGACGGAAGTCGTCGGGGGAGCCGAACCGCGAGGTGGGGGCGTAGTAGCTCGTCACCTGGTAGCCCCAGGAACCGCCGAACGGGTGCTCCGCGACGGGCAGCAGCTCGACGTGCGTGAAGCCCTGCTCGGACACGTAGCCGACGAGCTGCTCGGCCAGCTCGCGGTAGCCGAGACCGGGCCGCCACGAGCCGAGGTGCACCTCGTACACGCTGAGCGGCGCCGAGTGCGGGTCGGAGGCGGCCCGCGTGGTGAGCCACGCGTCGTCGTGCCACTCGTAGGTCGAGGCGGTGACGACGCTCGCCGTCGCGGGCGGGTGCTCCGTGGCCTTGGCGAGTGGGTCCGCCTTGGCGCGCCAGACGCCGTCGGCGCCGAGGATCTCGAACTTGTAGCGCAGGCCCGGCCCGACGTCGGGGACGAAGAGCTCCCAGACGCCCGTCGCGCCGAGGGACCGCATCGGGTGGGTGCCGCCCCAGCCGTTGTGGTCGCCCACGAGCCGGACGCCGCGCGCGTTGGGCGCCCAGACGGCGAAGGCCACGCCCGCGATGTCGCCGGACGCGCTGGGGTAGGTGTGCGGGTTGGCGCCGAGCACCTGCCAGAGCTGCTCGTGCCGGCCCTCCCCGATGAGGTGGAGGTCCACCTCGCCGAGGGTGGGCAGGAAGCGGTAGGGGTCGTCCGCCGTCCACGTGTCGGTGCCCGACCGCGTCCGGATGCGGTAGTCGGGCACGTGCCGCGACCCGTCGGCGCCCTCGGGCGCCGGCACGACGGCGGCCCACACCCCCGCGCCCTGGTGCGTCGCGGTCACCTCGTCGTCCGCCGTGGTGACGACCACCTCGTCCGCCAGCGGGCGCAGCGTGCGCACCACGGCCCAGGGCCCGTCGAGCAGGTGCGGGCCGAGCACCGTGTGCGGGTCGTGGTGGGTCCCTGACGCGATGGCGGTCAGGACCTCGAGGTCGACGTCGGGCAGGTCTGCCATGGGGTTACCTTTCCATGCCTCTCGTGAGGCGTGCGAGACATGTCCGGCGTGGGTGCGAGCGGTGCCCGTCATGCGCGCAGCACCCGCTCGACGGCGGCCAGCGGGATGTGCATCCACGCAGGCCGGTGCCGGAACTCGTAGACCACCTCGTACAGCGCCTTGTCCACCGTGAGGGCGCGCAGCATGAGCTCGGCGGTCGCGACGTCGAGCGCGTCGTCCGGCGTGTCCGAGCCCTGCCGGTACCCCTCGAGGAAGGCGAGCTGCGCGTGCGAGACCCAGTGCGGGTCGGTCGCCCGGCCGACGGCGCCCGCGTAGTCGAGCGAGCGCAGCATGCCGGCCACGTCCCGCAGCGGCAGGTCGGGAGCCGTGCGCTCCGCGACGGGGCGCTGCGGCTCGCCCTCGAAGTCGAGCACCTTCCACCCGTCCGGCGAGTACAGCGCCTGGCCCAGGTGCAGGTCGCCGTGGACCGGCTGGAGACGCACGAGACCGCCCGCCGCCTCGCCGACGGCGGCCAGCCGCGCGCTCACGGCGTCGTACAGCGCGGTCACGCCGGCGCGGTGCGGTGCGAGGTCGGGCACGTCGGCGAACGCCTCGGCGGCCCGGCGGCGCAGCACGCCCATGAACCCCGCCGGCTCGAGCGCCGGCCCGGGGCCGAGGGCGTCGCGCAGCGTCGTGTGCAGGTGGGCGACGACGGCGCCGAGCTCGGCCGCGCGCTCGCCGAAGTCCTCGTCCCGGCCGGCATGGGCGCAGGCCAGCTCGAAGCCGTCGGTCGCGTCGTGCACGAGCTCCGACAGCACGGCCAGGTGGGCGAGCGGCGTGTCGCCCGCCGGGTCCGGCAGGGGCACGGCGCCGAGGAACCGCGGCACGCCGTCCCACCCCGCGCGCGTCAGCGCCTCGGGGATGACGACGTCGGGGTGCGGCCCGAGCGCCACCGTCCGCAGGATCTTGAGCATGCCGCCCTGGCCCGCCGTGTGCGGCAGCCCGGGCAGCACCACCGACGTGTTGGACTGTTCGCCCGCGATGCGCCGCGCGTCCCGCAGCTCGGCGCAGTCGGCCTCCTGGCACGCGCCGGGCAGCGCGGCGGAGAGGTAGGCGTGCCAGGCGGCCGGGTGCACGCCGCCGTCGTGCACGGTGACCGTGCCCGACGCCGTGGTGACCGTGCCGATGAGGCCCGCCGCCTCGGTGCCGGCGGTGTCCTGCTCGGGCTCGGCCGTCGGGGTGAGCACGAGCGGCACCTGGATGACGAGCGACTCGTCGCCCGCCGCGAGGCCCGGCCCGGCCAGTCGGAGCAGCGCGACGACGACGTCCGCCACGCCGCCGAACGTGACCGTGAGCCACGGCTCGTGCGTCACGCCGTCGGCGGGCACGGGGTACCAGCGCTGGCCGGGCAGCCAGGTGTCCAGGAGCCGCAGCACCTCGGGCGTGAGGTGCGCGGCTCCCGGGGTGACGTGGACCGGTCGCGTAAGCTTCACACGCGTCACGCCTGGCCGGCCGGCTCGGCCTCGCGGGGCGTCCCGGCGGCGCCCGCGTCGTCGGCGGTGGGCGCCGGCGGCGCCAGCACCAGCCAGTAGAAGTCGCGCGCGCCCCACGTCAGCGTGAGCACGCCGTCCTCGCCGACCGACGGGAACCCGGCCCCGCCGAACACGTCGGTGAGCGTCCAGCCCGCGTAGCCGGGCAGCTTGATCGTCGAGGAGCGGGCCGTGGCGGACAGGTTGGCCGTGACCAGCAGCGTCTCCTCCGCCGACGACCGCGTGAACGCGATGACCGACTCGTCGTTGCAGTCGAGCGCCGTGAAGTCGCCCGTGCCGAACGTCGGGTGCAGGCGGCGGAACGCGAGCATGTTGTGCATCCAGTGCAGCAGCGACGTCGGCTGGGCGAGCTGCGCCTCGACGTTGGTGTGCTGGTAGTGGTGCACGAGCGACTGGACCAGCGGCAGGTAGAGCTTGCCCGGGTCGGCCGTCGAGAAGCCCGCGTTGCGGTCCGGGGTCCACTGCATCGGCGTGCGCACCGCGTCGCGGTCCGGCAGCCAGATGTTGTCGCCCATGCCGATCTCGTCGCCGTAGTAGAGGCACGGGGTGCCGGGCAGCGAGAGCAGGAGCGCGTTGGCGAGCTCGATCTCCTTGCGGGAGTTGTCCAGCAGCGGCGCGAGCCGGCGCCGGATGCCCACGTTGGCGCGCATCCGGGGGTCGGGTGCGTACCAGCCGTACATGCTGGCGCGCTCCTCGGTCGAGACCATCTCGAGCGTCAGCTCGTCGTGGTTGCGCAGGAACGTGCTCCACTGCGCGGCCTGCGGGATCGCGGGGGTGTCGGCGAGGATCTCCAGGAGCTGGCGCGCCCGCTGGTCGCGGATCGCGTAGAAGATGCGCGGCATGACGGGGAAGTGGAAGCACATGTGGCACTCGGGCTCGTCGTCCGTGCCGAAGTACTCCACCACGTCCTGTGGCCACTGGTTGGCCTCGGCCAGCATGATGCGGCCGGGGAACTCGGAGTCGATCATGCGCCGGACCGTGCGCAGGAACCCGTGGGTCTCGGGCAGGTTCTCGCAGTTCGTGCCCTCGGCCTCGAAGAGGTAGGGCACGGCGTCGAGGCGGAACCCGTCCACCCCGAGCCGCAGCCAGAACCGCGCGACGTCGAGCATGGCCTCGACCACGTGCGGGTTCTCGAAGTTGAGGTCCGGCTGGTGGCTGAAGAACCGGTGCCAGTAGTACTGGCGGCGCACCGGGTCGAACGTCCAGTTCGACGTCTCGGTGTCGACGAAGATGATGCGGGCGCCCTCGTACCGCGTGTTGTCGTCGCTCCACACGTAGAAGTCGCCGTACGGGCCGTCCGGGTCGGCGCGCGAGGCCTGGAACCACGGGTGCGCGTCGCTCGTGTGGTTCATCACCAGGTCGATCACCACGCGGATGCCGCGCTCGTGCGCCGCCGCGACGAGGTCGCTGAAGTCGGCGACGGTGCCGAACTGCGGCGAGACGGCCGTGAAGTCGGCGACGTCGTACCCGCCGTCGCGCAGCGGCGAGGGGAAGAACGGCGGCAGCCAGAGGCAGTCGACGCCCAGCCACTCCAGGTAGTCCAGCCGCTCGATCAGGCCGCGCAGGTCACCGGACCCGCCGTCGCCCGAGTCGGAGAACGACCGGATCATCACCTCGTAGAAGACCGCCTTCTTGTACCACTCCGGGTCCTCGACCAGCCCCTTGCGGCGCGCGTCGACCCGCGGCTGCCTGCGCGGTGGCAGCGCCTGCACGGGCACGGGCAGCGACGGCGGGTGCGGCACGGCCGGCCGCTCGGGCTGCGGGAGCGCCGTCCCGGCGCCCTCGTGCGGTCCGACGGCGGGCCCGCCCGGGCCGAACGTGGTCATGCCGGCCCGACCTGGAGGACGTGGGCCACGCGGACCTGCGGGTCGAGCCGGACCCAGGGGTGCGCGCCCCAGCCGTACGTCTCGCCGGAGAGCAGGTCGTGGGCCACGAAGAACGGGGCGTTGTCGTCACCCTCGGGCGCACTGAGGCCGAGGGCGGAGAGGTCCAGGTGCACTACTGACTCCTGTGCGTTCCGGGGGTCCAGGTTCAGCACGACCACGATCACGTCGTCGTGCCGCGGGGCACGCCGATCGTTACCCCCTGCTCTCATGGTGCGGCCAGCGGCCGCCGCTGTCGCGCGCGACGCGTGATCGGCGCCGATGCGCCGGGAGTACGCGACCACCTGGTCGTTCGTGGTCGCGTGGACGGTGAGGTTGCGCAGCTGCTGCAGCGCCGGGTGGTTGCGGCGGATCGCGTTCAGCTCGCCGAGCAGCAGCGCGATGCCGTACTCGTCGGCCTTCGACCAGTCACGCGGCCGGTACTCGTACTTCTCGTTGTCGATCTGCTCCTCGACGCCGGGTCGCGGCGTGTTCTCCACCAGCTCGTAGCCCGAGTAGATGCCCCACGTCGGCGAGCCCGTCGCCGCCAGCACGGCCCGCACGGCGAACGCCGCGACACCGCCGTGCGTGAGGTAGGGCGGCAGGATGTCGTGCGTCGTGGGCCAGAACGACGGGCGCAGCACCGAGCCGTCGGGGCCGCTCACCTCGCGCAGGTACTCCTCGATCTCCTGCTTGGTGTTGCGCCACGTGAAGTACGTGTACGACTGGTGGAAGCCGATCCGGGCCAGCGTCAGCATCATCGCCGGCTTGGTGAACGCCTCCGAGAGGAAGATGACCTCGGGGTTCGTCGCGTGCACCTCGGCGAGCAGCCACTCCCAGAAGTCGAGGGGCTTCGTGTGCGGGTTGTCGACGCGGAACAGCGTCACGCCCCGGTCGATCCACGTGCGGATCACGTCCAGCACCGCCGCGTACAGGCCCTCGGGGTCGGTGTCGAAGCTGAGCGGGTAGATGTCCTGGTACTTCTTGGGCGGGTTCTCCGCGTACGCGATCGAGCCGTCCGCGCGCACCACGAACCACTCCGGGTGCTCGGTGACCCACGGGTGGTCGGGCGAGCACTGCAGGGCGATGTCGAGCGCGACCTCGAGCCCCTCGGCCCGCGCGGCGGCGACGAAGGCCCGGAAGTCCGCCTCCGTGCCCAGGTCGGGGTGGATCGCGTCGTGCCCGCCGTCCGGCGAGCCGATCGCGTACGGGCTGCCCGGGTCCCCCGGCTGCGCCTCGAGCGAGTTGTTGCGCCCCTTGCGGAACGTGGTGCCGATGGGGGAGACGGGCGTCAGGTAGACGACGTCGAAGCCCATCGCCGCGACGGCGGGCAGCCGCTTCGCCGCCGTCGCGAACGTCCCCGACACCCACGTGCCGTCCGGCCGCTGGTAGGCGCCCTCCGACCGCGGGAACATCTCGTACCAGGAGCCCGCGAGCGCGAGCCGGCGGGACACCCGCAGCGGGTAGGTGTCCGACGCCGAGACCAGCTCCCGCAGGGGCGCGCGCCGGAGCGCGTCGACCACCTCGGGCGACGTCGCGGCCGCGAACCGGGCCTGCGCCGGCCGGGACGCGTCGGCCAGCGCGCGGCGGGCCGCCGTCAGCGCCCGGGCGTCGCGCGCCGTGCGGCCGGCCGCGACCAGCGCGTCCTTCGGCACCTCGCGGCAGATCTTCTCGAAGAGCCGGACCCCCTCGGCGAGCATGAGCTCCGTGTCGATGCCCGCCGCGATCTTGATCCCGGCGTCGTGCACCCACGTCGCGTACGGGTCGGACCACGCCTCGACCCGGAAGCCCCACTCGCCCTCGGCGTCGGGCTGCAGCTCGCCCCGGAAGCGGTCCAGACCCGGTGCCACGTCGACCATCGGCGCCCACGAGCGGTCCGAGCCGTCCGGCGCCACGAGCACCGCCGTCGCCGCGACCGCGTCGTGCCCCTCGCGGAACACCGTCGCCTCCACCGGCACGACCTCCCCGACCGCCGCCTTCGCAGGCCAGCGGCCCCCCTCGACGACCGGGGACACCTCGAGGACGGGGATGCGGCCGATCCGGCCGGGACGCGTGTGCGGGCTCACGCGGCCACGCTATCGACGGTTCCGGGTGACTCGCCTGCGGGGCGCGCCGAGGTCGGGTGAACGTTCCCTGACGGCCTCGTGGAGCACCCGCCAACAGGTGTGCTCGCCCCGCCATGTGCGTAGTGTTCTGCCGGTGAGAGCGATCCGGAGATTCACCGTCCGCACGGTCCTGCCCGAGCAGCTCGCGCCGCTCGACGAGCTGGCCCAGAACCTCCGCTGGTCCTGGCACGCGCCCACCCGCGAGCTCTTCGCGAGCATCGACCCGGACCTCTGGTCCGACGTCCGCGGCGACCCGGTCGCGCTGCTCGCGGCGCTCGGCTCGGAACGGCTCGAGGCGCTCGCGGCGTCGGAGGAGTTCACCGGCCGCGTGCGCGCCGCGTCCGAGGACCTGCACCGCTACCTGCGCGACCCGCAGTGGTACCAGCGCCAGACGTCGGCCACCGGGGCGGAGCTGCCGCGTGCCATCGCGTACTTCTCGCCCGAGTTCGGCATCACGTCGGTGCTGCCGCAGTACTCGGGCGGCCTCGGCATCCTCGCGGGGGACCACCTCAAGAGCGCGTCCGACATGGGCGTGCCCGTCGTCGGCGTCGGCCTCCTGTACGGCGCGGGGTACTTCCGCCAGTCGCTCACGCGCGACGCCTGGCAGGTGGAGACCTACCCACTGCTCGACCCGGACGGCCTGCCGCTCGCGGTGCTGCGCGAGGAGGACGGCACGCCGGCCGTGATCTCGCTGGCCCTGCCCGGTGGCCGCACGTTGCACGCCCACGTGTGGGTCGCCGCCGTCGGCCGCGTCCCGCTGCTGCTGCTCGACTCGAACGTCCCGGAGAACGACGACGCGGCCCGCAAGGTGACCGACCGGCTCTACGGCGGCGGCGGGGAGCACCGGCTGCAGCAGGAGCTGCTGCTCGGCGTCGGTGGCGTGCGCGCCCTGCGCGCCTGGTCGCGCCTCACGGGCGCGCCGGAGCCGGAGGTCTACCACACCAACGAGGGCCACGCGGGCTTCCTCGGCGTCGAGCGCATCCGCGAGCTCGTCGCCTCGGGCCTGAGCGTCGCCGAGGCGCACGAGGCGGTCCGCGCCGCGACGGTGTTCACCACGCACACGCCCGTGCCCGCCGGTATCGACCGGTTCCCGAAGGACCTGGTCAGCGCCTACTTCGGTGGGGACAACGCGATGGACGGCGTGCCGCTCGACAGCGTGCTCGCGCTCGGCTCGGAGGACTACGAGGGCGGCGACCCGACCGTGTTCAACATGGCGGTCATGGGCCTGCGCCTGGGCGGGCGGGCGAACGGCGTCTCGCTGCTGCACGGCGAGGTCTCGCGCGAGATGTTCGAGGGCCTGTGGCCCGGGTTCGACGCGCGCGAGGTGCCGATCACGTCGGTCACCAACGGTGTGCACTCGCCCACGTGGGTGGCGCCGCGGCTGGCCGCTGTCGAGGCGGAGCGGCTCGGGCTCGACGAGATCACCGCGCCGGAGGCGTCGGCGGGCTGGCTCGACGCGGACCGCGTGCCCGACGCCGAGCTGTGGGCGCTGCGCAACGAGATGCGTGGGCAGCTCGTGGCCGAGGCGCGGCGGCGCGTGCGCGCCTCCTGGCGCGAGCGCGGGGCGTCGCCCGCCGAGCTCGGCTGGGTCGACGACGTGCTCTCGCCCGACGTGCTGACCATCGGCTTCGCCCGGCGCGTGCCGACCTACAAGCGCCTCACGCTCATGTTGCGCGACCCGGAGCGGCTCAAGGCGCTCCTGCTGCACCCCGAGCGGCCGGTGCAGCTCGTCGTGGCGGGCAAGTCGCACCCGGCCGACGACTCGGGCAAGCGGCTCATCCAGCAGCTCGTGCGCTTCGCGGACGACCCCGAGGTGCGCCACCGCATCGTCTTCCTGCCCAACTACGACATCGGCATGGCGCAGTCCCTGTACCCGGGCTGCGACGTGTGGCTGAACAACCCGCTGCGTCCGCTCGAGGCGTCGGGCACCTCGGGGATGAAGAGCGCGCTCAACGGCGGCCTCAACCTCTCCATCGAGGACGGCTGGTGGGCCGAGTGGTACGACGGCGAGAACGGCTGGGCGATCCCGACGGCCGACGGTGTCGAGGACACTGACCGCCGTGACGACCTCGAGGCCGCAGCGCTGTACGACCTCATCGAGTCCCAGGTGGCGCCGACCTTCTACGACCGCGGCGACGGCGTCCCCGGCCGCTGGCTGGAGATGGTGCGGCACACGCTGGCGACGCTCGGCCCGAAGGTGCAGGCCACGCGCATGGTCTCGGAGTACGTGCACGGGCTGTACGCGCCGGCGGCCGAGGCCGGACGGGTGCTCGCGGGCGACGGGTTCGGGGCGGCCAAGGAGCTCGCGGGCTGGAAGGCGCACGTGCGGGGGAGCTGGCCGCAGGTGCGCGTCGACCACGTCGAGTCGGCGGGCATCGGCGAGGCCGTGCAGGTGGGCGACCGGCTCACCGTGCGGGCCTACGTCTCGCTCGGTGCGCTCTCGCCGGACGACGTGGACGTGCAGGTCGTGCACGGCCGGGTGACCGAGGCCGACGTGATCGACGAGTTCACGGCCCAGTCGCTCACGCTCGCCGAGTCGTACGAGGCCGGGCGGCACGCGTTCGGCGGCGAGGTCGAGCTGGAGACCTCCGGGCCGTTCGGCTACACGGTGCGCATCGTGCCGCGGCACCGGTACCTGGCGAGCGTGGCGGAGCTGGGCCTGGTGGCGAACGCCTGACCGGGACGCCCGGCGCGGACGCCGGGGCGGGGAGTGCCCTCTCAGCCCCGGCGTCCCGCGCGTCCCGCGCGCCCCGGGCGCGGCGGGACCGGCTTGGCCGTCTCGATGTCGGCGGCCGCCACCGCGACCTCCTCGGGCTCACCCCGGCCGGGCGCCGGGTCGGTGCGCAGCCGCAGCCCGGTGTCCGACACCTCGGTCACGAACCCGATGACGTCCGTCCAGCGGTGCGCCGTGCCGCCGTCCGACACGACGGGTCCCTCGGGTGCCAGGCGCGTGCGGACGACCACCCGGGTACCGGGGCGCAGGGCGCGCCAGCCCTCCGGGGCGGGCGGTGTAGCGAATGTCACGCGGGTTCTCCTTCCGGAGCGTGAGACCGGTCGGGATCTGCGGGCCTCCCGGGAGATACTAGGATCGCGCCGCAGGCCCGGTGTGCGGGCCGCCGCAGCGCAGACCCCCAGTCCGGAAGTGGAAGGACACCCTCGAAGTGACCTACGTGATCGCTCAGCCGTGCGTCGACGTCAAGGACAAGGCGTGCATCGAGGAGTGTCCCGTGGACTGCATCTACGAGGGCAGCCGCTCCCTGTACATCCACCCGGACGAGTGCGTGGACTGCGGTGCCTGCGAGCCGGTCTGCCCCGTCGAGGCCATCTACTACGAGGACGACGTCCCCGACGAGTGGAAGGACTACTACCGCGCCAACGTCGAGTTCTTCGACGAGATCGGCTCGCCCGGCGGCGCGGCGAAGATGGGTCTGATCGAGAAGGACGACCCGATGATCGCCGCCCTCCCGCCCCAGGCCTGACCGCACCGACCATGGGCCTGCACGACCTGTCCGACCTCTCGTACCCCTGGGACTCGATCGACGACCTGAGGACGACGGCGGCCGCGCACCCCGGCGGGCTCGTCAACCTGTCGATGGGCACGCCCGTCGACCCGACGCCCGACGTCGTGCGGCGCGCGCTCGAGGCCGCGTCGTCCGCTCCCGGCTACCCGATGACCGCGGGCACACCGGAGCTGCGCGACGCGGTGGCCGGCTGGTTCGCCCGGCGGCGCGGGGTGCCCGGCCTCGACCCCGCGGCGGTCGTGCCGACCATCGGCTCCAAGGAGCTCGTCGGCCTCCTGCCGTCCCTGCTCCACCTGGGCCCCGGCGACGTGGTCGTGCTGCCGTCGGTCGCCTACCCGACGTACGTGGCGGGGATCCGCGCGGCCGGCGCCACGCCGCTCGCCGTCGACGACGTCGCGGCCTGGGCCGGGCGCACCGACGTCCGCATGGTCTGGGTCAACTCGCCGGCCAACCCCACGGGGGAGGTGCTCGACGTCGCGGCGCTGCGCGCCGTCGTCGACGCGGCGCGCGAGATCGGCGCCGTCGTGGTCTCCGACGAGTGCTACGCCGAGCTGACCTGGGGCTCGACGGAGGCGCCGTCGGTGCTCGACCCGCGCGTGTGCGGCGGCTCGCACGAGAACCTGCTGGTCGCGTACTCCCTGTCCAAGCAGTCCAGCATCGCGGGCTACCGGGCGGCGTTCCTCGCGGGCGACGCGGCGCTCGTCGCGGACCTCACGCAGACCCGCAAGCACCTCGGCCTGATCGTGCCCGCGCCGGTGCAGGCCGCGATGACCGCGGCGCTGTCGGACGACGAGCACGTCGCCGCCCAGCGCGCGACCTACGGTGCCCGGCGGCAGGCCCTCCTGGAGGCGATCGTCGCGGCGGGGCTCGTCGTCGACGGCTCGGAGGCCGGGCTGTACCTGTGGGTCGCCTCCTCGGAGGGCCGATCCGACCGGGAGGTCGCAGAATGGTTCGCGCGGCGCGGGATCCTCACCGCGCCGGGACGCCTGTACGGGGACGGCCGGCACACGCGCGTGGCCCTGACGTCGACTGACGCTCAGATTGCCGACGCTGTGTCGCGCATCACACAGGCTTGACCGACGGATTGGAAAATCCAGAGCAAGGCGCGATACTGTCGTGCCCCAGGTCGACGCTGCCCCGACAGCCTTTCTTCGCCGCAGCGTCCCTCGTGCGCCTCCCAGGAAGGAAGACATGACCTCCACACCGGTGGACGGCTCGAGCCGCGTCGAGCTCGCCGTCGACGGAACCACCCACACCCTGCCGGTCGTCCACGCGAGCGAGGGCAACGACGGCATCGTGGTGTCGTCCCTGCTCAAGGACACGGGCCTGGTCACGGTCGATCCGGGCTTCATGAACACGGCCTCCTGCGAGTCGTCGATCACCTACATCGACGGCGACGCCGGCATCCTGCGCTACCGCGGGTACCCGATCGACCAGCTCGCCGAGGGCTCGACCTTCCTCGAGGTGGCCTACCTGCTCATCTACGGCGAGCTGCCGAGCGCGTCCGAGCTGGACGCCTTCACGGAGCGCGTGAACCGCCACACCCTGGTGCACGAGGACTTCCGCACCTTCATGGGCACGTTCCCGCGCAACGCCCACCCGATGGCCGTGCTCGCCTCGGCGGTCAACGCGCTGTCGACGTTCTACCCGGAGTCGCTCGACCCGACCGACGAGGAGCAGGTCGACCTGGCCACGGTGCTGCTCCTCGCCAAGACCCGCACGATCACGTCCTACCTGCACCGGCGCCGTGTGGGCGAACCGCTGCTGTACCCGGACTACTCGCGCGGCTACGTCGACGACTTCCTGCGCATGACCTTCGCGACGCCGTACGAGGCCTACGAGGCCGACCCGGTGGTCGTCGACGCGCTCGAGAAGCTGCTCGTGCTGCACGCGGACCACGAGCAGAACTGCTCGACGTCCACGGTGCGGGTCGTCGGCTCCTCCAACGCGACCCTGTACGCGTCGGTGGCGGCGGGCGTCAACGCGCTCTCCGGCCCCGCGCACGGCGGCGCGAACGAGGCCGTGCTGACCATGCTCGAGAAGATCCGCTCCGGCGGCGAGACGGTCGAGACCTTCATGAACAAGGTCAAGAACAAGCAGGACGGCGTGCGCCTCATGGGCTTCGGCCACCGGGTGTACAAGTCCTACGACCCCCGCGCCGCCATCGTCAAGAAGTCGGCCGACGAGGTGCTCGACAAGCTCGGCGCCAAGGACGAGCTGCTCGACATCGCGCGCGGCCTCGAGGAGATCGCGCTCTCGGACGACTACTTCGTCGAGCGCAAGCTGTACCCGAACGTGGACTTCTACACCGGCCTCATCTACAAGGCCATGGGCTTCGAGCCCGCCATGTTCACGCCGCTCTTCGCCCTGGGCCGCATGCCCGGCTGGATCGCGCAGTGGCGCGAGATGATCAAGGACCCGCAGACGAAGATCGGCCGCCCCCGCCAGGTCTACACCGGCGCCACCGAGCGCCCGTACGTGCCGGTCTCGGCCCGCTGACCCTCCGGCGCCGAACGGCGTCGAGAACGACCTGAGGTACCGGATCGGTCGCGATCCGGTACCTCAGGTCGTTCTCGCGGACCGCCGCCCCGCCCGCGGCGTGACCCGATCGTTGCCCCGGGCGTCGTCTGTTTCGTCGTTCGTGTCACACGGGGCGGCTACCTTGTCCCCGTGAGTCGCGTCATCCTCCTCGCCCGCCGGACGACGGCGCACCGCGGCCTGCTCGCGCTCGTGTGGCTGCTCGTCGCCGTGCTGACGGGCGCCCTCGGCGTGACCGTCGGCTGGACCCAGGCCGCCGCCACCCAGAGCGCGCGTGCCGGGCTGACCGCCGCCGAGCCCAGCAGCCGTGCCCTCCAGCTCGCGACCCGCGTCGCGGAGGACCCGGCCGAGGCCGACGCCCAGGACGCAAGCGTGCGCGAGGTGCTGGCCGGGCTGCTGCCGGGCGTGCCGTACCGGGTGGCCGCGGACCTGCGCACCGAGGCCCAGTACGTCCGCGCCGGCGACGGGCACGACCTGGGCCGCTGGACGCTCGCACTGCTGCCCGCCGCGTCGCGTGCGGACGCGCTGGCCGGTGGCGGGGCCGAGGGCGTCACCGTCGTCGACGGCGCCTGGCCCGTCGGCGCGGACGAGGCGGCGGTCCAGGCCGACGCGGCCGAGGCGGCAGGGCTGGCCGTCGGCGACACGCTGCGCGTGGGCGTCGACCCCGACGAGCCCCTGAGCACGGGCGCGACCGTGACCGTCACCGGCACCTGGCGCGTGGCCGATCCGGACGACGCCGTCTGGGCGGGCGACCCCGCGGCGCTCACAGGGACCGACGGGACGTACCCCGGCCCCGTGGTGGTCAGCGACGAGGTCGTCGAGGGGCTGCCCACCGACCCGTTCGCCCGGTGGACCGTCGTGCCCGACGTCGCGGCGCTGACCCCCGACCACCTCCCTGCGCTCGCGGCCCTCGCCGGCGAGGTCGAGCGGCTCCTCGGCGAGGACGTGCTCGCCCCACACCATCGCGTTGACGTCGTTCTCGACGAGCACGGGCACCCCGAGCCGAGGCTCGAGCAGGGCGGGCACCGTCACGCCGTCCCAGCCCGTCATCATCGGCGGGGAGACGATGCGCCCTGTCGGGTGCTCCACGGGGCCCGGCAGGCTCATGCCCATCGCCCAGGCGGGGAGCTCGTCCCGCGTGGGCAGCGACGCGAGTCCCGACGTCACGAGCTCGAGGACGCGGTCCGGACCGTCGCGGATGTCGAGGTCGACGGTCGTCTGCGAGCAGATGCCGCCCCCGAGGTCGCAGTGCGCCAGCCGTGCCGCCGAGGCGCCGACGTCGGCGATGAGCAGCCCCCCGCGTGCGGCGTTGAAGACGAAGCGGCCTGCCGGTCGTCCCCGCGAGCCGCCCCGGCCGCCGGCGTC
>NZ_JABEMG010000011.1 GCF_013004695.1 Promicromonospora citrea
AGAGCGGCCCGCGCCGCATCCTCCACCGCCTGCTCCTGCGCCTCGTGCCCCGGACCCGCCTGCGGCGCGAGCGCCACGGGCGGCTGCTCGTGCGGCTCGGCCCCGCCGGCCAGCCGCTCGCGCAGCACGACGACGTCGCGCGTGCCCGGCGCGCCGTCGGGCCGGTCGACCTCGCGCAGCTCGAGCACGACGCCGCCGGAGTGCACCCCGCGGACCGCACGCCCTGCCACCTCGTCCCGGGGCTCGGCCACCGGCGGCACGGGCGGGTCGTAGAGGACGTGGACGCCGTCGCCGGACGCGAGGTCGGAGCCGTCCACCCGGGCCCCGTCGAGCATGCGGCCCACGAGCTCGAGGTCGCGTGACGCGAGGCGGTCGCGGCCCACGACCGCCCAGTCCCGCAGCACGCGTGACTGTTCCACGTGGAACGTCGACCGCCGGCCGGGCCACTCGTCCAGCGGGAGCTCGAGCCGCGCGTAGTGCTCCTGCCAGAACGGCTTCATCTCGCGCTGGTAGTACCCGACGGCAGCGCCCAGCAGCGCCAGCGCCTGGGTCTCCGGCGACCGGGTGCCGCGGTTCTCGCCCACCCGCTCCGCGATCTCTGCGCCGAGCGCGAGCCGCCGATCGCGCGCCTCCCGGCGGGCGGCGGCCCGCGCGGCCGCGGACTCGGCTCTCGCGTCCGGCACCGCGGTGGACGCCTCGATGGGCACCCGCGCCGCGGCTCGCGCCGCGCCGTCGACGCCTCCTGCCGCGTCCGCTCGCGCGGCCGGCACCGACCCGACCCGGGCCCGCGCCGCGCGCAGCCAGTCCAGCAGCCGGAGCGTCGAGCGGCAGTCGTACTCGTTGTAGTCCAGGATCCGCTGCCGGAGGGCGCGGGCCCGCTCGTCGCCCTCGGCGGCGAGCTTCGCGTACTCGGCGTACTCCGTGACCGACGCCGTCGCGCTCGTGACGCCCGCGCGGGCCGGGTCGTCCTGCATGTAGAGCGGTTCGAGCTTCTTGATGGACCTCGACCGGTCGGAGATCCGCAGGCACGCGCGCACCACGGCGTACAGGTCCACGAGCACGCCGTCACGCAGCAGCTGGTCCACCTCGTCCTCGTAGACGCCGTGCCGCGCCGCGATGGACAGCAGGTGGGTCTTCTCGTAGGCGGCGTAGTGGTAGACGTGCAGGTCCGGGTAGACGGCCCGGCGCCGGGTCAGATGGTCGACGAAGCGGACCAGGGCGTCCCGCTCGCCCGCCAGGTCGTCCGCCCACAGCCCGTGGAACGGGGGCGCCGGGTCCTGCGGGCCGGGTCGCTCGACCCAGCCGAACAGGTAGTCGAGGCCGGTCGCGGGTGCCCGCTCGTCCCCGGGCAGGCGCGGCGCCTCCCACAGCGGGTCACCCTCGAAGTCGAAGAAGATGTCCCCGGGGCTCGGCGCCGGCAGGTGGTCGATCGCGTCGGTCGCGACGAGCTGCCACCGCAGCCGCGCGTCCGGGCCGTCCGGGTCCGCGCCCTCGGGAAGGTGGTCGAGCGGCACCGACCCGTCGCCGTCGTCCAGGCCGAGCTGGAGGCGCGCCTGGGCACGCAGGCCCTCGAAGCGGCCCGCGGCCATTCCCTCGGGCGGATCCTGCGCGGCCGCCAGCGCGTCGATGGTCGTGAGGCCTGCGGCCGCCAACCGCACCCGCTGCGGCTCGTACACCCCGCCGACCAGCAGCACGTCGCGGCTCGCTGCGGCGGCCTCGGCACAGTCCGGGCAGTCGCGCAGGCGGCCGCACGCCTGGTACCGGTCGCCGCCCCAGCGCACCGGGCCGTCGTCCGCCACGTGGGTGTCGAGCAGCTCGAGCAGGCGGGCCCGTCTGCGGCGGAAGACCGGCAGCAGGTCGGCCAGGCGGTGGGACGTGGTCTCCCCCGTGCCGAGCACGAGGTGCACCTGGTCGGTCGGGTCGACGCGAGCCGCCACGAGCTGGTCGGCGTAGGCGGCGAGCTGCAGCAGCGCGCGCACCTTGGTGCGCCGCGCGAGCTTGGCGTCGTGCACCGCGTAGCGGAGCCCCCCGGACGTCGCGTCGCGCACCAGGAAGTCGGCCCGGCCGTGGAACCTGCCGTCGAAGAACGAGGCCTGGTACACGACGTCGGCCCCCTGCTCCAGGGCGGCGAGCGTCCGGGCGTGCGCGTCGGCGAGGTCGGTGGCGGACATGCGCCGGGCAGGCGTCACCTCGACCACCCCGCCGGCCCGGCCGGGCGTCGCGCGACCGTGCGCACGCAGGTACCCGTCGAGCACACGCTGCTCGTGCGCCTCGCCGAGGGCCGCTGTGCGGGCCAGCATCGCGTCCTCCTCGCGCGGCCGGCGCGGGGCGCGACCCAGCAGCTCGTCGAGGCGCCGCAGCAGGCGGAACTCGCACTCGCCGGCGGTCACGAGGTCGCTCGCCGAGTACACCAGGGTGCCTGCGTCGTCACGCTCCAGGAGGAACATGACCCAGGTCTACCAGCGACCTCTGACACGGGCACGCTAGTGTCGGTCGGTCAGCCGGTCGATATGCCCGATTCGACCTCCCGTTCTAGCGCCGACCCGGCCGGATGGCCGATAGTGGGGCCGACCGTACCGAAGGAGCAACCATGCCCGTGCGCTTCAACCCGCCTCCGGGTTGGCAGGTGCCCCCGGGATTCCGACCCGACTCCGCGTGGACCCCCGACCCCTCGTGGCCCCCGGCCCCGCCGGGGTGGGAGTACTGGGTCGACACCCCCCAGCCGGGCGGCGCCGACCGCACCGCCCCTCCCCCCGGACCACCGGCCCCCGGCTCCGCTCCCCCCGCGGCCCCCGGCGCGGACGCGGACACGCGCACCGTCGCGATCCAGGTCGTCGACGCACCGCCCGCCCGGCCCGCCTCCCTGGCGCCCGCCGGACTCGCGAGCCCTCCCGGTCCGCCGCCCGGACCGACCGCCGTGCCGGTCTCGGGACCGACCGCCGGACCGACCTCAGGGCCGACCTCCGGACCCACCGCCGTGCCGCCAGGAGCTCCGGCGCCCGGCTCCGCCGACGCGCTGGGCGCCACCATGACCCTGGCGCCGATCAGCGCACCGCCGGTCCGGCCTGGCTCGGGCCCGCAGCCGGCGTACCCGCCGCAGCACGGCACCCCGGGCGCACCGCCGCCCCCGCCCGCACCGCCCGAGACGGCGCGCAAGCCTGCTTCCGGCGTGCTCGCCGCGCTGAAGAACCTCGGCACCAAGCCCTCCGCGACGGCGCCGGCCCAGCAGGGCCCCGGTCCGCTGAGCATCGACGACGCCAACCACCACACCGACCGGCCCGCCGGTCGGCAGGGGCCTCGTGGCCCGGTGCCCGCCGTCGCACCGCCGTCGGCCGGCCGGCCTGGCGGCAGGAGCGGTTCGCGTGGTCCCGGCGTGGGGCTGATGGCCGCGATCGGTGTCGCCGCGCTCGCCCTCGGCGTCATCATCGGCGTCGTGGTGACCGCGGGCCAGCAGGCCGACGCCAACCAGGCGATCGCGGACGCCCGCACCGCCCAGGCGGGCATCGACGAACAGCTCGCGGACGTCGAGGCCCAGCAGTCGCGCGTCGACACGCAGCGGGACGAGGTCGCCGCCCGGGAGCAGGCGCTCGGCGAGCGCGAGGCCAAGCTCGAGGAGCGCGAGAAGGCCCTCAAGCAGCAGGAGGAGCAGCTCGCCCAGCAGCAGCAGGAGCAGGAGCGGGAGCGGGAGGACGACGACCGCGGCAACGGGGGCGGCAACGGCCCCGGGACGGTCTTCTACTGGAACTGCGACGCGGTCCGTGCGGCCGGCGCCGCCCCGCTCGCCGCGGGCCAGCCCGGCTACCTGCCGCACCTCGACCGCAACGGCAACGGCATGGCCTGCGAGGACGGCGAGTAGCAGGCGCGGGACGCCGGGCACCGGGGGCCGTCCACGAGAAAGGAGCGGGCCGAGACAGATCCCCAGACTCTGTCTCGGCCCGCTCGTGTGTTCCCGGCCCACGCCATCTCCCCAGACGAGACGTGGGCCGGGAAGTCTTTATCCGCCGAAGAGGCCCTCCAGGAGGGCCCCGAGGCCCAGCGGGTCGCTGTCGCTCTCCTCGGACGTCTCGCTCGGCGACGGCTCGGGCGTTCCCGGGCGCGGCGAGACCGCGCCGTCGGGCTGGACCTCGCCGGTCGCGGCCAGCTGCAGCGCCTCGCTCAGATCGATGAGGCACAGGCGCCACACCGCCGGGTCCACGCCGTCGGGCGCCTTCCAGAACGCCGTGCCGGACAGCTCTGGCGGGGCGGTCCAGCCGGTGCCGGTCCGCTGCGCGACACAGGTCTCCATGGCGGGGACCTCGTTCGCCTCGGCGTCCTCGACCAGCATCGGGGCGAGCTCCGCGACCACGGGCGCCGGCGCGACAGGCTCCGGCTCGCTCACCGACTCCTTGGCGGCGTCGTGCACCACCGCGCAGTCCGGCGACGTGGTGCGGCACCAGGAGGCGCTCCAGGTCCCCCGCTCCGCGTAGACGAAGCCGCGCGGCTCCGCCGTCGCGCGGTCCACCTGCAGCACCCGCATCCAGACGCTGCCGTCGCCGAGCACGTCGAACGGCGTGACCGGGAGCGACGACCCCGGAGCGGGCTCGTCACCCGGTGACGCGGGCGCCCCCTGCGCGCCCGCGGCACCACCGGTCTGCGGATCGTCGAAGACGAGGTGCTGCTCCCCGTCCGTCGCTGCGGACGAGAAGCCGAACACGAGGGCCGGCCCGCCGTCGGCGGGCAGGACCATCGCGTCCGAGGTCACGCCGCGCCACAGCAGCGTGCCGCCGAGGTTGCCCTCGCGGAGGTTCTGGAGCGCCGTGTCGCCGCCCGCGACGAGCTCGAGGTCGGTCGCGCTGTGGCGGCCGTCGATCGTCGCGAGGGTCACCACGGCGAGGTACCGCAGGCCGTCGCCCGCGGGCAGGCCGAGATCGAGCACCACGGTGTCGCGGTCGACGCGGTAGGTCGCGGGCCGCACCACCGACTGGACGCCGGGCACCAGGTACACCGCCTGCGCCTCGGGCTCACCGGACGGGAGGTCGGTCGGCGAGGGCACGGGCCGCTCGACGTCGAGGTCGCCGTCCTCGAGGAGCATCGGCGGCTCCGCGCTCGGCGACACCTCCACCTGCGTGCTGGGCCACAGCCCCGGGATGCCCGGGAGCGCGCCCGCCACGCCCGCACCCGCCGTCGCGAGCGCCAGGGTGGAGGCCACCGTCACACCGGTCCGGCGCACCGTGTGCTTGCGCCGGCTCGACCGCAGCACACCGTCGAGGTCCAGCGTCGACGCAGGGACCGCCGCGTGCGCGGACTCGCGCAGGCGCGTGACGAAGTCGTCGTCGGAGTGGTTCGTGGTCATCGGGTTCCGCCCGGGGCGTCGATGTCGAGGATCGTGCGCAGGTGGGCGAGGCCGCGCGAGGCCGTGGACTTCACGGTCCCGAGGGGGATCCCGAGCTCGCTCGAGACCTCCGACTCGGACAGGTCCAGGAGGTGGCGCAGCACCACGACGCGGCGCTGCTTCACCGGGAGCCGCAGGAGGGCACGGACGACGGCGTCCCGGTCGTCCACCGTGCGGGTGGGCGTGCGCGCGGAGCGCGGCGCGGCGACGTGGTCCTGCGGCAGCTCGTCCGGACCGGTGAGGATCTCGCGCCGCGTGCGGCGCCAGGTGTCGATGCGCAGGTTGGCGAGCACGCGGCGGGCGTAGACGAGCGGGTCGCCCTGGCGGGCCTTGTGCCAGTGCCGGTAGCACCGCTCGAAGGTCTGCTGGGTGAGCTCCTCTGCGCGGTGGGCGTCACCGCTGAGGAGGAAGGCCATCCGGTGGAGGGGATCCTTGGCCTCTCGCATGAACGCGGTGAACTCGTCGTTCTTCGAGGCCGCCGCGTTCCTGCGCGCGTGAGTGGCACGGGGCCGGTCTGTCCGCACGGGGAGCGAGGCTACGTCATCGGCGTCGCCGGCCCCACCTCGGACGACCGTCAGCGGGCGCGTGGTGGGGGCTTGGGTCTCCGGGTCCGCCGTCGCGGACGCGGAGCGGGGGGTCGAGGTGGATGGGGAGTCTGGGGTGTTCTGCTGGGTGGTCACGGTCTCCAGGTCGTCCGCAGAGCTGGAGTCGGCGCGCACGACGCGCAGCACCACGGGTCGGTGGACCCGCGGTTGCGGCGCCAGTGGGCGCGGACTCGTGACTGTCACGAACGGAACACGGCCCGGCGGGGGTGAAGGTTCCATCCAATTTTCCGGATGTTCCCCTCGGCCCGGCCGGGCCGTGCGGACCCGCGGGTCAGCGGCGGAAGTCGAGCGACCCCAGGAACGCGTGCAGGTCCCGCAGGCCCTGCTCCGTCCCGTCGAACTCGACCACGAGGAACAGGTTCTCGCCCCGGTCCTCCTGGTGCAGGTAGATGTCCACCCAGTAGTAGTCGGGCTCGCCGGCCGTGTTGTGGACCGTGGGCAGCACCTCGGCGTAGTCGGCGCCGGGCACGTCGATCATCTGGGACTGCGGCTCGGACATGCTCCGGGTCCACCAGCTGCCGCCCGGCTTGCCGCCCTGCACGTAGACCCGCTCGTGCCACTCGACGTCCTGCGGCTCGGTCGCCGGCAGGTCCGACGGCACGCCCGCCGGGTCACCGGGCAGGGGCGCCCCGACGTTCTCGTCCACGTGCGTGACCGTCGGGCCGGTCCACTCGACGCCCGGGGAGAACTCACCCTCGGTCGGCTCGCTCGTCCAGCCCGGCGGCACGGCGAACCGCAGCCCGTTGTGCTCGGTCTCGGTCCAGCCGTCGGGCACGCTGTGCTCGATCGCGTCGAGCACCGGCGTCGAGAACTCGGGCTGGAACCAGTCGGGCGCGCCCGCGTCCTCGAGCCACAGGTTGCCGACGAAGTCCCGCAGCATGGACTCGCCCTGCTCGTCCGCCGTGAACCGGGTGTCGATCACCCAGCCCTCGTCGCCCGCGCGGACCCGGACGGTCGCCGGGCGCACGCCGTCCTCGGGCTCGTGCTGCTCGATGACGACGAGGTCCGCGCCCTCGATGTCGAGCGTCGTCGCGCCCGAGTCCCGGGCGGGCACGGTCCAGTCCGCGACGTCGAACACGTTGCGGAGCTCGATCGTGGCGTCCATGTCGTCGATGGTCCCGTCCTCGCCGAGCCCGCCGGCCCGCGGGTGGTCCGGGGACAGCCAGCCGGCCACACCTCCCGCGTTGACGTCGCCCACCGCGATCCAGCCGCCCCCTGGCACCTCGTACCAGAGGCCGCCGAGGATGTACGGCGTGTGGCCGCCCTCCTCCACGACCCCGCGCTCGACGCCGGGCAGGACGGGCAGCTCGCCGTCGCCGGTCCGCAGGTAGCGGGTCGGCTCCGTCGCGGACGACGACGGCGACGGGCTCGGTTCGCCCGGGGACGATCCGTCGGTCGGTGCCGAGCGCGTCGCCGTGCGGTCGGTGCCGGGCAGGGGCTGCCGCTCCCCGAGGATCGTCGAGGCGGCGCCGAGGCCTGCTCCCAGGACGGCGAGCGCCGCCGCCCCCGCCGTCACGGCCGTCACGAGGCGGCGGCGTCGCACGGTGCGGACCGCACGCACGGCCATGGTGGTCGCGTCCAGCGAGGCCGGTGGCTCGATGGCCGTGCTGGCGGCACGCAGGTCCGCCAGCATGGCCGCGTCCTTCTTCGCGTTGATGTCGTGCACGTTCATGATCGACCTCCCTCGCCGTCGGCCACGATCGCGCGCAGGCGCGCGAGGGCGCGTGAGGCGGTGGACTTCACGGTGCCCGCCGAGATGCCGAGCTCCGCGGCCGTCTCCGCCTCCGAGCGGTCCAGCAGGTAGCGCAGCACCACGACGCGGCGCTGCTTGACCGACAGGGCCATGAGCGCCCGCACGAGGCGGTCGCGGTCGGCGAGCCCGGCGTCGGAGCCCGGCGACGAGCGGTGGCCGACGGCGGCGCCCGGGTCGTCGGTGAGCACCTCCCGGCGGGTGCGGCGCCACGTGTCGATGCGGGCCGTCGCGAGCACGCGGCGCGCGTAGGCGAACGGGTCACCGTCGCCGACCTTGCGCCAGGCCTTGTAGGTGCGTTCCAGGGCGAGCTGGACCAGGTCCTGCGCACGGTGCGGGTCGCCGCACAGCAGGTAGGCGATCCGGTACAGAGCCGCCGTGCTGGTCTGGGCGAACGCCGTGAAGTCGGCGACCGGGTCGACACCGCTGCGGATGACGGCGATCTCGCCGCTCCTCGGTTGCACCTGCTGCCCCACCGCCACCTCGCTCATGCCGCGCTCCGCCCCGGACCGGCGGACCACCCCGGCCTGCGGCGCACCCCGCGCCGCGTCGTCTGCGTCATGCACCCTAGACGCAGCCGAGCGGCGGGAGGTTGTCTGCGTCAGAGAACGTGCGAGAGGAAGTTCTTCGTGCGCTCGTGCTGCGGGTCGTCCAGGACCCTCTCCGGCGGGCCCGCCTCGACGATGACGCCGTCGTCCATGAACACGACGTGGTCGGCCACCTCGCGGGCGAAGCCGATCTCGTGCGTGACCACGATCATGGTCATGCCCGAGCGCGCGAGGTCCCGCATCACGGCGAGCACCTCGCCCACGAGCTCGGGGTCGAGGGCCGAGGTCGGCTCGTCGAACAGCATGAGCTCGGGGTCCATGGCCAGGGCCCGGGCGATCGCCACACGCTGCTGCTGACCGCCGGAGAGCTGCGCCGGGTAGTGGTCGGCCCGGTCGGCCAGGCCCACCCGCTCGATGAGCTCGAGCGCCCGCTGCCGCGCCTCGCGCTTCGACAGCCCCTTGACCTGCACGGGAGCCTCCATGACGTTCTCGAGCGCCGTCATGTGCGGGAACAGGTGGAAGCGCTGGAACACCATGCCGATGCGCGAGCGCTGCCGCGCCACGACCTTGGGGTGCAGCCGGTGCAGCACGCCCTTGGCGTCCTCCCGGTAGCCCATGAGCTCGCCGTCGACGACGACCGAGCCGCCCGTGATCTCCTCGAGCTCGTTCACGCAGCGCAGCAGCGTCGACTTGCCGGACCCGGAGGGGCCGAGGATCACGGTGACCGAGCCCCGTGCGACGTCGAGGTCGACACCCTTGAGCACGTGCACGGCGTCGTGCCCGTGCCCGAAGACCTTGTGCACCTGCCGTACCGCGACCATGGTGTCCTGCGCGGCACCGGTGTCCGGTGCGTCCGTGTCCGTGGCGCTCATGGCGTCACCTCCTTGGCGAGATCGACCGTGACCGTGCCCGACGCGGCGATGGCCGCCTGCCGGCCGCCCGGACCCTTGCCCCGGCCCCTGCGGCCCGTCGCCGTGCCGAACCCGCGGCCGTAGTACTGCTCGAGGTAGTGCTGGCCGACCATGAGGATCGACGTGATGAGCAGGTACCAGATCGCCGCGATGACGAGGAACGGGATGGGCAGGAACTGCCGGTTGCCCATGGCGGAGGTCGCGAACTGCAGCTCCAGCGTGAACGGCACGGCCACGACGAGGGAGGTCGTCTTGAGCATGGAGATGGTCTCGTTGCCGGTCGGCGGCACGATGACGCGCATGGCCTGCGGCAGGATCACGCGGCGCATGATCTTGCCGTCCTTCATGCCCAGCGCCTTGGCGGCCTCGGCCTGGCCGGGGTCGACGGACGTGAGGCCCGCGCGCACGATCTCGGCGAGGTACGCCGACTCGTTGAACGCCAGGCCGAGCAGCGCGGCCCAGAACGCGGTGATCACGTCGTCGGTGCGGAACGTGAAGAACTCCGGGCCGAACGGGATGCCGAGGGACAGCCGCGGGTACAGCACCGCGAGGAGGCCCCAGAAGATGAGCTGCGTGTAGATCGGGGTACCGCGGAAGAACCAGATCCATGCCCAGCTCACCCAGCGCATCACCGGGTTGTCGGAGCGGCGCATGATTGCGAGCGTGATCGCCAGCACGACGGCGATGGCCATCGAGCCGAACGTCAGGATCAGCGTCCACATGACGCCGCGGACCACCACGACGTCGCGCAGGTACAGCCACACCACGTCCCAGCGGAAGTTGTCGTTCGTGACCAGCGCGTTGGCCACCATGGCGGCGAGCACCAGCACGACGGCGGCCGCGACGAGCCGGCCGGGACGCGGCACGGGCCGCGCGTGGATGCGGTTGGGCACGGGGTCGTTGCCCGGCGGCGACGTCTGCGTCGTCACGTCACCCAGTCCTTTCGTCGGAGGTCGGCGGAAAAGCTGAGTGCACGGTACCCGCGATCGCACGGCGTGCGGACCGCGGGTGCCGTGCACCCCGGTGGGTCACCGAGCGGCTCACTCGGCCGGGTTCAGCTCCGCCTCGTCGACGACCGGCTCCGAGCTGCCCCAGCCGGCGAAGATCTCCTCCAGCGTCCCGTCGTCGATCAGCTTCTGCACCGCGGCCTGGACGGCCTCGGTGAGCTCGTCGTCGTCCTGCGACACGACGATGCCGTACGGCGCGGCGTCGCGGATCTCGCCGATCGTCTCGACCTCGCCGCCGGTCTGCTCGATCGCGTAGGCGGTCACGGGCGAGTCGGCGTACATGGCCTGCAGCTTGCCGCCCACGAGGTTGGTCGTGACGTCGGCCTGCGACTCGTAGCGCACGACGTCGACCGGCTCCTCGCCGTCCTCCTCGCACTGCTCCGAGATGTCGGCGAGCTCCTCGTCCTGGATGGTCGAGGTCTGCACGCCGACCGTCGTGCCGCAGAGGTTCTCGGGGTCGAAGTCCTCGGGGTTGCCCGCCGCGACGCCGAACTGCGAGCCGGCGACGGCGTAGCTGATCATGTTCGCCTGCTCGGTGCGCTCGTCCGTGATGGTGAACGACGAGATGCCGACGTCGTACTTGGTACCGATCGCGGGGATGATGCCGTCGAACGCGGCCGACTGGATGTCCGCCTCGAGGCCCAGCACCGCGGCCACCGCGTGGATCGTGTCGATGTCGAAGCCGACCGGCGTGGTGCCGTCGGCGTCGATGAACTCGGCGGGGGCGTACTCCGTGTTGGAGCCGACGGCCAGCGTGCCCTTCTCGGCGATCTCCTCGGGCAGCAGCGCGGCGATCTCCTCGTCGGCCCCGACGGTCGAGGGGTCGAAGGACGCGGCGGCGCTCGCGTCGTCCGAGCCACCGGTCGATCCGCCGGACGGCTGCTGCGACGCGTCGGTGCACGCGGTGAGGACGAGGGTGGCCGCGGCGAGCGCTGCCGTGGCGGTCAGGGCGGGAAGCCTACGCATCAGGGGTCTCCTGGTCGGGTGCTGAACGTCGTGCGGAACGTCGTGTGACGTCTCACGAGGCCCTCAGCGACCCGGCAGATCTCTGTCATCAGGGGAGCAGAGGACCCGACGGCGCACGAGGCGCCTCGATTCGAGTCTCACCCAACCGTGAGGATGCTCTGACGTAAACCCATTGTTTCGAGACCTATATCACATTGTGACATCCGGTAACGTTTTCGTTTTTTCACCCCCGCGCCAAGCGCTGGCCTGCGCAGACGCCGTGGCGGTGTCCGCGCAGGCCTGGGCGCCCGTCAGGTGTCGTGCTCGACCGGCTCGTCCGGGCGGTCCTCGGGACCGCCCTCGTGCTCCCAGCCGTGCGGGTAGGACGTGCGCTCGGGGCGCCGGACGAGGGCCACGATGCTCGCGGCGAGCCCGCCCCACACGACGACGAGCGCGACGACCAGGAGGGCGACGGCGGCTCCACTCATGACTTACCTCCGTAGGTGGGCCAGGCGACGAAGTCGTCGGGGGCGACGCGCCAGCGCATCCGGCTCAGCACCAGCGCCGCGACGACGAACAGGGCGACGACGCCCCAGCCCATGACGGCGAGGTACCAGGACGCGTAGCCCTCGTAGCCCTCGGTGATCAGGGTGACGATGCGCGAGACGAGCATGGCCGTGAGCACGACGGGGCCGAGCACCACGATGCAGAACGACCACCAGCGCCCGACCGGGATGGTCGACACCCCGTTGAGGTGGAACCGCATCTCCTCGGTGCGCCGCAGGACCCAGCCGATCACGACCGTGGTGACGACGGCGGACGCCACGATGCCGATGTTGTTCGCCCACTGGTCCACGGTGTCGAGGGCGATGAGGCCCGTCGTCGTGGAGAAGGCCCCCACCGACAGCACGCCGGCCACGACGCCGATGCGGACCGAGGCCTGCCGCCGTGTCCAGCCGAACTTCTCCTGGAACGACGCCGACACCACCTGGAGGATCGACAGCAGCGAGGTGAACCCGGCCATCACCAGCGACCCGAAGAACAGCGCGCCGAACAGCCAGCCGACCGGCATCTGCGAGACGATCGCCGGGAAGGTGACGAACGCGAGGATCGGCCCCGAGAGGCCTTCGAGCTCGGCGACGGCGACGCCCTGCTCGTGGGCGAGGAAGCCGAGGGCGGCGAACACGCCGAGCCCCGCGAAGACCTCGAAGCCCGAGTTGGCGAACGCCACGACGAAGCCGGGCGACGTCAGGTTGGCGCGGCGCTTCCGGTAGGACGCGTAGGTGATCATGATGCCGAAGGCGATGGACAGCGAGAAGAAGATCTGGCTGTAGGCCGCGATCCACACGTTGGGGTCGAGCATCGCGCCCCAGTTCGGCGTGAACAGCGCGTCGAGGCCATCGGCGGCGCCCGGCAGGAACAGCGCCCGCACCACGAGCGTGCCGAAGGCGAGCAGCAGCAGCGGCATGAAGACGACGTTGACCTTCTCCAGGCCCTTGGCCACGCGGGCCGCCAGGACGACGACCACCGCGACCCACACCAGCACGAGCGGGATGAGCACGGCGGGCACGAAGTCGAGCGTGAACCACGGGTCGGCCCCGCCGACGTCGGCGAGCTGGAGGTAGGTGCCCGTGAAGAACCCGGCCGTGTCGTCGCCCCACTGCAGGCCGAACGAGTACACGAAGTAGCTCAGCGCCCACGCGATGATCACCGCGTAGTACACGGCGATGGCGAAGCAGATCGCCACCTGGAACCAGCCGAGGCTCTCGAGCCACCGCTTGACGCGGCGGAGGGCGAGCGGCGCCGAGCCGCGGAACCGGTGCCCGACCGCGTAGTCGAGGAACAGGATGGGGATACCCGCCGTCAGCAGCGCCACGAGGTAGGGCACGATGAAGGCGCCCCCGCCGTTCTCGTAGGCCACTCCCGGGAAGCGCCAGATGTTGCCCAGCCCCACGGCGGACCCCACCGCGGACAGGATGAAGCCCAGCTGCCCGCTGAACTCCTCACGCTTCGCGGGCTCCGCGGTCGTGCTTCGCGCGTCGCTCATGGTCCTGATCCTGAGGGAAATCCACCCAAAAGGCGAGCCTGTCTCACCGGTGTGGCGTCATCCCGCCAGGAGCTGCCCCACATAACCGCCCCGGAACGCCCCCTTCGGGTCAAGACGTGCGGCCAGCGCGGCGAAGTCACCGAACCGCGGGTAGAGCGCGGGCAGGTCGGTCACGGGGACCGTGAACAGCTTGCCCCAGTGCGGACGCGCGCCGAGCGGCAGCAGCGCCGCCTCGAGCTCCGGCAGCACCGCGCGGACGGCCGGCCAGTCCTGCCGCCACGTGAAGTGCAGCGCCAGGCTGTCCTCCCCCGCGGTGCTCAGCCACTGGTCGTCGCCCGCCACGGTGCGGATCTCCGAGGTCAGCAGCAGCGGGCCGACCCGGTCGCCCAGCGCCCGCACGGCGCGGACGGCGTCGGGGCCCGCCGCCCGCGGCAGGAGGTACTCGGACTGCAGCTCCTCGCCCAGCGACGGCGTGAAGTCCAGCCGGAAGTGCGGCAGCCGCTCGAACCACGGCCCCGGCACCCCGCCCTGCTCCGTGCACGCGACGGCGGCGACGTCGGGCAGCGGGTGCATCGCACGGGTCGCCGGCGACGCCCCGAGCTCGGCAGGGAGCGTCGGCGCCGCGCCCACGCCGTCCTCCACGCGCGACTTGCACCAGACCAGGCGCACGTCCGGCTCGTACCAGCTCGTGAAGACGCTCACCGAGTACGCGCTGCCCATGACGGCGTCGAGGTTCTCGACGAGCGCGTCCCACGACAGGCCCGTGAAGACGTCCTGCCGCACGTCGAACGCCGGCGCCGTGGCCAGCTCGACCCGCGTCACGACGCCGAGGGCGCCGAGCGCCACCACCGCACCCGGGAAGTCCGCGTCGCCGCGGCGCAGGGTCAGCGTCTCGCCCCCGGTGGTCACCAGCTCGACGCCGACGACGTCGCCCGCGAGCGACCGCGTGCCGTCGCCCGACCCGTGGGTGCCGGTCGCGACCGCGCCCGCGACGGAGATGTGGGGCAGGGACGCCATCGCGGCGAGGGCGCGGCCCTCGGCGTGCAGCGCGGGGGCCAGCTCGCCGTACCGCAGACCCGCGCGGACCGACGCCACACCGGTGACCGGGTCGACCTCGAGGGGCGGGCGGCCGTCGTCGAGCCGGTCGAGCTGCACGTGCACGCCCGTCGTGTCGGCGACGTCACTGAACGAGTGGCGCGACCCGAGCGCCCGGACGCGGGGCTCGCCGGCGACGATGCCGGCGAGCTCCGCGACGGTCCGGGGACGCTCGACGCGCACGGAGGAGTAGGTGAGGTTCGCGGCCCAGTTCTTCACCGGACCAGGGTGCCACCCCGGACGGTCCGGCTCGTGCAGCGGTCCGCTACGCGGTTGCCGTCGCGTTGCGGACCACGGGGATCCGCTGGCTGATGCCGACCATGTCGAGCACCTCCATGACGACGTCCGACGGCTCGCGCAGGAGCACGGGCGAACCCGTCTCCTCGCCCAGGACGAACACCTGGAGGATGAAGGCGACCCCCGAGGAGTCGATGAACGTGACGTCCCGGGCGTCGACGATGACGGGGTCGGGATCGGGTCGTGCGGCGAGCGTCGCCATCGCGGCGCTCGCGTTCTCGCGCAGCAGCGCGTCGATGTCACCCCAGAGGGTCACCACCGTGCCCTCGTAGGTGGTGCGGCAGGAGATGCCGGAACCCGCGCGGTCGGGTTCGACGTCCTGCACGGCGTCTGACGGGAGAGGGTCCATGGGGTCAATCGCTCCGTCCTGCAGTGGTCGGGCCTCTGCTTCGTGGTCTTCAGGTCACTCTGGCTGGCACGTGCTGGGGGGCGCTCACTTGGACACTTCTTGGTTCGCTCTGTCCCCTCTCTGGGGAGAAGGGGCAAGAATTGCCTATGGCGAGTGTTCACCCGGCACTGGGCTTCCGTCCACCCCCCAGGCGTTACGGTCACGTTGCGCGGCGGAGAACTCCGCCCCTGCGGGTAGCCGCGGACCCGGCCGGCCACCCGCCCGAGGCGGCTCAGACAGGGTCGGTCACGTCCGCGACCGTGGCGTCGAGCGCCGTCGTGAGGTCCACGGCGTCGACGGTGGCGCCCACGCCGTGGGCGCCCCCACCGATCGACACGGGCCCCGGCTCGCTGAGCCGGGAGTCCGCGACGACGGGCCACCTGTGCAACGCCCCGAAGGGCGTGATGGTTCCCCGCTCGTAGCCCGTGACCTCGAACGCGACCTCCTTGCTCGGCATGGACAGGCGCGACACGCCGAGCAGCGCGCGCAGCCTGGGCCACGAGATCTGCCGGTCCCCCGGCACGAGCACGAACAGGTAGTCGCCCTCGCCGCGGCGCACGACGATGGTCTTGATCAGCCTGCCCGGCTCGACGCCGCGCGCCGCCGCGGCCTCCGCGAGACTGCCCACCGCGTCGTGGCGCGTCATCTCGAACGGGATGCCGGCCGCGCGCAGGGCGGCCACCGCTCGTTCCTCGCTCATGCCGTTCCCTATCCCGAAATCGCGGGTGTTCGTTGTCTCGACATATGGTCAAGACCCGTCAGGGGTGGTCGTACTCGGTGCGCTCCGTGCGCCAGTACTCGGCGCCGTCCCGCGTGCGCTGCACCAGCCCCTGGTCCACCATCGCACGACGCAAGCCTGCCGGATCCTGCGCCAGCTCGCTCAGGCGGTCGGTCAGCTCCCGCTCCGTGAACGGCTCGAGCAGCACCGGCATCGCCCGGGCCGCCAGGTAGCGCGTCACCGCGAGCTTGTCGCGCCAGCGCCGCGGCATCCCCTCGAGCCGGCCGTTGCGCAGGAAGCGCTCGGGATCGCCGGGAAGCTGTTCGGTCGGGTTCGGCTCTGTCGTCACGTCCTCGTTCAGTCCTCGTCGTCGACGACGGCGAGCTCGTCGTCGTCGGGCTGCTTGGCTGCGATGCCGGACGCCGTGTCGGCCGAGGACTTCTCGCCCTCCTGGCCCGTGTCGCCCTCCGGCGGGCAGGGGTCATTCTCCTCACCGGTACCGGGCTCGTCCGTGCCAGGCTCGCCCGTCTCGGATCCGTCGGTGCTCGGCTGCCCCGTACCGGCCTGGCCCGGCGCGGCCGTGCCGGTCGATGCGGAGCCGGTCTCACCCTCGGCCTCGCCGGGCTCGGTACCGGGCTCGGTCCCGTCGTCGGCGCACTCCGGATCGCTCGGCGACGGGCTCGGCTCCGGATCCGTCGGATCCGTCGGCGAGGGGCTCGGCCCCGGGTCGCTCGGCGACGGGCTCGGCTCCGGGGCCGTCGGCGACGGGTCCGGCTCCGGGTCGTCCGTCGCCGGCGGTGTGGACGGCTCGGTCGTCACGGGCGGCTTCGTCGGCTTGCTCGGCGTCGGCCTGGGCTTCGGGTTGGTCGGCTTCTGCGACGGCGGCGTGTCGCCTGGCTTGCCCGGCGTGGCCTTGTCGTCGTTCGGCTTCGGCTTGTACGGCGGCTTGTAGTGCGGGGTCGACGTGTCGTCCGGGTCGTTCGGCGTCCAGGTACCGACGTCGGACGGGTCGATGGCGCGGTTCGGGATCGACCCGGCCGCGAAGAACTCGAAGTGCCACGGCTCCGGCTTGGCGCCGTCCAGGCGGGCCCACGAGGGGTTGTCCCAGCCGTAGTCCGGGCCGTGCAGGCGCAGCCAGACGTACTCCGGGGAGTGACCGCCGGCGATCGGGTTGCCGAGGTCGACCGCGAGGCCCCAGCCGTGGTTCGACGTCCCGGGGATCGCGGCGAGGTGCGGCTTGATCCCCTTGAGGGTCACCTGCATCTCGTAGGACCGGTAGGAGTCGGTCATCGGGATCGGGTACCCGAACTCCTTCTCGAACTCGGCGCTCAGCGCGGTCAGCCGCTCCGCGGCGTCGCACCGGAGCATGTGGCCGGGGGCGAACTCGAGAGGGCAGAGCACGTCCGCCGGGATGCGGCCGTTGGCGTAGCCCGCGGTCGACCCGCCGAACGTGGCCACGACGTCGAGCAGGCTCTCGCGCAGCGAGAACCCCTCCCTCGTGATGCCCTCCACCTCGACGAGGGCGTTCGGGACGGACGGGTCCAGCATGTTCGCCAGCCGCACGGCCGCCATGACCACCTGGTCGTAGGTGACGTACCCGGCCGCGTGACCGGGAGCGGCGTCGTCGTGCTCCGCCGAGCCGGCGTGCTCGTCGTCCGTCTGCGGGTCGATCACCGAGCCGCGGCCGTTGGACACCTCGATCGCGGGTGCCGTGCGGTCCGGGTCGGGCTCGTCGCGGCCGCCCGGACCCTCGGAGCCGTCGTGCTCGTCGGCGGCGTCCTCGTCCGAGCCGCCGCGTCCGCCGGCGCCGGCGTCCCCCGCGTCCTTGCCGGAGCCGTCCCTGCCGGAGCCGTCCTTGCCGGAGCCGTCCCTGCCGGAGCCGGAGCCCGCGTCGCGTCGCACGGGCGCGTCCTCGACGCGCAGCCCCTCGTTGTTCTCGCCGAACGCGAGCTGCTGCATCTGGTACGTCGTGTAGAGCATGCCGAGCTCGGCGGCGGCCTGAGCGACCGTCGGGCTGAACGCCGCGCCCTGCTCCTGCGCCATCCGCTCGGCGCGCTCGAGCACCGCGACGACCTGGGCGAGCGTCACACCCTCGGGCACGGACCCGGTCTCGCCCACGCGCACGCTCTCGACCGACCCGTAGAGCCGGATCGGCGGCTCGCCCGGGGCACCGGCGGGGCCGGACCCCGGCACGCTCGCCGAGGCAGTGAACAGGACGGCGGCCGCGAGGCCGGTCGCGAGGGCGCCCGTGACGAACGACCGGAGCAGCCGACGTCGACCGCCCCGTGCGGCCACGAGACGGTACGAGCGGGGTATGGAGTGGCTGAGGGTACGCAAGAACCTCGAGCCGGTCGTCGCCTCGTTGCTCACACGTCACCCCCTCCGGTCGGCGCGCGTCGTGCTCGTGCGCGGTACGTCCCCTTCCGAATTCTGCTCCAGGACTATCACGTCCAGGTGAACTCGAACGGCGTAATTCTCAGCGGTCCGGTGAAACCACCCTCCCGACGGACGGGCGCACGCCACGACGGGTGACGCACCACCGACGTCCAGGGTAACGATTCGGACGTACTGCGCAATGCCCTCTTCCGACCCACTCCGGGATGCACCACACTGTCCCGGTCCGCACGGGCGCCAGCGCGCCCGCCGTCGAACGGCCGGAACAGTGGCCGTGAAAGGAAGACCCCATGTCGGAGACCCCCGCCGCCCCCGCGACCCAGGGCGCGGTCCAGGACCCGCAGGCGAACACGCTGGCCATCGTCGGCTTCGTGTTCGCCTTCGTCGCGCCCCCGATCGGGATCATCATCTCGGCCATTGCGGTCTCGAAGGCCGGCAAGCTCGGCTTCGACAGCAAGCTCGCCAAGTGGGGCCTCGGCCTGGCCATCGTCTTCACGGTCGGCTACCTGGTCTTCGTCGGCCTGGGGGTCTGGGCCGCGCTCTCCGTCTCGGCCTGAGTCCTAGCCCGGTCCGCCGGCCGGGTCACCACAGGGCCGCCGCTCGCCGAGCGGCGGCCCTGCCGCGCGTCACGGCTTGATATCGGGGTATCCAAGACGATTCGGATACACCACAATATGGCCTGACATTTCACCGAGAGACGCTGCGACCAGGGAGCACCACTGCCATGACCACGCCCGACACCACGACATCCACGGCACCGGACGAGACCACGACCACGGAGACGACCGAGGCCGTGACCGAGCCCGTCGCGGCGGAGGCGACGGCCGAGGTGACGACCGAGGCGCAGGCAGAGGGTCGGACCGTCGCGACGGAGGCCGCACCGGCGGACATTCCGGCAGGCACCGCCGTGGCGACCACGACCGCCACCGAGACCGCCGTGGTCGCCCCCGCCGCCGAGGAGGAGGAAGAGGACCCGCAGACGACGGTCTTCAGCCTGCTCACGTTCTTCCTCGCCGCAATCCCCCTCGTCGGTGTCGTGCTCAACGCGATCGCGGTGAAGCGTGCGGGCAAGGAGGGCTTCGACCTGTGGCTCGCCCGCTGGGGCCTCGCGCTCGCCATCCTGGAGACGCTCGGCGCGCTCGTCCTCGTCGGCCTCGGCTACTGGCTCGGGTACGCGACGGCGACCGCCTGACCACAGCCCCTCGAGACCCGCTCCGACAGCGTCCCGCGGCGCGGTTCCACCACCGGAACCCGACGCGCCGGCGCTCCAGGGGCGGGTCTTCGACTGTCCGGAGCGGGTGAAATTTTGGCTATCGTCACATCGTGGTCATTCGGGAGTCATCACCCGAGACCACCATGAAACGCGCCCGGTCAGTCTCGAGGAAGGTCTGTCCCATGCCGCAGCACGCCGTCCGACGCACCGCCCGCCTCCGCCGCCTCGTCGCGTCGGCCGTGGCGCCCGCTCTGCTCGCGCTCCTCGTCCTGGTCCAGGCGCCGGCCGCCGCCGCGTACCCGCCGGACCTCCCGTCCAAGGCGGTGGCACAGGCCGAGCTCGACGCCCTCCCCGTGCGCGCCGAGGGCGCGTCGGCGCCCTACGACAGGGACCTCTTCCCGCACTGGATCACCGTCGACGGGTGCACCACGCGCGAGACGGTGCTGCAGCGCGACGGCGACGGCGTCGAGGTCGGCAGCGACTGCTACCCGACAACGGGCAGCTGGTACAGCGAGTACGACGGCGAGACCCGCACGGCACCGGCCGACATCGCGATCGACCACGTCGTGGCCCTGGCCGAGGCCTGGTACTCGGGCGCGAGCGAGTGGACGACGGCCCGGAGGCAGGACTTCGCCAACGACCTCACCGGGCCGCAGCTCATCGCGGTGACCGCCGAGGTGAACAGCTCCAAGAGCGACAAGGACCCCGCCGAGTGGGTGCCTCCCCTGGCGAGCAAGCGGTGCGCCTACGCCAAGATGTGGATCCACACCAAGGCGCGCTGGGACCTCACCGTGGACAGCGCGGAGAAGTCCGCGCTCCAGCCGCTGCTCGACGGCTGCTCGTACTGAGCGAGCGCCGGTCCGCGGGTCCGGGTCAGGCCCGGGTGCCCGTGCTGCGGACCGGCGGCCTGACCCGCACGTGCGCGAGCGCGGCATAGAGCGCGCGCTCGGCGTCGCGCACGGCGACGTACGCGTCCGAGCACGCCGCGTAGCCCGCGCACGCGGCGTCGAGCACCGCGAGCGCCGCCTCGGCCGTCGTCTCCGCACCCGTGTCGCCGGTCGCCGCTCCCGCTGCCCCGGGCCCCGGCGGTCGGGCCGCGGCGCCCAGCGGCAGCGTGCTCGCGGCACCCTGGGCGGCACGCAGGTGTGCCAGGCCGGTGGCGTGCCGCGCCTGGGCGGACTCGAGGGCCGCCGCGTAGGCGTCGAGGACGTCGGCCACGGCGGCGAAGCCCGGCACCGCGTCCCGGAGGCTCCGCGCGCCGACGCGCAGTGCGACGGGGTCGCCGTCGGGGCCACGCTCGACAACGGCGTCCCATCCGGCGGCCGCCGTGCGGAGCCCACCGACCAGCCAGCCGACCTGCTCCGGCGCGACGGTCTGCTCGAACGCCTGCCGCGCGCGGCTCAGGCCGGCGATCCGGTTCTCGCAGAGGGCGATGAGCGCGTCGCTCATGCCGGCCCGTCGGCCCCCGACGGGCCGCCCGTCGCGCTGTCCGCCATACCGCCCCCTCAGACCGAGGTGCCCGTCACCCCGGCCTGGAGGATCCTAGGCCGATCCGGCAGGTCACGACATGGGGAGGGATCCCCATGCGGGTGGCCGACCGCGCCGGGAAGGGGCCGCGCGACCCGCCCGGCGAATTGGTCTTGCCGAGCCTGGGAGAATAGGGGGTTGTGAGTAGCGAGCCTTCCTCCACCCCGGTGTCCGACGGCGACCGCGGTCGCGCGGGCGAGGGCCGCACCCGTCGGCGCGGCGAGCGCCGGCGGACCGGCCCGCAGCGCGGGAAGGGCCCGCAGCGTGTGACGACCGCCCAGCTCGAGGCGGCCGCCGCCCGGCGCGCGGCCGTCGACGTCCCCGAGATCACCTATCCCGCCCAGCTGCCCGTCTCGGCGCGCCGGGAGGACATCGCGGCGGCGATCCGCGACCACCAGGTCGTGATCGTCGCCGGCGAGACCGGCTCGGGCAAGACCACGCAGATCCCGAAGATCGCGCTCGAGCTCGGGCGCGGCCGGCAGGGGCAGATCGGCCACACCCAGCCCCGGCGGCTGGCCGCGCGGACCGTCGCGGAGCGCATCGCCGAGGAGCTCGGCACGCAGCTCGGTGACGTCGTGGGCTATCAGGTGCGGTTCACCGACCAGTCGAGCGAGCGAACGCTGGTCAAGGTGATGACCGACGGCATCCTGCTCGCGCAGATCCAGCGGGACCCGCAGCTCCTGGCCTACGACACGATCATCATCGACGAGGCGCACGAGCGGTCCCTCAACATCGACTTCCTGCTCGGCTACCTGTCCCGGCTGCTGCCCCAGCGGCCGGACCTCAAGCTCGTCATCACGTCCGCCACCATCGACTCCGAGCGGTTCGCCGCGCACTTCTCCCCCGCCGCGCTCGCCGAGCGGGGCGGGGCGCCGGAGTACGTCACCGAGGTCCTGCCGGACGCGGCACCGATCGTCGAGGTCTCCGGGCGCACCTACCCGGTCGAGATCCGCTACCGCCCGCTGTCGCCGGACGAGGACGAGGGCACCGGCGACGGGGAGCGGGCGCCGTCGTCGCGCACCAGGGGGCGGGCGCGCGGCGGCGAGGAGAAGGACCTCGTCACCGGGATCATCGACGCGTGCGAGGAGCTCCTGCGGGAGGGCGACGGCGACATCCTCGTCTTCCTCTCGGGCGAGCGGGAGATCCACGACGCCGCCGACGGGCTGGCCGGGCACTTCAAGGAGCGTGTGCGCGACCCGAAGCACCCGCAGCACATCGAGGTGCTGCCGCTGTACGCGCGGCTGTCGAGCGCCGAGCAGCACCGGGTGTTCCAGCCGCACGCCGCGCGACGCATCGTGCTCGCCACGAACGTCGCCGAGACGTCGCTGACCGTGCCGGGCATCCACTACGTGGTCGACCCGGGCACGGCCCGCATCAGCCGCTACTCCAAGCAGACCAAGGTGCAGCGGCTGCCGATCGAGCCCGTGTCGCAGGCCTCGGCCAACCAGCGCAGCGGGCGCTCGGGCCGCGTGGCCGACGGCATCGCGATCCGCCTGTACTCGCAGGAGGACTTCGAGAAGCGGCCGGAGTTCACCGAGCCGGAGATCCTGCGCACGTCGCTCGCGTCGGTGCTGCTGCAGATGATCTCGGTGGGCGTCGTCAGCACGCCCGACGACGTCGCCCGCTTCCCCTTCGTCGAGGCGCCCGACACGCGCGCGATCCGCGACGGCGTGCAGCTGCTCACGGAGCTCGGCGCGCTCGAGGAGGTCGACGGCGTCACGCGGCTCACCGAGACCGGCCGCACGCTCGCGCAGCTCCCGATGGACCCGCGGCTGGCCCGCATGGTCATCGAGGGTGCGCGGCACGGGGTGGCCCGCGAGGTCGCCGTCGTCGCGGCCGCCCTGTCCATCCAGGACCCGCGCGAGCGCCCCGCCGAGCAGCGCGCGCAGGCCGACCAGCTCCACGCGCGGTTCGCGGACCCGCGCTCCGACTTCCTCAGCTACCTCAACCTGTGGGAGTACGTGCGCGAGCAGCAGCGGCTGCTGTCCGGCTCGGCGTTCCGCCGGCTGTGCAAGGCGGAGTACATCAACTTCCTGCGCGTGCGCGAGTGGCAGGACGTCGTCGCGCAGCTGCGCGACATGGCGCGCCCGCTCGGCATGGACATGACCGGACGCCCGACGCCGCCGCTCGTCGTCGGCGCGGTCGGGGCCGCGGCGGACGCCGCCGACGCCGCCTCGGCACAGCAGCAGGTGTCGTACCGGTACGGCTGGGACGAGGACACGATCCACCGGTCGCTGCTCGCGGGTCTGCTCTCGCAGATCGGCATGCAGGAGACGGGCGAGGTCAAGGCGTCCGCCGTCGCGCACCTGCGGGGCGAGGCGCGCGAGCGTGCGCTGCGGCGCGCGAAGAAGCAGGCACGCAACGAGTACGTCGGCGCGCGCGGCGCGCGGTTCGCGATCTTCCCGGGGTCGCCGCTGTCCAAGAAGCCGCCGGTGTGGATCATGGCGGGCGAGCTCGTGGAGACGAGCAGGCTGTGGGCACGCGACGTCGCCCGCATCCAGCCGGAGTGGGCCGAGGAGCTGGCCGGGCCGCTCGCGCGGCGCACGTACTCCGACCCGCACTGGTCGACCAGGCGGGGCGCCGCGATGTGCACCGAGAAGGTGCTGCTGTACGGCGTGCCGATCGTGTCCGACCGGCGGGTGCTGTACGCGAAGGTCGACCCCGAGGCAGCGCGCGAGATGTTCGTGCGGCACGCGCTGGTCCAGGGCGAGTGGACCACGCACCACGGCTTCTTCCACGACAACCGTGCCCTGCTCGAGGAGGCCGGCGAGCTCGAGGCCCGCTCGCGGCAGCGCGGCCTGGTCGCGGACGAGGACGACCTGTTCGCCTTCTACGACGAGCGCGTCCCCGACTCCGTGGTGTCGGCCGCGCACTTCGACCGGTGGTGGTCGCGCGCCCGGCGCGAGACGCCCGACCTGCTCACCTTCACCATGGAGCAGCTCGTCGGCGACGCGTCCGTCGACACCGCCGCGTTCCCCGAGACGTGGCCCCAGGGCGAGCTCTCGCTGCCGCTCACCTACCAGTTCCAGCCCGGCTCCGACGCCGA
This sequence comes from Promicromonospora citrea, assembly GCF_013004695.1. Classification (GTDB taxonomy): domain Bacteria; phylum Actinomycetota; class Actinomycetes; order Actinomycetales; family Cellulomonadaceae; genus Promicromonospora; species Promicromonospora citrea. The sequence continues at coordinate 23,863 of NZ_JABEMG010000011.1, forward strand.
CGGCGTGACCGTGCACGTCCCGGTCGCGGTGCTCGCGCGCGTGGTGCCCGACGGGTTCGACTGGATGGTGCCCGGTCTGCTCGAGGAGCTGACGGTGGCGACGATCAAGTCGCTGCCCAAGGCGGTGCGACGGGAGCTCGTGCCCGCGCCCGACGTCGCGCGCGAGGTCGTCGCCTGGATCCGCGACAACTGCCCCGCGTGGGAGGACCTCGCCCGCGCCGGTGACATGGCGGAGCCGTTCACCTCGGCCTTCACGCGCGCCGTGCGCGCGGTGCGCGACGTCGTCGTGCCGTCGGAGGTGTGGGACGCCGAGCGCCTGGAACGCCTGCCCGCCCACCTGCGCGTGACGTTCCGCGTCGTCGAGGAGCGTGGCACGGGGCCGTCGGCGACGTCGGTCGTCCTGGACGAGTCGAAGGACCTCGTGCTGCTGCAGCGCAAGCTCGCGGCGCGCGCCGAGGCCGCCGTGCGGTCGGCGGTGCGCGGTGCCGTGGGTGCGGCGCTCGCCGAGGCGCGGGCGGCGGCGGGTACCCCGCGGCCCTCACCGGAGGACGCGTCCCCCGCCGCGGTGGCCGCGCGCCGGGACGGCGCACGGCAGGACGGGACCCCCGCCCCGGCGCCAGCGGGCGTCGTCGGCGAGCAGACCGGCCTCACCACCTGGCCCTCCGGCCTGCCCGACGGCGGCACCCTGCCCGCGTCCGTGTCCACCGACGTCGGGGCGGGCATGGTGGTGCGCGGCTTCCCCGCACTCGTCGCGGAGCCGGCGCCGAAGGTCACGGGACAGCCGCGCACGGTCGGCGTCGCGCTGCGCATCCTGGCCGACGAGCACGCGCAGGCCGAGAAGCACGCCGCGGGCGTGCGGAGGCTGCTCACGGCCGAGGCCACGCTCGGCACCGGACGCATCACGACCCGCTGGACGGGCACGCAGTCGCTCACCCTGGCGGCGTCGCCGTACCCGAGCACCGAGGCGCTCGTCGCGGACCTGCAGCTCGCGGCCGTCACGTCGCTGACCACACCGGCGGACGAGGCCCGCTACGACACGCCGCCCGGCGGACCGGACGCCGCGGGGATCCGCACGGCGTCCGCGTACGCGGAGGCGCTGGCGTTCGTGCGCAGGCACCTGGAGGACGAGGTGCACCGTGTGGTCGGGCACGTGGTGGCCGCGTTGTCGGCGAGCCGCGCGCTCGAGGCGGAGGTCCGCGCGTCGAGCAGCCTCGCGCTGCTGAACACGCTCCAGGACCTGCGCGAGCACCGGGCGTCCCTCGTGCACGACGGGTTCGTGTCGGCCACGCCGCCGCGGCGGCTGCCGCACCTGGCCCGCTACCTGCGGGCGGACTCGCACCGGCTGACGAAGGCGGCGGAGAACCCGGCGCGCGACTCCGACCTGGCCTGGCGGATCAACGACGTCACCGCGGCGTACGAGAAGGCGCAGGCGGCCTACGCCGCGGGCACCCCGGACGCGGCCCGCGCCACCGAGCTCGCGGAGGTGCGCTGGATGCTCGAGGAGCTGCGCGTCTCGCTGTTCGCCCAGCAGCTCGGGACGGACGGCCCGGTCAGCGAGAAGCGGATCCGGAAGGTGCTCAACCCGGGCGGGTGGTGAGCGGGGCGGACGGCCGCCCCGCTCACCGTCATCGCAGGTACGCCGGCCGGTCGTAGCCGCTCATCAGCGCGCGCTCGCCCTTCTTCACGAGCACCACCTGGACCGCGGTGTTCCGGTACGAGTACGACTCCGTCCCCGCACCCGACCCGTTCCTCGCCCAGCCGAGCCAGCCCTTCCCCGCCACGTGCACCCGGTAGTAGATGTCGTACTGCTTCGCCATCTCCCCGGTGAGCCGCATCTTGTACGCGGACGTGCGGTTGCTCGCGTGGAACGTGCCCGCGACCTTGGAGTCGCCGACGTACGACCGCCAGCCGTCGCCCTCCACCTTGGCCGCGACCTGGACGCTGCCGCTGTCGCTCCTGCCCTTGACGTGCACGCGGACGGCGTTGAGGCGCTGGGAGGTGTCGGTGAGCCCGGCGGTCGAGCCGCCGTGCACCAGCTTCCTCCACCCGACGGGGCGCATCCAGGGCTCCACCGTCACCTGGTCCTGGGTCGCCTTCTCGTAGAACGGCGCCGCGCCCGTGCCGGACGCCGAGGGCGACGTGCCGTGGGGCAGGAGACGCACCTGGACCGCCTCGATGCGGTAGCCGTACCCGACGGTCCCGGCGTTCTCGCCGTTCTTCGCCCAGCCGAGCCAGCCGTGCTTGGGCACCCACGCGCGGTACCAGACGTCGTAGTACGGGGCGAGCACGCCGCCGTCGTCGATCCGGAAGGCCTCGAGGCGGCGGTTCTCCCCCACGCTGCCGATGTAGTGGACGTCGCCCTTGCGCTGCAGTCCCTGCCAGCCCCGGCCCTGGACGTAGCCCTTCATCGCAAACCAGTAGTCGGGCAGGATCGGGTCACCGGCCGCGGGCTCGCCCTCGCTGAACGAGTAGCCGGCCGGCCAGGGATGGGCCGTGATCATCTCGAGAGCGTCGCCGCTGCCCGGGTCCCCGACCTCGGCCACGCCGTGCGGCCGGCAGAACCCGTAGCTGTCCGACCAGGAGGTGCCCACGGCCTTGCCGGTGGCGCAGACCTGAGGCTCCGGCCGGTCGCCGATCACGACAGAGGTCGAGACGGTCTTCGGGACCATCCGCGGACCCGTGGCCGTCACCCGGAGGGTCAGCGTGTGCTTCTCGTCGCGGGGCAGGCTGAGGTAGTAGGGGTTGTCGTCGGTCTCGGTGGCGACCAGCTTGCCCGCGCTCAGCCACTCGTACTCGTAGGACGTCGGCGCCGGCGAGAACCCGGAGACCTCCGCCTTGAGGTTCGGGTCCAGGCGGACACCGCCGAGCGCCGTGATGGTCGCCCTGCCGCCGCTGAACGCGCAGTCGCCCCCGCAGAGGCGCGCCGTCGTCGTGACGAGCGGGGCGCCCTCGAACTGCCGGTACTCCACGGTCACGTCCCGGAAGCCCGTCCCGAGCAGTGCCTGCTCCAGGGGCACGGTCTGCGCCTGTGCCGTCATCGCGGCACGACCGAGCTCGTGGCCCTGGTACAGGACGACGAGGTCGCCCATGGGCCAGCCCCCGAGGTCCTCGGTCAACGTGGCCGTCACCGGGATGCGGCCGTCGCCCGGGGTGGTGTCCTCGACGTCGGCCAGGGTGACGGCAGGAGGGGTCGGCTCCGCCTCGCCGGCGGCGGCGACCCGCAGGGTCCTGCGCGTGACCGGACCGGGGACGCCGTACCGGTCGACGCCCCGCACGTGCAGGTACCGGGTCCCCGACACGGTGGGGACCACGGGGACGGTCAGCGGTCCTGCGCCCGGCGCCGGCACGGTCTCCCAGGCCGTCGGCCGGGTCGTGCTCCCGGTCAGCGCGTACTCGACGGTGACGGCGTCGCCCCCGCGGGTGTGGTTCACGAGGAACCGGCCCGGGACACCGACCCCGCCGCGCGGCTCGCCCGCCACGTACACGGCCTCCTCGCCCAGCACGGGGACCGTGGAGACGCTCGGCGGCTGCCGGATCCCGAACCGGCACGACGCGACCGGTTCCTCGGCGAGCTCACCGTCGACGCGGAGCCGTGTCTCGAGGGTGTAGACCGTGTCGTGGTCCGCCGGAAGATCGCGCGTCAGGGACGCGACGCCGCCCTCGATCGCAGCCGGCCAGCGATCGACCACCACACCGTCCGGACGGACGATCGTGTACATCAGCGCCGTGGCAGGGGTGGGCTCCTCGAAGGTGGAGCCCCACGTGAGCGTGGCGCGGCTGCCGCCCCCGTGGAACCAGACCGGCTCGTCCGTGCAGAGCTCGCCGTTCACCGTCGTCGTGGGCGGTGCGGACTCCGGAAGGGCCGCCGGTGCCGCGGCGGCAGGGGTCACGAGCAGCCCCGCGAGCAGCGCGCTCCCGGTCAGTGCGGCAAGGGCCCGTCCGGGCGCACCGGTGGTGCCGAAGATCTTCATCGACTGTCCTCCCAAGACCCCGCGGGGTCGCCGACGACCCAGCGGAGGCGGGGGTCGGGCTGAGACTAGATGTCCGACCCGACCTGCAACAACGTCGAAGATCCACGTTCACCCGCACCGGGTCACGGCACGCGGAGGCCCGCCTCCCCGGCGAGCTCGCGCACGCGCCGCACCGCCGCGCACCGCAGCGCGACCTGCGACCCGTCGGGGAGCACGAGCCAGTGGCTGCGGGTCGCGAGCACGTGCGGCTCCCCGCTCACCAGCCCGGAGCCCGCGGGCACCGGGAGCGCGACGCCTCCGGCGACGAGCTCCACGCCCTCGCCGCCGCCCCGGAGGACGGCGGGACCGGGCGCGACGACCGTGGGCCCGAGGGGCGGCACGTCGTCGGGCAGCACCTGCACCGCGACACCGTCGGTGCCCCCGCCCGAGCGGGCACGGGCCGAGCGGACCGCGAACGACCCGAGCAGGAGGGCGGCGGGCACCGCGCACACGAGGAGACCCGCCACGACGGCGCCACCGGTCATCTCACCGGCGGCGACGCGCGCCACGAGCACGGCGGCCGCGCCGAGCGCGACGGGCAGCATCACCCAGCTCACGCGCCGGTACCAGGAAGCGGCCGGCGCGGGCGCCGCGCGGCCGGTCAGCACCCGCCACCCGGTCCAGCGCCTCCGGTCGTCGTTCTGCAGACCGACGAGCGCGACCGAGTCGGCGACCCGCCGCCAGGCACGAGCCGTCGCGCACAGCGTCACCACCAGGAGCGGCAGGACGGGCGCCGCCGTCGCCAGACCGCCGAGCCCGCCGTCCCACGACGCCGACACCGCCACGAGCGCGACCAGCACGAGCAGCGGGTAGACACCGGCGCGCACCATGTCGAGGCCGCCGCTCACGCCACCCGTGCCGCGCAGTCCGGGGAACGGCGCGAAGTCGCCGCTCTCGCGGACCCGGAAGTCGTGCTGCGCCTCGGGGTCGGGTCCCTGTCCGTCGTGCCGCCGTGCGGGCAGCGCGAGCACACGCGGGTCCCGGACCGCCCGCGACCAGGCGTGGCGCAGCCGGCGCGCCCGCCCCCAGTCCCGGCGGTACCAGAACCACCAGGCGAGCACGCCGAGCGCGAGCACGGGACCGATGACGAGCGACGGCACGTCCGCCGTCTCCCCCGGTGCCCCGGCGCCGGCCAGCACGACGAGCGGCTCGGCCAGGAGGCCGACGCCCGCCGAGACGCCCGCGAGCATGGCGGCGCCGGCGAGCAGGCGCACAGCGCCGCTGTCCCGGCGCTCGGCCCGGCCCAGGGCGTCCGCGGCGGTGTCGTACCAGTCACCGAAGGTGGCGGGCAGGGACACCTCCTCCGGGAACGGGGGCAGGCTGCGGCGGTCGCGCGCCGTCGTGCCGGCGGGAGCGGCTGCTGACGTCATCGCCTCACCCGGCCGCCGGGCCCGGCGTGCCCGGGCCGTCGAGGGGCGGCAGGTCCTCGGGCGCCGGTGCGCCGCTGAACAGCGGGTTGCCGTCCTTGTCCACCGGCGTGATGGTCGCGGGCCCTGCCATGGCGGCGAGCAGCATCCCCAGGCCACGGACCTGCGCGGGATCGGTCGAGAACCCGAGGAGCATGAGCGCGGGGCCACCGGACTTCGGTGCGGCGACGACGGCGGCGAGACCGACCGTGCGACGGACCGGCTCGACGTCGTCGGGCGCACCCGGCTCGCGGTACGTCGCCTCGTACTCCGTCGTGAGGCCGAGCGCCGGCCCGACGCCCGTCTCGAACGTCTCGGTGTACGCCTGCTCGAGGTCGATGCCCGCCTTCGCGCCGATGACGCGCCGGATGACCTCCAGCAGCGAGAGCGGGCCGTCGAAGGCCGTGACCGGGCGGACGGTCCCGATGACGTTCCAGAAGATCTCGCGGCCGAGGGCCGTCGGCCCGTCGTGCTCCGCGCCCTGGTACACGAGGCCGTGGAGGAGCACCCGCTCCCTGCGCCACATGTCGCGCCAGGACTGCAGGCCCGCCAGGAGCCTGCTCGCGTCCGCCTCGGGCAGCGGGGTGCCGACCTGCTCGAGCGCGGAGCGGATCGTACCGAGGGCCTCCTCGGCGGTCGTGGTGCCCGCGAGCTCGACCCAGTCGTCGGGCACGCGGGTGCGCAGCCGCCAGCGGGTCGGGTTGTCGGCCTCGGCCGACGTCGTGACCGTCACCGCGTGACCCCCTTCTGGTTGTCGAACGTCCCGTTCGTGTCGTTCTCCGTGTCCCACCCCATCATGCCGAGGCCGATCGGCGTGGTACCGAACCACTGACCCTGGTCGAGCATGATGTCCAGCGAGCGCCAGCCCATCTCGGCGACCGAGTCGATCGTGCCGCCCTTGGCCGCGAGCGAGAAGAAGCCGGGGATCTGGTGCCCCTGGCCGAGCAGGAACTGGCCGAACGTCGGCGCCGCCTTGCCCGCGGTCGTGGCGGCGGCCGCCGTCGCCTTGAACGTGGCACCCAGCGCGCCGACGCCGAGCGCGGTGGCGACGATACCGACGACCACCGACGGGGTGAAACCCCCCTTCCACGAACCGGCCTGTCCGGCTGCCGACAGGTAGGACGCGAGCGTGCTGCCCGCCGTGGCCGCGAGGCTGACCAGGCCGAGCACCTGGGCGCCAGGGATGGGCAGGAGCGCGAGGATGCCGGTCACCAGGGCGACGACGTTGAGGATGTTGGAGATGAGGTTGAGGAGACCCGCGTTCTCCGCCGCCCACTCGAGGATCATGTCCCCGATGTCGGACACCCAGTCGCCGAGGTCCTCGAACCGGTCGCCGACCCAGTCCACCGCCTTGTCCCACCAGGACGGGTCGTCGGGCGCCATCGCGGCGGCGGTGTCGAACTCGTCGAGCAGCGTGCGCGACGCCGCGTCGTAGCTCCGCACGAGCTGCTCGATCTCGCGCCAGACGCCGTCGACGTGCTGCTGCGCCGAGTCCAGCGCCTCGCGGGCCTGGCCGCGCTCGCGCGCGTTCTGCTCGTACCGCTGGTGCTCGGCGTCGGTGGCGTCGTCGTCGGGGCGCGGGAGGTCCTCGAAGCCGTGGTACCGGCGCTCCGCCGCGTCCCGCGCGGCCTTGGCCTCACCGAGCCGCCGGTCCAGGTCGTTGGCGTCGGTGCGGAAGGTCGAGAGCTTCGTCGCCCAGGTCTCGAGCGCCCCGGCGGCCTTGCGGAACGCGCCCTCGGCCTCGGAGACCTTGGGCCGGAAGTCGTCGTGCAGCATGGACCGGAACGCGATGGCGGTCTCGCCGAACCACTCGCCCTCGTTGACGCTCTCGAGGAGGAACGTGACGCGCTCGAGCGTCTCGTGGCCGCCGGTCAGGCCGGTCGCCAGGCTGCCGGTGACGGTGTGGTCGCCCGGGGCGGGGTCGTACCCGATGTGCTCGTACTGGACCATCACTCGCCTCCCAGCGCCTTGGCGAGGTCGGCGTCGACCTTCGCGAAGCCCTCGCGGATGATCCGGAGCTGCTCCTGAGCGTTGCCGGTCGCCTCGCACATCTGGTCGATGCTGTAGTCCCAGCGGTCCTTGAAGTGGGCGACCTTCTCGACCAGCTCGGGCTCGCCGACCGCCGACGGGTCGGCCTTCTTGATCGCGTTCAGCGGGTCGTACAGCCGGTCCTTCATCTGTCCCAGGTCGTTCTCGACCTGGGCCAGGAACGCGTCGTTCATCACGAGGTCGCCGCCCATGGTGCCCTTTCTCGGATCCTGCGTGCCGCCCGGTGCGGACACGACAAGGCCATGGCCTGCCGTTGCCGAGGCGGGTCATGGCCGGTAGGTGCTGCTCATCTTCTGCTGGGCACAGGATCGCAGCACCGCCGGAGGCCGACAACGGGGAGAACTCCCCGTCCCCTGGGTGTCCCCGGGAAACGTTCAGGGACGGACCGGGGGATCACCCGATGGTGTCCCGGAGCCGCGGTGCCTACCGTCGATGACATGAGCACACAGACCCTCTCCCGCCCCCTCGACGACCGCATGATCGGTGGCGTCTGCGCCGGCATCGCCCGACGCTTCGGCTGGCGCACGTCCACCGTCCGGATCCTGACGGCCGCCTCGATCCTCATCCCCGGCCCCCAGGTGCTGGCCTACCTCATCGCCTGGGCGGTGATCCCCGGCGAGCGCCGCACCCAGGCGGTCTGACGCCGGCCCGGGTGGCCAACCTTTTCACCCGGGCCTCTGGCGTGTCGCGGCAGGCATCTGCAAGGCTTGCAGCAAGATCCGGAAACGGCCGTGCAGCGCCGCACGCGCCCTGCCGGGAACGCCGCAAAGGAGCCGCCATGACGCGTCGCTCGCACGCGCCCCGACGACTGCTCGCCACCCTCACGACGATCGCCACCGCCCTCACGCTCGGCCTGGTGGCCGGCGCCCCCGCCGCCGAGCGCGCCGAGGCCGCGACGCCCCGCCACGGCGACGGCGACGTCATCCTCAACCTGTTCCAGTGGACCTGGGACTCCGTCGCCGCGGAGTGCCGCGACGTGATCGGCCCGGCCGGGTTCGGCTACGTGCAGGTCTCGCCGCCGATGGAGCACATCCGCGGCACCCAGTGGTGGACCTCGTACCAGCCGGTCAGCTACCGGATCGAGTCGAAGCTGGGCACACGGTCCGAGTTCGCCGCCATGGTCGCGGCGTGCGACGCCGCCGGTGTCGGCGTCATCGCGGACGCCGTCGTCAACCACATGGCCGGTGCCGGGCAGTCCGGCACGGGCGTGGCCGGGACGGAGTTCTCCGACGACCACTTCGCCGGGACCTACGGCGCCGCCGACTTCAACGACTGCCGCACGGACATCAGCGACTACACCGACCGCTACCAGGTGCAGCACTGCCGGCTGGTCTCCCTCCAGGACCTGCGCACCGGCTCCGGCTCCGTGCGCGACCGCATCGCGGCGTACCTCGACGACCTCGTGTCGCTCGGGGTCGACGGCTTCCGCATCGACGCCTCGAAGCACGTCCCGGCGTCGGACCTCGAGGCGATCAAGGCGCGCATGCGGAACCCGGGCGTGTTCTGGGTGCACGAGGTGATCGGCGCGGCGGGCGAGCCGATCCGCCCCTCGGAGTACCTCGGCAGCGGCGACTCCCACGAGTTCGAGTACGCGCGCCGGCTCAGGCACGACTTCGACGGCCAGATCAAGAACCTGCGCTACATCGGCGACGGCACGCTGCCCTGGGACCGCGCGGGCGTCTTCGTCGACAACCACGACACCGAGCGCAACGGCGAGTCGATGAACTACCGGTGGGGAGCCAAGTACGTCCTGGCGAACACGTTCCTGCTCTCGTGGCCGTACGGTTCGCCCACCGTGTACTCGGGCTACGAGTTCTCGGACACCGACGCCGGGGCGCCCGGCGCCACCGCGACCAGCGTGCCCGACGCCACCTGCGGTGCCGGCCGGTGGACCTGCACGCAGCGGTGGACCGAGATCCGCGGGATGGTCGGTTTCCACAACGCCGTGAGCGGCACCGAGGTCACGAACTGGTGGGACGACGGCGACAACCTCGTCGCCTACGGTCGTGGCGCGAAGGGGTACGTCGTGCTCAACAACACCGGCTCCACCGTGCAGCGGTCGTTCCAGACGTCGCTGCCCGCGGGGACGTACTGCGACGTGGTCGCGGCGGCGGACTGCTCGGTGCAGCGGACCGTGGACGGCGACGGGTGGTTCACGGCGTCGATCCCCGCGTACGGAGCCCTCGCGATCCACGTGGGGGCGCGGGCCTGACCCCGGGAGGGCGGCTGTCTCGCGGAGACGTGTCGCGCTCGGTAGACCGTGTCTACCCAGCGCGACACGTCTTCGCGCTGAAGACCCAGCCGGCCGCCTTTTCGGCGGCCGGTCACGAGCGATCGGCAACCACGACCTCGACCTACTTCGGCGCGATCGGCAGGTCGTCCTGCAGACCCTCGATGTACTCCGCAGCCCACGGCTGGTCCCAGGAACGATCGGCAAGGACCCGCGAGAGCGAGTCAGCCGGCGCGAGGCCCAGAGCCGAGATCTCAGCAATCGCATTCAGCTGAGCTTCCAGTGCCGTTTCTGAGTCCTCCAGCGAGATCACCGCGTCGAGGGCACGACTGATGACGGCGGCGTGGTGCGGTTCGAGAGCGCTCGAGACCCAACCCGCCACCTTCTCGGCAGCCAGTTCACGGTCACGAGGCGTCGATGATGCCAGTTCGGAGAGGAGGGTCCTGATCGTTTGAACGTCGTCTGCCATCTGCGCTCCTGTCAGCTCCAGGGAAGAGGAACATCGGACGGCCACGGAATGTGCGTCGCGTTTGCCTGTTCCGGGTTGTAGTGAGGGCTGTTCGGGTTGTGCGCCTGCGGATGCGCGAACCCACCGCCCTCCATCTCGTACTTGTTACCGACTCGGTAACGATAGATCGGGCCTTCAGCCGCGTTCGACCCCGGCGGAGCGGTGCCGTCGGCGTCGTGTGCGCGGAAACGATGCGTCTTCCCGTCTTCGGTCCACTTGAAGTGCACGCCCTTCTGCGCGCCTCCCCCGGAGTGCGGAGTGAAGGGAAGCATCTCTGCGTCGTCGGGCACGCGTGCCATCGGGCTGTTCGGGGCGTTGCGAGCCGCAAGGACTTCGTCAGGCCATCCCTGTGGACCGCCGTGGTTGTTGTGGACCAGGACCGGGAGGTCTCCGGCCAGGACGTAGTAGGTGTGGGTGTCCTCGACGTGGAAGTTGTAGACCTGCTCGATGTCGACCAGGTCGCGCTCCTCGACCTCGACGGCCTGCACGGTCGCGGTCCCCTCGACAGTGACCAGGACGTCCCCCACACGCAGGTTCCCGGCCATCTGCCACCCACGGTCCGCGGTCATGAACGGGTGCTCGGCCGTGGTCGAGATCCGCTGCCCACCGATGGTCAGGTGGTACAGCACCAGGGTCTGGTGCACGAACGTCTCGGCCACCAGTGCCAGCTCGTCCGTGCCGGTGTCCAGGTTGCGGGTCCAGACCTTGTCCCCGACCCGGATCTCCTCGATCGGCCTGGGACCGTCCACGGTCAGCACCGGGGTCCCGGCCACGAAGCAGGCCCCGAACCCGAGCTTGCACCACCCCTTCTTCATCCCCTGCTTGAACGCCCCCTTGGCGATGGACTTCGACAGGCCCATCGCTGCCTTGGCCGCACCACCCAGACCGATCAGAGACAACGCCGCACCCGCGATCGCGATCCCCGCCTCGGCCCACGACCGCTCACCCGTCGCAGCAAGAGTGATGTTCGCCACCGCCGACACGATCGCCGCGACCGCCGCGATCACGATCAACACCCCCGCCAACGCCTGCCCCACCACCGGGATGAACGCCACCACGATCGCCAGCACCCCCGCGATCGTGGAGACCATGTCCGCGATATCCGCGATCGCCGCAACCAGCTTCGAACCCCAGTTGTCCCACCAGCTGTCATTCAGATCATCAGACGAGGTGATCTCCTCGATCCGATCCATCGCCGCACCCGCCGCCCGATCCCGATCCGAGACCGCCGACTCGATCGTCGACCTGGCCCCAGAGACCACACCCTGCGCCTGCGCGGCCTGATCACCCGCCTGGGACGCCTTACGCGCAAACTCCTGCTTCTCCACCGGATCCTTCGCACCATCGGCCAGCTCCTGCCACCGATCCCGCGACCCCGACGCCGCATGAACCTGATCCTGCGCATCCCGCGCCCGATCAAGAGCCGCCAACGTCTCGGCCTGCACCCGCTCCAACGCCGAGGCATACCCCACCAACGCCTCACCAGCAGCCACATACCGCGCATGCGCCTGACGGATCTCGCTGACGGTGTCCTCCTTGGCACCCATCAACGCATCCACCGCCTGCGACACCGTCCCGGCCACATCAAGACGACTCATCGCCCCCGCGGCGTTGTCGATCGAGCGGGCCACCTCCCGATACTCCTGCCCACCCGCCAGCACCAGCACCGGATCACCCGGCGTCGGATCCGCATCCAACCCCACCGGCGACCAATCCGACGGCCTCGACATCAGCGCACCCCTTCGCTCGAGCGGACAGGACCTCCGACCTGGAACGATATGGCGTCACCCCACGGCTTGACCATGGATAAGACTCCCCATCGAACTAGGGTGAGCGGGTGACCGTCCTCGCCGAGCTCCGAGCCCTGCTGCGCCTGTCCGGCTTCCGCAAGCTCTTCGCGGTCCGGCTCGTCTCCCAGGCGGGCGACGGCATGTTCCAGGTCGGGCTCGCGAACCTGCTCTTCTTCTCCCCCGAGTCGCAGGGGTCGGCGGGTGCGATCGCCGGCGCCTTCGCCATCATGCTCGCGCCGTTCACGATCGTCGGGCCGTTCGCCGGCGTGTTCCTCGACCGCTGGCAGCGGCGGCAGGTGCTGGTCCTCGGCAACGCGGTGCGCGTCGTCGTCACCGGGACCATGGCGGTGCTGATGCTGACCCAGGGCGTCACGCCCGCCATCTACGTGCTGGGCCTGGCCGCGCTGAGCGTCAACCGCTTCCTGCTGGCCGGCCTGTCAGCAGGCCTGCCCCGCGTCGTCCAGGGCGACCTGCTGCTCACCGCCAACGCCCTCACACCTACCCTCGGCGCGGGCGCGGCGTTCCTCGGGGGCGGCGTCGGCTTCCTGCTCGGCCTGATGATGCCGGCCGGGCGCGTGCAGGACGCGACGGCGCTGGCCTGCGCGTGCGTCGTCATGGGCTGCGCCTCGCTGCTGGGCCTGCGGATGTCGCGCACGCTGCTGGGCCCGGTGCGCCCAGCCGTCGGTTCGATCCGCAACGACCTGCTGGCCGTGACCCGCGGCCTCGCCGACGGCGCCCGCTACCTCACCGCCCGCCGCACCCCGGGCCAGGCGCTGCTGGTCATGGCGCTGCACCGCTTTCTCTACGGCGTGGTCTTCATCGCGTCCATCCTCATGTCGCGCAACCTCCTGGCCGCGCCCGGCGACAGCACCGGGGGGCTCGCGACCTTCGCGACGGTCATCGGGGCCACCGGCGTCGGCGGCGGGCTGGCGATCCTGCTCACGGCCGTGCTCGCGCGGCGCATGGCGCCGCAGACGTGGATCGCCGTCATGCTGCTCCTGGCCGGCCTGTCGCAGCTCGTCCTCGTCCCGGAACCGGGCTTCGGCACCGTGGTCGCCGCGGCGGGCCTGCTGGGGCTCGCGGCCCAGGGCGCGAAGATCGCCGTCGACACCATCGTCCAGCGCGACTCCGAGGACGTGTACCGCGGCCGCGCGTTCGCCTTCTACGACGTCCTCTACAACGCGGCGTTCGTGGGCGCCGCGGCCCTCGCCGCCTTCCTCGTGCCCGACGTCGGCTGGTCGCCCGGGCTCTTCGTCGCGCTCTCCGTCGCGTACCTGGCCACGGCCCTCCTGTTCGGGCTCAAGGGCGCTCGCACAGCGGTCCTGGTCCGGCAACCCGACACAGGGTGAATTATGGATGAGGTCTGGTCTCTAGAGGCTGAGATGCCTGTTTTGGCCGCAGAACGGTGCAAGGATTGATGCACTTACCTACAGAGGGACTGGAGGCATCAGTACATGTCCGACGCACCCGCCGTCACCCCCACGCCCACCTGGGGTGAGGTGTTCCCCTGGTTCCGCGAGGTCATGGCAGAGGACGACGCCTGGTACGTGGGTCAGGTCGACAGCAAGACCGACATCGGTGTCGCCCGCCTCGCGGACGCCGCCGTGTCGCGCCTCAAGTCGCTCCCCGTGGGCCGGCTCTACCCCGCAGTGCGGCGGGTGGAACGGCTCGACGACCTCACCTGGCCCAAGCACCGGCTGCTCAACGCGCTGCACCGCGGTGGCTGCTTCACCGGTGACGACCTCTCCTACATGGTCATCGCGGAGATGCTCTCGTGGGAGTCGGTCGGCCCCGTGATCGTGAAGCAGATCCTGGAGGTCATCGCACTCGAGGAGATCCGAGCGAGCTCGGCGAGGTAGCACCTGCCACTCGTCGGGCGTCCGCCACACGACGGGCAGCGACCACCGCGAACGGCACCACGGCGAGCAGCAGCCCGCCCTGCACGACCTGGACAGCACGGTACGTCTCGCTCCAGACCTCTGCCGCGCCGACCGCCCCCGCGATCCCGAGCACGCCGAAGACGCCGGCCAGGACCGCACCGACCCGACGGGTCACCGCCGAGGGCCACCCGCACAGCAGCGCCGCCGCGACGGCGAGCAGGTTGAGCACCAGGACCACCAGGTAGGAACCCATCATCCCGGGCACCGGCCCGCCGTACGGCATCATCGCGATGACCGGCTCGAGCACGCTGCCCCAGACGACGTAGAGCGCCGCACCGGCGAGCACGACCCAGAAGCCGGTGCGGCGCGCCGACGTCGGCTCGTGCAGGAGCCGGGCGAGCAGCGCGCCGACGAGCACGAGCCCCAGCTCGAGCATGGCGAGGAGCGTGCCGAGCAGGAGCTCGGGCCGCGCGCCCTGCACCAGCTGGACGGCTGCCGTGCCGACCTGCAGGAGCAGGTGCAGGCCCACGACGACGATGACGGCGGTCAGGACCCGGCGGGCCCGCAGCACCGTGACGCCGACCGCGAGGACGATGGTCCCGGCCATGGCCGCGTTCTCGATCACGTAGACGGTGTTGCCCGTCGTGAAGCCGAGGTCGAGCTCCGTCCCTGGCACCAGCAGGCGCAGCGGCACCGACATCCACACGGCGACGGCGAGGAGCAGGAGGCTCAGGGCGGCGGGGCGCCGTCCGGCGTCGGGCAGGCTCTTCATGCCCACACTCTTGCAGACCACGGCGTCGTCGCGTGGCGCGAAGCACGGGTGAAGGGCGTCCGGGGGCACGCTGTGGACGGATCCGCGGGGGTGTCGGAGGCGCGTGGAACCATGGAGGGGTGTCAGCGTCCCTGCCCGTGCCCCGCGTCCACCCCGCGGCGATCAAGCTCCTGGTGGGCAGCGGGGCGTACCTGCGCGGCGAGGACTACCAGCAGCAGGGGCGCGTCATCTCGTGGGAGTGGGTGCCCGACGAGCACCTCCTCGTCTCCTGGGTGCGGGGCAGCGGGCGCAGCGCCTACTCGTGCTCGGTCGAGCTCGCGGCGGACGGGAACGGCGGGGGCGTCGTCGTCGGCACCGACTGCACGTGCCCCGTCGGGTCGGCCTGCAAGCACGTGGCGGCCACGCTCCTCGAGGCGGGCACGGACGGCCTGGCATCGCTGGTGCGCAGCGCGTCGTCGCTGAGCCGCGCGCCGCAGGTGCCCGCCTGGAAGGCGGCGGTCGAGCGGCTCGTCCCGGCCGCGCCGGCACCCGGCACGGGGCCGGACGAGGCCGCTCCGCAGCTCGCGCTCCAGTTCCGGGTGGACGGCACGGCGTCGTCGGACAACCTGTCGCTCTCCGTGCGCCCCGTGGAGCGCAACGGTCGCGGCGCGTGGGTCGGCGGCTCGGCCTCCTGGAACTACATCCGCAACGGCTTCCTGCGCGGCATCGACCCGGAGGTCCGGGAGTGGTTCACGACGCTCGACTCCCTGCGCGCGACCAGCCCGCGCGGCTACGGCTTCGTCAGTGCGGGTGACTGGCTGAACCTCGACGACGTGCTGCCCCGCCCCTTCTGGCGGCACCTCGCCGACGCGGCGGACCTCGGCATCGAGCTCGTCGCCAAGTCGAAGCGGGACACCGTGCGCGTCGCCCGCGAGGCCTCCGTCGCCCTGGACCTCTCGCTGCCCGACGGCGGCGCACGCCTCGAGCGGACGGTCGCCTTCGACGGCGTGACGACCCGCGCGACCACCGTGGGCACGCTGGGCAGGCACGGCCTGTTCGCGGTCGAGGAGTCGCCGTCCGGCCGCACCGTCGTCCTGGGCCCGACGCCTGCCCCGCTCACCGACCAGGAGCACGCAGCGGTCCACCTCGCCGACGTCGCCGTCCCGCCCGACGCCGTCGACGAGTTCCTGGCCGACTACCTGCCGCGGCTGCGTCGCGAGGTGCGCGTGCGCGCCGACGACGACGTTCCGCTGCCCGAGCTGCCCCGGCCGCAGCTCGTCCTCGCGGTCGAGGCGCCGTCGCCCGCGGAGCTCCGGGTCCGGTGGTGGTGGGCCTACCCGCCGTCGGACGCCGAGTACCCGCTGACGACGGCGCTCGAGCCCGGTGCGGAGCTGCGGGACCTGGAGGCCGAGTCCGCCACCGTCTGCGCGGTCGTCGACGCGGTGCGCGAGGTCCCCGGCTTCGCGCACTTCCGGGTGGCTCCCGAGGTCTTCCGCGACCTGCAGGCGATGGACTTCGCCACGACGGTGCTGCCCGTGCTCCGCGAGCTGCCCGACGTGCGCGTCGAGAGCGCCGACCTGCCCGAGTACGCCGGGCTGGAAGCCACGCCTGTCGTCAGCATGCGCGCGTCCGACAGCGAGGACCTGGACTGGTTCGACCTCGGCGTCATGGTCACGGTCGACGGTCGCGAGATCCCGTTCGGCCCGGTGTTCGACGCGCTGGCCCGGGGCAAGCGGCGGTTCATGCTGACCGACGGGACGTGGCTGCGCACCGACCTGCCCGTGTTCGCGCGGCTCCGGGCCCTCATCGAGGAGGCGCGGCGGCTGTCCGACCGGCCGGGGAAGCTCCGCATCAGCCGGTTCAACGCCGGGCTGTGGGCCGAGCTCGAGGAGGTCGCCGACGTCGTCGAGCAGTCCGACCGGTGGCGGCGTTCCGTGACCGACCTGGTCCGCCTGACCGACGAGGGCGTGGACGGGCCCGGACCGCTGGCACCGCCGGTGGGGCTCAAGGCGGAGCTGCGTCCTTACCAGCAGCGCGGTTTCGAGTGGCTGACCTTCCTGTGGCGGCACGGGCTCGGCGGGATCCTCGCCGACGACATGGGGCTCGGCAAGACGATCCAGACCCTCGCGTTCATGGCGCAGGCCCGCGAGGAGGCCGCCGACAGCGACCGTCCGCCGTTCCTGGTGGTCGCACCGGCCTCGGTGGTGGGCAACTGGGTGGCGGAGGCCGCCCGGTTCACGCCGGACCTGCGTGTGGTGGCCCTGCCGACGACGGCGCGCAAGGCCGGTGTGACCGTGGCGGAGGTCGCGCGGGGCGCCGACGTCGTCGTGACGTCCTACGCGATCTTCCGGCTCGACCATGACGCGTTCGCCGGCGTCGGCTGGAGCGGGCTGGTGCTGGACGAGGCCCAGTTCGCGAAGAACCACCAGACCCGGGCCAACGAGGCGGCGCGCCGCCTCAAGGCGCCCTTCAAGCTGGCCATCACGGGCACGCCGCTCGAGAACAACCTCATGGAGCTGTGGGCGATGCTCGCGATCGTCGCGCCGGGGCTGTACGGGTCGGCGTCGAAGTTCCGGGAGGACTACGTCAAACCCGTCTCCGGTGAGGGCGACTCCGGCCCGCTGCTCGCGCGGCTCCGTCGCCGCATCCGTCCGCTCATGCTGCGCCGCACCAAGGAGCAGGTGGCGCCGGAGCTGCCCGAGCGGCAGGAACAGGTGCTGCGCGTCCCGCTCGACGCGGCCCACCGTCGGCTCTACGACACCCACCTGCAGCGGGAGCGGTCGCGCCTGCTCGGGCTGCTCGACTCGTTCGACGAGAACCGGGTCGCCGTGTTCCGCGGCCTGACCACGCTGCGACGTCTGGCCCTCGACGCCTCCCTCGTGGATCCCGAGTACGAGGGTGTGCCGTCGGCGAAGCTCGAGCTGCTGGCCGAGCAGCTCGCGGAGGTCACGGCCGAGGGGCACCGCGCGCTCGTCTTCTCCCAGTTCACGTCGTTCCTGTCCAAGGCGGCCGAGGTGTGCGACCAGCTGGGCATCCCCTACGAGTACCTCGACGGGTCCACGCGCAGGAGACCCGAGGTGATCGCCCGCTTCAAGGACGGTTCGGCGCCGGTGTTCCTGATCAGCCTCAAGGCGGGCGGGTTCGGGCTGAACCTCACCGAGGCCGACTACGTGTACCTCCTCGACCCGTGGTGGAACCCCGCCACCGAGATGCAGGCGATCGACCGCACCCACCGCATCGGTCAGACGCGCAACGTCATGGTGTTCCGGATGGTCTCCGAGCACACCATCGAGGACAAGGTGATGGCGCTCAAGGAGCGCAAGGCCCGTCTGTTCGACGCGGTGCTGAGCGACGACGCCGAGGTGTTCTCCGGGGCGCTCGGTGCGGACGACATCCGGGCGCTGCTGGACGGCTGACCTGCCCGTTCCCGGTACGGTGAGGCCCGTGTCCGACGTCGCTGACCTGATCGGGGCGGTCGCCAGCCTGCTGTGGCCCCTGCTCGTGATCGTCGTGCTGCTGGTGTTCGGCGGTCAGCTGCTGGCGAAGCTGCGCAGCTCCGCCGACGTGACGCTGGAGATCGGCGGCCAGCGCCTCAACTTCAGGCAGGCGGCGGACCAGCAGGCCGACATGATCTCCGACCTGCAGCTCGAGCTCGCCTCCCTGAAGCGCAGGCTGGAGGCCGCGGAGCAGGCGGGTCCGGGCGCGACGGCGGTGCCTGCGGACGAGGACCCGGCCGACGACGCGTGGGGCTCGGGCGATCAGCCGGCCCCTGGCGGCGGAGCGACTCCACGGTCGATCCTCTGGGTCGACGACCACCCGGAGAACAACGTGATGCTCGCCGAGACGTGGCGCAGGGATGGCATCCACGTCGAGATCGCGCGCTCGACCTCGGACGCCCTGCGCCTGCTCGACCAGCGGCGGTACGGGCTCGTCATCTCGGACATGGTCCGCACCGAGTCCGACACCGAGGTGCCGGACGCCGGCCTCCAGCTGCTCCACCAGGTGCGCGCCCGGGACACCGCGACGCCGTTCGCGCTCTACGGCAATGTCGGCCTCTACGCGGACGCGGCACGGGCCGCCGGCGTGACGCTCGTGACGAGGTCGACCTTCGAGCTCGTCGAGTACGTGAGCGGGCTGGGGATCGTGACGGGCTGAGCCGCCGGCTCCCCGCTCAGCGGTGGAGGAGGGCCTGGAGCTCGCCGATGCGGATCTGGGTGGAGTTGGACTGCGGCGGCACTTCGATCTGGCCGCTTTGGCCTCCACCCTGCCATTCGACGACCCAGTACGCCGTGCCTGTCAGAGTGAGCACGCCCGGCGTTCTGTTTAGATCAGCACCGAATCCACAAGTAGGCGACGGCTCCGCCGTATTCCGTCCGTCGAAAGGAGTCCCGGCAGCGTTCGCGCCCTCACATGAGATTGACCCCACGATCGCACCGTCACTCGATGTCAGAGTCCATTCGACTCGATTCAACGTACCAGTCGCGGTGACAGACAGGCCGCCATCGCTTGCCGAACGGGTGATAGGTCCGACAGTGTTCTCGGCACGATCAGCGATCCACAACCAGACCGGTAGACCGATCGTCCCCACCGAGGCGATGTTGCTCGCCGAGGCGGGAGGTGTAGAACCGATCTCGCCCATCGTCAGGCCCATCGAGGCTACGGCTCGACGAGCTAGCTCCTCGGCTGATGGACCGGCTGCCGCCGGACCGCTTGGCGCCCAATCAAGGTGCGCGTCGGGACACGGATCCGGCCCACCGACGCAGTCGATAGGACTGCACTCGACGATCACTCCGTCCGTATGTTCACCCCAAACGTCCTGGTGCACATTTGGATCGTCCGTCACGACCCGAACGTAGCAATACCCGTCCCACACTCCGAACTCGGAGGTACAAGGGATTTCGCGACCTTCCAGCCGACAGGTCCGCGGTCCCTGGTTGTCTCCCCCACCCTCTCCATCACCGTCGCCACCTCCACCACCGCCATCTTCGTCTTCGCAGATCGTTATAACGGTGCCGTCCGGCTGGGCGACTTCCCTACAGTCTGCGGATGCGGCGGGCGTCGCTGGAGCGACAATGAACGACAACGCAAGCACCGACATAGTCGTCAAGAGCCAAGCAAAGCGATTTACATTTCGCACACGAGATATCAACATGCTCGCTCCACCTGCCGGTCCTCGTCGTCAATTGCCCAACCGCGTTCAGTGCCGTGGTGTCGCATTTCATACGAGATGTAGTAGCGGGTTGGAGCGCCCGCCTGGCGTTGCATCTGTGTGCCATTTTCTTCGAACGTCTTAACTTGGGAGAAGTCGACACAAACCTCGAACGATGCGCGCTCGTACCCGGCCTCGGCCGCCCGATAGCCGGTGTTTTGGGCGGATTCGATTTTTGCGGCGCCGGTCGTGTAGTACCCGGCTTCTAAATTCTGCGAGTACAGAGCACCCATGGCGTCACGAATCTCAAAACTTCCCCAGAACGGAACCAGGGACCGTTCCCAATCCTTGTATCCACTGTTCGCCACTCGCGCCGTCGCCTCGTAGTACTCCACGAGCCGGGCCTTGGCGTCCGCGATGTTCTTCTGCTTGATCTGCTCCGGAGTCGTCGGCGACGGGGACGCGCTCGGCGAGGTCGACGGGTCTTCCGATGCCGAGATCGAAGCGGACGGCGATGCGGAGCTCGTGCCCGGACCCGGGATCGCACCCTGCACGCTTCCGGGGTTGAGCACGCCCGACCGCACCAGCGCGAACCCGGCTACCGCAAGGACTGCGATCCCGATGAGGACGGCGATGGTGCGCGTGGGCGTGATGGCGGACGAGACCATCCGGGGCGACTCCCTCAACGTCGGGCAGAACTCAGCGAACACGGCCGCAACAAGGGTGCGGCATGTTCGTCTTCTCGGCAAGGTGCTTCCGTGATAATTCACAACATCCCGCCAACCCAGGACAACAAGTAGCCAGCAACGGGTCATGGAGACGCCATCGTGGCACGACGATCACTCCTGTTCACTGCCGGATCACGGTTCGGGTGGCGCAACACGCACCACCTCTACAGGATTGCGCTCATGACCTTCTTTCAACGCACCGAGGACGCCGGGCCGGAGGGCTTCGAGGATGTGGTCGGCGAACTGGTCCAGGCGATCCGGCGCTCCTTCGCCAGCGTCGTCGTGGACCACCTCGCGGAGACGCTCGCTGTCCCGGCCCGCCAGATGTGTCTGGTCGACCGGCACGTGCAGATTCCCGAGGGCGGTGAGATCCACGTGATCGACCTCCTGCTCTTCCACGTCACCCAGATGCGCTACGTCGTGCTCACTGTCCACGTCGGCCGTTTCGACCCCGCGCTGGTCGACCGCTGCCGCCATGTCCTCGGCCTCGTCGACGCCCTCGTCCGGGTCCCCGAGGTGCAGGGCTCCACTGTCGGTGCCCTGCTCTGCACCGACGCCGGCACCGACCAGGACCCCGGTCCCGTGGTGGTCACCCTCTACGACGACGTCGAGCCCGACCGACGCTCCGAGCTGCCGACCGGGCTCGAGCTGACCGAGCTGATCGGACGCTGCCTCGACTCCACCGCTCCTCGGAACCAACCGGTGTGACGACGGGGTCATCCGCCGTAGAGGTCCTCGACCAGCCGTGCGCGCGCCGCCAGGATCTCCAGGGGGTCCGATGAGGACGTCGTCGTCGCCTCTCCCGGTACGTCGCGCCACGTCGGCTCACCGGCGATCCGGAACTGCCCGCGCCACGTCGTGGTGAGCGAGATAGTCGCCGCGCCGGTGTCGGCATAGGCGTGGGCGACGGTGTGTGCCGGATACGGCGCGCCCGGATCGGTGGTGCTGAGCGGCGCGGAGCCGTCACCGAAGTCCCAGGCATAGGCACTCGGCACGGCGCGAATCTCGACAGGGATCCCGAACAACTGCGTGCTCACTGTTCGGGGGACGGCCTCGGTGTACGCGATCGTGTCCACGTTGACGAGCGTCCAGCCGTCCGGTGGCTGCACGGTGATCTGCGACGGCTCGATCTCCATCTCACGGAACATGCGTGCGGCAGCCGCAGGGATGTCGACCTGCTGGCGCGCCTCGGCGAGGCACGACTCCTCCTCCACGAGCTCTGCGTCGGACCAACCCTCGTCCCCTCGTCGCTGCTCGAAGAGTGCGCCCACGGCGCGCTCGTCCTCGTCGCACTCGATGCCGGCGTAGGCGAGCTGATGTCCTTCGTCGCACGATTCCGCGAGAACGGTAGCCCCGGCCAGATCACGGAGGAAGCAGAGGGCGGGCGTGGTCCGCCATTGACGGATGGGGGGCTCTGGCACCTCACGCGGCACGAAGCGAGAGTCAGCGCCCGAACCAATTCCGCCCTGCATAGGCACCACTGCTTCGACTGAGATTTGGTCGTGTTCTGAGGTGCCACTGAAAGTCGGCTGCTCGTCCGACGACCCCAGAGACAGAGCTACGCCAAGTACAAGGCCGAGGGCCTTGAGTCCGCTCATGACTCCGCCCTAGGAGCAATCGCGACGACCACCCAACGCCCGTTCCTGCGGCCCATCTCCACGCGGTGCTCGGACACGCTCTCTTCTGCCGACGACACGACGGAACCATCAGCGGCTGTCGTACGAGATGCCTGCTGCGTCACCTCGACGTCCAACGGATAGATCCCGGTGACCTCGTCCCTTTCGTATTGCTCCACAAGGGTCATCGCTATCTCGCCGCCTTCGTAAGCCCGGTCCTGCGCCTGCGCCCGGCTCACGTCCTCCAGAGCCTGTGAACAAAACCCACAAGCCCGATGCGACATCGCCTCGAACTCCTCCGTGTCCCCCGTCGCCATCACATACGGGTAGAGCTCGATGAAGTACTCCGCCGCCGCAGCCGCCCCCTCCGCGTCGTCGCGGTTCATCGCCTCGGGCCGCTCCGGCTTCGCCGGCGCCGACGGGGACGGCGATGCCGACGTCTCCGCCGACACCCTCGGCGACGAGGCACCGTCGTCAGGTTCGGCCGCCGAGTCCGTGCATCCCATCAGCACCGGACCCAGCAACGCCAACCCCACCAGCACACCCAGGCCCGCACGCACACCGCGCATCAGCATCCCCCTGCCTCCGGCCCGCCGTTGCCCATCCGCAACGACTGGGAACGACGCTAACGACGCCCCGTCGATCCGGAAAGTGATCGCGGTGGACCCTGTGGACAACTGTGCATAGAAGCATCTTTACCATGGTCTAGATGACAGAACCTGTAGGTGCTCTACAGGCTTGCTCCATGACCACGTACGCCGTGATCGCCTATCAGAGCGAGCAGCGATGGACGCTGCACGCCGTCGGCGTGCCCGGGGCGATCGCCCGTGCGGCCCTGCTGGACGACGCCGAGTCCGCCCTGCGGGAGCTGCTCTCGCGCCTCACCGCCGAGGACGCCGACACGATCGCCATCGACCTCGCGCCCATGCCCGGCCCGTGGGGCTTCGACTGAGCACCCGGACCCGTCTCGGCACACGAGAACGACGGACAGCAGTTCGCGCCTGCTGTCCGTCGCCCGTGCCTGCTGCTCGTCAGCGGTCGGCGTCCGCCTCCCGGCGCCGCACCTGCTCGTCGACCTGGGCGAGCAACTCCTCGGTGTCGGGCTCGGGCTCCATGGCGAGCTGCTCCAGGTGGTCGCGCAGCCGGTCCACGAGCCGACCGACCGCGTCGCGACGGCCCGACGCCAGCTCGGCCCGGATGCCGTTCCGCCACGACCGCTCGTCCACCGGGTCGGCCAGGCGGCCCACCTGGGAGGCGTGCCGCGCCGTCGCCACGTCGCCCGCGAGCAGGGCGCGCCGGGCGACCTCGTGGGACACGTCCACGACGCCGGAGGAGATGGTGTGCATCAGCTGCTCCGCCCAGGCGTACTTGCGCAGCGGCACCCCCTCGAACGGCCGACCGCGCACCAGCTCGAGCGCGGTGAGCAGGTCCTCGGTCGGCGTCTGCGTGAGGTCGGGGCCCACGAGGTCGCAGAACCGGTGCCAGTCGGTCGTCACCCCGCGCAGCCGGTAGCCGGCGGACTCCAGGTCGGCCTGCCCGCCGTCGTCCGCGGACCAGTAGCGCGGGAGGTACTCGTAGCCCTCGCCGTCGACGCCGAGCCACCGGCGCGCGCGGGAGACCGCGGAGCGCCGCGTGGCCAGGTTGGGCTCGCGCGTGGGCCAGAGCGCCTTCGAGATGTCCGACCCGCGGGAACCGGGGTTGAACGCGAGGAAGGCGATGAGCTCGGTCGCCTGGCGCTGGTGCGTCGACGGGAGCTCCACACCCGTGGTGCCCGAGAGCTCCACCCGGCCCAGCACCCGCACCATCGGCGGGCCCGGCGGCTCCTCCGGGGGCGGGTTCGACTCCCCGCCCGCACCCGCAGCGGTGCCCGGACCGTCCGGTCCCGTGACCACGGGCGTCCCGTGGGGTGGCGTCGCGACGCTCACGGCCGCGGTCGCCCAGGGCGAGAAACCCGCGGGCACGGGCTCACGCACCGCTCCCGCCGCGCCGCCGACCGTCCCCGTCGCGTAGCCCGCCGACGGCGCGAGGCCCGTGGGGCGGCCCACCGTGACGTCCGAGTCGGCCGCGCCGTCGCGGACAACATCCATCGGGATCTCCTCCAGCGTCGGTTCCGTGCGGTCGATCGACCGGCTCCAGGCCGCGCCCTCCGTGGTCTCCGGGTCGGAGAGCAGGGACAGGGCCTGTGCGTACGTGGTGGCGTCGAGCTGCTGCGGCCGCACGGCGACGTACGCGGGCACGAGGATGCCGCGCGTCGTGTCACCGCCCGTCAGCTCGCCCGTCAGGTCGAGCACCCAGTCGCCGACCTCGGCGCCCGACGTGACGGCCGCGATGCCCACACCCGGCACGCGCTCGACCAGGCTCTCCAGCGTGGCGCGCTCGTCCGGGCCCAGGCGCTCCCCCACCAGCAGGATCTCGGGCGTCCACGCGTCCGTCGCGACGCCGCGCCCCCGCGCGTCGGCGACCGACGAGGCGCCGACCTGGCGGAGCGTGCGCTCGACGTCCGCGGCACGGGCCTCCAGCTCCCGGACGATCGCCGCCAGGCCGGGCACGTGCCGCACCCGGCCCGTGTCGACGACGCCCGGCAGCTCGGCGAGCGCCCCCACGACGGTCACCTGCAGGTCGTCCGCCCACAGGCTCGTGGCCAGCTCGATCGCGAGCGCCGCGAGGGTCGCCTGCGCTGCGGCGTCCGTGCCCCGGATGTCGAGGCACGCGAGGTTCTCGAGGTCGACCATGAGGTGCGAGTCCTCGTCGTCGTGGCCGACGGTCACGAGCGCCGGGTAGGGCGCCTCACCGGCCACGGCAGCACCGCCCTGCGGCGCCGGCACGTCGCCGGCCGCGAGCTGCCAGACCAGTCGGTCTGTCGTGCTGACCCACGGCTCGGGGAGGTCGGCGGCGCTGTCGAGGTAGAGCTCGACGAGCTCGCCGCTCTTGAGCCGCGCCATCCGCACCGCCGGCAGCGGGAGGCCGCGGTCGCTGTGCCACCGGGCGAGACCACGGAGCGCCTGGTCCACCTGCTCGCGGCCGAAGGGGTCCTCGACGGCGCGCAGCTCGCGCTCGAGCGCGCCGGCGGGCGTCCCGGGTCCGGGGACCACGATGGTCTCGCCCGACACGCGGCCCTTGTGGGTGCGGCGGCGCTTCACGGCGACGAGCGCGAGCAGTCCCGCTGCGAGCAGACCGCCGACGCCGGCGGCCGTGCGCACGTCGACCGTCTCCACGACCTCGTCGGCGGCGTCCGACACCGCGCCGCCCACGGCGTCGAGCAGCGACGTGCCGTCCTCCGAGGCGGGCTGGGGTGCCGCCGTCGTCGCGCCGGCGACGTCGACCGGCCCGAGGCCGGCGTCCGGAGCCGCGGACTCCACGGCGACCTCGGGGACGTCGTCGCCGACGACGGGTCCGTCGCCCGCGCCGCGCGGCAGCAGTCCGCCGGCCGCGCTCGACGTCGTGGTCGCGCCCGACTCCGGGACGAGGGGTGCCGGGAGCTCCGGGAGGCCGTCCGCGCCGCTGCCGACGAGGTCGTCGTCCACGACGTCGTTCCCGCCGCCGCCCGTCGACACGTCGTCGCCGCTCCGTGCGCCGCCCGATGCCGGGCCGCCCCAGGTCGTGCCCGCACCGGAGTCGGTCGTCCGTGTCGGCTCGTCGGGCTCGTCCCGCGGCAGGAGGTCGTCGGCGATGAGGTTCTCCCAGGGGACGGCGTCGCGCGTGGCGTCGTCGCGGGCGGACCGGTCGAGGTCGGGCTCGTTCTCGAGGTCCTCCGGGGTGACCCGCTCGTACTGCGGCTCCTCGGTCGGCTCGGGCGCAGGGGGCGCCTCCGGGACGAGGATGCCGTCGGCCGTCCGCTCGGGGGCCGGCTCCTTCTCGGGGGCCTGCTGCTCGTCGCGTCCGCCGAGGCCCGCTGCGCCGGTACCGACGTCGGCGGGGTCGGGGGTGTCGCGCCGGGTCGAGTCGCCCTCGCCGCTGGACGGCCGTTCCCCGGCGTTCTGGCCGGCCCGGTTCGGCCGCTCGGTGGCCGGGGCCTCGCCCGCAGGTCGCTCGTCGGCCGGAGTCTCCTTCTGCGGGGCGTCGCCGCCCTGCTCGGTGATGTCGTCCGGCTCGACCTCGACCGCGCCTTCCGGCGTCACCTCCGTCGACGGCGTGCGCTCGGTCTCCGCACCGCCCGTGGGCTCCTCCTCGGCCGGCTCACCAGCCTGCTCACCGGAGTCCCTGCCGCCCGCGGCGCCCGTCGCGGAGTCCACGCCCGGCTTGTCGAAGTCGGGCCGCCCCGCGAACGCCCGGCCCGGGGCGCTCCCCTGCGCCTGCTCCTCGGCCTCCGCGCCGGGCTCGGCCTGGTCCGGGGCCGCGGAGCCGTCAGCGGCGTCCTCGCCGCCCGGCGCCGCGGAGTCGGTCCCGCCGTCCGGCCCGGCCGCGTCGGCACCGCCGTCGCCGGCGTCCCCGGCGTCCGGCGCGGCGTCCGACCCGTCAGCACCCGCACCGTCACCACCAGCACCGTCACCACCAGCACCGTCACCACCAGCACCGTCAGCACCAGCACCGTCAGCACCGGTGTCCGTCCCGGCGTCCTCCTGCGCCCCCGGGACGGTCACCGTCCAGCCCGGGTAGATGAGGTCGGGATCCGTGAGCCGTCGCCCGTCCGGCTGCACCGTGTCCCGCGAGGCCTCGTACACCTCGGGGTACCGGGTCCCGTCGCCGAGCTCCTCCTCGGCGATGCCCCACAGCGTGTCCCCCCGCTCGACGACGACCTCGGCGGCCTGCTCGGCCCCGTTCCGGCGCACGTCGACAGCACCCTCGGGGTCGTCGCCCTCGCCAGCCGTCTCGGACGTGCTCGTGGACGGCGCGATCGCGATCGGCCCGTCGGCCTCCGCCGCGCCCCCGGACGTCGGCGTCACCCGGGCCTCGGCGGGCAGCCGG
Organism: Promicromonospora citrea; assembly: GCF_013004695.1. GTDB lineage: Bacteria > Actinomycetota > Actinomycetes > Actinomycetales > Cellulomonadaceae > Promicromonospora > Promicromonospora citrea. The sequence goes on from NZ_JABEMG010000011.1 coordinate 50,885, forward strand.
AGCACCCATCCGGGCTCGATCCAGTTGCCGGCGTCGAGCGCGCCGCCGTCGGCCTGCACCACGCCGTAGTTGAGGTCGGCGATCTGCTTGAACCGCGCGCCGTCGCCCAGGGTCTGCTCGGCGATGCGCCACAGCGAGTCGCCGGGCTGCACCGTGTAGGTGGCCGGCGGCGCCTCGTCGGCGGCCTCCTGCGCGGACGCCTCGGCGCCGGCGGCCTGCCGCCCGACCGCGTCCGACGCGACGGGCGCCGTCGCCACGGTGCCGGTCCGCCCGGCCTCCTCGTGCGCGGGCGCGGCCGCCGCGGGCGGCACCGAGGGCGTGGCGACGAGCATCGTGATGACGGCCCCGACCAGCACGGCGGCCGCGCGCTGCTGTGCCCCGAGCCCCCGCACGTGCGGCGAGCGCCGGCCGCGCAGTGCCGCGACCACCTCGATGACCACCGCGACGGCGAAGGTGAGCCACGCCAGCCAGCCCACGACCTTGACGAGGCCGATGAGCACGGAGCCGGTCACGTCGGGGCTCGTGAGCAGCACGACCACGCGGTCGAGACTGACCGGTCCCGTCCACAGCGGCCCGCCCAGCACCCACAGCCCCACGGGGATCCCGACGACCAGCGCCAGCAGCAGCAGCACGGCGCCGAGACCTCTGGCGACGCGCGCACCCGCTCCCCGCTGCGGCCCGCCCGGCTGACCCGTCATGACACGGCCCTGGACTGTCGAGGTGCTCATCAGGACTCCTCCTGTCCTATCCCGCGGACTGCCCGCGCCTCGGCGTCCGCCGAGACGGTGAGCGAGCTGATACCGATCAGGGTGAGGAACGTGGTCCGGTAGGTGACCTCGGTCCCCACGGTCACCGTCGCGCCGTCGACCCCGGTCACACCGCCCTGCACGCCGAGCACGCCGAGCGTCTCGGCGGCGGCCTGTGCGGCACGGTTCGGGTCGACCTCGGGCGGCAGGCCGCGCTGGGCGCGGTCGATCCGGATCTGCTGCGCGGCGGCACGCGCGGCCTGGTCGGCCGCGTACTCCGCCTCGTCCTGGGCGTGCAGGCGCCCGCCGCCGTCGACCACGAGGCCGATCGCGATGATGAGCGCGGGCACCATCCCCGCCGCGAGGATGTTGATCTCGCCGCGCTCGCGGCCCTGCGACCGCCGCAGCCTCCACGACATCGTCCCGACCCCCCTGGTCATGACCGCCCCCGGTACGCGTCGAGCACCGACGTGCCCGTCGCGCTGATCGTGCGTGTTCCCGGCGCGCCCGGCAGGCCGAGGTCGCTGAGGGGCACCACGCACTCCACGCGCACGGTGATGGTCCCGACCGTGCCGAGCGGCAGCGCGAACGCGTCGGTCGTGGGCCGCACGGCCGTCTGCGCGCAGCGCACGCCGGAGTTGGTCAGCGTCGACGTGGCGGTCGACGTCGCCTGGACCTGTGCGACGTCCGCCGTCCGGCTGATCGACGCGGCCCGCGCCGCCTCGTTCGCCGCCGACTGCACCACGCCCTCGGCCAGGACGATCCGCCCCGCCATCACGAGGAGCAGTGCGATGAGCAGGAGCATGGGGAAGACCACCGCGGTGTTGATCGCGACGTTCCCGCGCTCCCTGACCTGATGTCGCCCGTCGGTCATGGCGCCACCGCCGAGGTGAAGCGTTCGACCGGGCCGGTGGCCGACTGCTCGACCCGCAGCCCGCGGAACCCGGGCACGATCGACGGCGCCAGCCCGACCACGCGCGCCGTGGCCGTCTCCTGGCCGCGCACCACCGAGACGGTCACGGACGCGAAGGCGTCTCCCGCGCGGGCGAGCCGCGACGACGCCTCGGCGTACCCGGCGTCGACCGACCCGCCCTCGACGCGGGCGGCCTGGACCGCACCGTTCGCCACGGACTGGGCGGTGTTCTGCGCGTGGAACCACAGCATCCCCTGCACCATCGCGAAGATGAGCATCAGCACGATCGGGTACGTGAGGACCGTCTGGATGGAGGTGGCGCCGCGTTCGTCCATGGACTACCCACCGCCGCCGAGCTGCGCCATGTAGCGGTCGACGAGGCCCTTGATCGCCGCGCCGAGCGCGATCGCGATCCCGAGGCCCACCACGGACAGCACGACGACCTCGATCGACTCGAGGCCCGCCTCCTCCGGCTCGCCCGCGCGGCGGGAGTCGAGACGCCGGCGCAGCTCGGCGGAGCGTTCGGCGAACCGGGTGTTGAGGGCGTCGACGTGACCGCGCGCCGCGGCAGCGCGGAGCGACGCACGCGTCACGGCGCGCGACGCCGCTGCCCGGCCCTGGCTCAGGTGCTGGTTCATGGTGACTCCTGGGGTGATGTCGACTTCAACAAATGGGTAAGAACCGGCTCGTGTGACACGGCTCAGGGTGCAGTCTGAAACATAGTGACCCCGATAGGGAAGATGAGCATCAAAAAGTACACAAACACCGTCATGGTCCCGGGCACGGTCATCCGCACCGTCGCGTCGTGCGCGAGCTGCTGCTCGACGTCGAGCTGCGCGTCGCGCATCGCCGCCGCCTTGGACTGCAGCTGGTCGTGGATCGCGGACCCCTGGGTACCTGCCAGCTCGACGATCGCGGCCACCTCGGCGAGCGCGTCGACCTCGACCTCCTCGCCGAGCTCGCGCAGCGCCACCCACGGTGCCTGGCCCTCCCACCGGCTCCGCTCGAGGGCCGCCGCGATCCGCCGGAACGGCCACGAGCCCGCCACCTGCGCCGCCGCGAAGGTGGCCTGCGTGGCTCCCGCGCCGGAGATGCGCTCGATCGCGAGCAGCTCCAGGTAGGTCGACACCGCGCGCGAGAACTCCTGCCGCGCCCGCTTCGCCTTGGACCGCGCGTCGAGGTCGGGCAGGAACCAGGCGCCGAGGGCGAACAGGAGCGCGACGCCGAACGGCACGGCGACCGGCAGCCCGAGGTCGAGCAGGCTCACGCACAGGCCGAGGAACGGCACCGCCACGAGCACGATCACCGTGCCGAGCGCCTTCTCGCCGTAGTGGTCGGTCGCGGTCTTGCCGATGAGGTCGAGGTCGGCGCGCGTCGGCCCCCAGCGGCCCAGCAGCGTCATGGGCAGCCGACGCTGGGCCCAGGCCCCGAACAGCTGGGTGTACCGCTGGGTCGCGGTGAGCTCCACGCCGTCCGACACGGTGACGGGCTCGATCCGGTCCTCGCCGCTGAGCCGGTCCAGCGCGGACTGCAGTCGCGGCGTCGAGGGCAGGAGCTCGCGCACCACGAGGAACAGACCGAGGCCCGCGACCACGCCGATGCCTACCGCCCACGGCCACATGTCAGGCCTCCCGCTCGTCGGGCAGGAACCGCGGGATCGGCCGTCCGAGGCTGATCTTGCGCATCCACAGCAGGCACGCCACGTACGCGGAGAAGAGGACGACCGCCACGACCTGCCCGAACGGCGTCGCGTAGCCGCTGAGATACCCCGACAGCGCGGTGGCCACGAGCACGACGAGCGTCACGATCGTCACCCAGCGCACGGTCGCGCGGCCCGTCGAGCGCTCGGTCTCGATCTCGCGCCGCGCCTTGGCCTGCGCCGAGAGCGACTCCGCGAGCTGCCGGAGCGCGGGCGCGACGGCGCCCGTGCGGTTGTCCGACTCGAGGATCATCGCCGAGGCGATCATGTCCGCCGAGTAGTCGTCCATCTCCTCGGCCCACCGGTACAGAGCGGGCTTGATCGGCTGCCGCGCCTCCAGGCGTGCCACGAGCCGGGCGAGCGACGGCCGCACCGACGGCGCCGCGCTGTGCAGGGTTGCCGCAATACCCTGCTCCAACCCGACGGCTCCGCCGGACAGCACGCCGATGAGCGACCGCACCCAGGCGGTCAGGTCCGTGAGCTTCTCCACCTCGTCCGACTGCGTCGTCGTGCGGAAGAGGGCGGGCAGGCCCACGAGCAGCACCGGCACGATGAGCACGAGCGACCACCAGCCGGTGACGATCCCGACCACGAGGCCCGCCCCCGCCCCGACTGCCAGCAGGTGGCGCTGCGCGTGCAGGGGCCCGCCCTTGGTCAGGCCGACGAGGCGGAGCAGCCCGTGGAACGGCGGGGTGGTCCGCGCAGGCCTGGGCCGCGGTTCGTACCGCTGCGCGCCGACGACGACGAACCACACGCCCAGGCCCAGCGCGAGCCCGGTGAGCACGGCGACGAGGGTGGTCATGCCTCCCCCCACAGCCCGTCGCGGTAGTTGAGCAGGCCGGCGTCGAAGCCCTGGGCCTCGAGGTCCGCCAGGAACGACGGCGTCACGCCCGGTACGGCGCGCCCGTCGGGTCCTGGCTGGAAGACGTCGGTGACCGCGACGGGGTTGCCCGCCTCGCCGCGCGTCACCTCGATGACCTCCGAGACGTACCGCGTGCGCAGCCCGTCCGGCCCGACGTCGACCCGGAGGAAGACGATGAGGTCGACCGACTGCGCCACCTGCCGGTAGGCGTACGTCTCCGACAGCGTCGAGTCCTGCACGGCCATGCCGACGAGGCGCTCGACGACGTCACGCGCGCCGTCGGCGTGCACGGTCGACAGCGAGCCGTTGCCCATCTGCATCGCCTGGAACATGGACACGATCTCGGGCCCGCGCACCTCGCCGACGATGACGCGGGAGATGTTGTGGCGCAGCGACTCGTACACGTTGACGTTCGTGTTGATCTCGCCGACGCGCCGCCCCGACGTGTTCATCTCGCCCGAGCCCTCGCGCGTGCGCAGCGCGACGACGCGCTTGTGCTTCTCGGGCTCGAGGTGCAGGTAGAGCTCGTAGTCGGTCTCGATGGTCGCGATCGACTCCCAGGGGTCGAGGCTCGCGCACAGCGCGCGCAGCAGCGTCGTCTTGCCGCTGCCCTGGCCCTGTCCGGAGACGACGATCGACTTGCGCGCGCGCACGGCCGCCCCGAGGAACTCCGCGAGCACCGTGTCGACGGTGCCGTTGCGCCGCAGCAGCTCCAGGTCCACCGACTGCAGGCGCTGGAGGCGGATCGTCACGCGCGGCCACGGCACGACCCAGCCGACGGCCGCGAGGCGCACACGGCCGGGCAGGTCGAGGTTGAGGAACGGGTTGGCGCGGGTGAACGAGCGCTCGTTCGCGGGGTCGCGCGACGCGAGGAACTGCAGGAAGTCGATGAGCTCGGCGTCGGAGTCCGCGATCGGCTCGGCGTACGTCCTGCGGCCGTCGCCCATGAGCATGAGCACGGGAGCCGTGCCCGTGATCTCGATGTTCTCGACGTCGGGCGTGTCGATGAGCGGCTGCAGGCGCCCGAGGCGGAACAGCGCGTCGAACAGGGCGCGCGTGACCTCGACCTGGTACTCGGTGGTCCAGCTGCGCTGCCCGCCCGAGAGCAGGGCGTCGTTGTGGTCCCGCACGACCTGCTGGATGAGCTCCTGGCCCAGCGCCTCGCGCTGCTCCTCGTCCAGCTCCCGCGTCGAGAGCGCCGTCGTGAGCCGTGAGGAGACCTCGCCGCGCAGGCTGTTGACCTGCCGCCAGAACTCGGCGTCGCGCAGGCGGGGGTTGCCCGGCTGGCCGTGGTACTCGCGCTCGGCCCGTGCCACGGCGCCCACCCAGGGCGAGGCCGCGCCGCCCGACGACGCGCCGTTCCCGCCGGGCGCACCACCTGGCTGCGGTGTCCGGGCCGGCTGCGGGCCCGCGGGGCGCGCGGTCTGCTCGACGGACGCGGTCCACGTGTTCTGCGGCGGGGTC
>NZ_JABEMG010000110.1 GCF_013004695.1 Promicromonospora citrea
CTGCGCGCCGACGCCCGGCGCCAGCAGGGGGCCGTTGACCGCGACGAGGTCGGTGCCGGTCGCGGTCGCGGCGCCGCCGATGGTGGCGCCGACCACGAGGCCGACCGAGCCGAGCGGCTCGGCGCCCGCGTTGAGCACGGCTGCGCGCGCGGCCATGAGCGCGGCGACGGTCGAGCCGTCACCGACACCGGGACCGGAGGCGTCGGTCGTGCGGGCGTGCTGGACCTCGTGGCCCTCCTTGTTGGAGGTCAGGCACAGCACGAACAGCCCGCGCCCCGTGGCGGCGGCGAGCTCGACGGCGGGGTCGAGCGAGCCGAAGCCCAGGTAGGGCGAGACGGTCAGGGCGTCGCCCGCGAGCGGCGAGCCGTCGGCGAGGAACGCCTCGGCGTACGCGCCCATCGTCGAGCCGATGTCACCGCGCTTGGCGTCGACGATCGTCAGGGTGCCCGCGGCGCGCGCCGCGGCGATCACCTCCTCAAGCACCGCGACGCCGCGCGAGCCGTGCCGCTCGAAGAACGCGGCCTGCGGCTTGAACGCCGCGACCCGCCCGCCGAGCGCGTCCACGACCCGCAGGGAGAACGTCCGCAGGCCGTCGGCGTCGTCGGGCAGGCCCCAGTCCCGCAGGAGCGAGGCGTGCGGGTCGATGCCGACGCACAGCGGACCGTGGTCGTCCATGGCGGCGGCGAGCCGCGCCCCGAAGGGCCGCGCGCTCACGCCCCTGTCCCGGCGGGGACGACGGCGGCGCCGTCGGCGGGCACCACGGCCGCGGACCCGGCCGCGGACCCGGCGGCCGCCAGCCGGGCCGCCGTCGCCGCCGTGTGCTCCTGCAGGCTCGCGACCTCGAACGGCCCGGCGAGCACCGCCTCGATGCCCTGCACCGCCGCGGCGAGCTGGTCCACGGTGGTGGCGATCGGCTTGTCGGCCGCGGTCGTCGCGGCACGGATCTCGTAGCCGTCGGCGCGGGCGCCCTGGCCCGAGGGCGAGTTCACGACGAGGTCGATCTGCCCCTCGGAGATGAGCCCCACGACGGTCAGCTCGCCGTCCGGCCCGCGGCCCTCGGTGTGCTTGCGCACCACCGTCGCCTCGATGCCGTTGCGGCGCAGCACCGTGGCGGTGCCCTCGGTGGCCAGCACGCGGAAGCCGAGCTCGACCAGGCGCTTGACAGGGAACACGACCTGCCGCTTGTCGCTGTCGGCCACCGAGACGAACGCTGTGCCCGACGTCGGGAGCCCACCGAACGCCGCGGCCTGCGACTTGGCGAACGCGTGCGGGAAGTCCTTGTCAAAGCCCATGACCTCGCCCGTGGAGCGCATCTCCGGGCCGAGCACCGAGTCCACGACCAGGCCCTCGCGCGTGCGGAACCGCTTGAACGGGAGCACGGCCTCCTTGACCGCGAGCGGCGCGCCCAGGTCGAGGGTGGCGCCGTCGTGCTCCGGGAGCAGGCCCTCCGCGCGCAGGTCGGCGATCGTGTCGCCCACCATGACGCGCGCGGCGGCCTTCGCCAGCGGGGTGCCCGTCGCCTTGGACACGAACGGCACGGTGCGCGACGCGCGCGGGTTGGCCTCCAGCACGTACAGCACGTCGCTGACCAGCGCGTACTGGACGTTGAGCAGGCCACGCACCCCGACGCCGCGCGCGATGGCCTCGGTGGAGCGGCGGATGCGGGCGATCTCGATCTCGCTCAGCGACACGGGCGGCAGCACGCACGCCGAGTCGCCCGAGTGGATGCCCGCCTCCTCGATGTGCTCCATGACGCCGCCGAGGAAGAGCTCGGTGCCGTCGAACAGGGCGTCGACGTCGATCTCCATCGCGTCGTCGAGGAACCGGTCGATGAGCAGCGGCGCGGCGAGCGTGCCGGGCGCCGCGGCGGCCGCGCTGTCCGCGAGCGCCCGCTCGACGTAACCGGTGAGCTGCTCGGCGCTGTAGACGATCTCCATGCCGCGTCCGCCGAGCACGTACGAGGGACGCACGAGCACGGGGTAGCCGATGCTCTCGGCGACCTCGCGGGCCTGGCCGAGGGTGCGGGCGGTGCCGAACGCGGGGGCGGGGAGGCCGGCGTCGAGGAGGACCTGGCCGAAGATGCCGCGGTCCTCGGCGGCGTCGATGGCCTCGGGGCTGGTGCCGAGGATGGGCAGGCCGGCCTCGGCGAGCCGGCGGGCCAGCCCCAGCGGGGTCTGGCCGCCGAGCTGGACGACGATGCCCTTGACGGGGCCTGCTGCGAGCTCGGCCTGGTAGACCTCGAGGACGTCCTCGAAGGTGAGGGGCTCGAAGTAGAGGCGGTCGGAGGTGTCGTAGTCCGTGGAGACCGTCTCGGGGTTGCAGTTGACCATGACGGTCTCGTACTTCTCCGCGAGCGCCAGGGTGGCGTGGACGCAGGAGTAGTCGAACTCGATGCCCTGGCCGATGCGGTTGGGGCCGGAGCCGAGGATGATGACGGCCTCGCGCTCGCGGGGGGCGACCTCGGTCTCGTCGTCGTAGCTGGAGTAGTGGTAGGGCGTCCTGGCGGCGAACTCGGCGGCGCAGGTGTCGACGGTCTTGTAGACGGGGCGGACGCCGAGGGCGTGGCGGATCTCGCGGACGGTGGCCTCGCCGGTCGGGCCCATGCCGCGCAGGCGGGCGACCTGGGCGTCGGACAGGCCGTGGCGCTTGGCGTGGCGCAGGAGGTCCTGCGTGACGGTGGGCGCGGCGGCGACCTCGGCGGCGACCTCGTTGACGAGCAGGATCTGGTCGAGGAACCAGGGGTCGATGCCGGTGGCGTCGAAGACCTGCTCGAGGGTGGCGCCGCCGGGCTCGCCGACGGAGCGCAGGACCTGCTGGACCTGGACGAGGCGCTGCTCGGTGGGTCGCTGGATCTCCTGCAGGAGGCGTGCGAGCTCGTCGCCGGCCGGGGCGTCGCCGTCCCAGTGGAAGGTGACGCCGCCCTTGTCGATGGAGCGCAGGGCCTTGCCGAGGGCCTCGGTGAAGTTGCGGCCCAGCGCCATGGCCTCGCCGACGGACTTCATGGTGGTGGTGAGGGTGTCGTCGGCGGCGGGGAACTTCTCGAACGCGAAGCGGGGCACCTTGACGACGACGTAGTCGAGCGTGGGCTCGAAGCTGGCCGGGGTGACCTGGGTGATGTCGTTGGGGATCTCGTCGAGGGTGTAGCCGACGGCGAGCTTGGCGGCGATCTTGGCGATCGGGAAGCCGGTGGCCTTGGAGGCCAGGGCCGAGGAGCGGGAGACGCGGGGGTTCATCTCGATGACGATGACGCGCCCGGTCTGCGGGTCGACGGCGAACTGGATGTTGCAGCCGCCGGTGTCGACGCCGACCTCGCGGATGACGGCGATGCCGATGTCGCGCAGCTTCTGGTACTCGCGGTCGGTGAGGGTCAGGGCGGGCGCGACGGTGACGGAGTCGCCGGTGTGCACGCCGACGGGGTCGACGTTCTCGATGGAGCAGACGACCACGACGTTGTCGTCCTTGTCGCGCATGAGCTCGAGCTCGTACTCCTTCCAGCCGAGGATGGACTCCTCGAGGAGCACCTCGGTGGTCGGCGAGTAGTGCAGGCCCTGGCCGACGATGCGGCGCAGGTCGTCCTCGTCGTAGGCGAGGCCGGAGCCGAGGCCGCCCATGGTGAAGGAGGGGCGCACGACCATGGGGTAGCCGAGGACGTCGGCCGCGGCGAGGGCCTCGTCGATGGTGTGCACGATCTCGGAGCGGGCGGACTCGCCGCCGCACTTCTCGACGACGTCCTTGAACTGCTGGCGGTCCTCGCCCTTCTGGATGGCGGGGATGTTGGCGCCGATGAGCTCGACGCCGTACTTCTCCAGGACGCCTGCCTCGTCGAGGGCGATGGCGGCGTTCAGCGCGGTCTGCCCGCCGAGGGTGGGCAGGAGGGCGTCGGGCCGCTCCTTGGCGATGATGGAGGTGAGCACCTCGGTGGTGATCGGCTCGACGTAGGTGGCGTCGGCGAACTCCGGGTCGGTCATGATCGTGGCCGGGTTGGAGTTCACGAGGACGACGCGCAGGCCCTCCTCCTTGAGCACCCGGCACGCCTGGGTGCCGGAGTAGTCGAACTCGCAGGCCTGGCCGATGACGATCGGGCCGGACCCGATGACCAGGACCGAGGAGATGTCGGGGCGGCGGGGCATCAGAGGTTCTCCTCGATCGTGCTGGTGGTGGCGCTGGTGGTGATGGGGGTCTTCAGGGCGGGCGGCCACGCGGCCGGGTCGGTCAGCAGGCCGACGAACCGGTCGAACAGGTAGGCGGCGTCGTGCGGGCCGGCCGCGGCCTCGGGGTGGTACTGGACGGAGAAGGCGGGCAGGTCGAGGCAGGTGAGGCCCTCGACGACCTGGTCGTTGAGGCCGACGTGGGAGACGACGACGCGGCCGTAGCGGGCGGTGTCGTCCCCGGTGTCGTCCCCGGTGTCGTCCCCGGCGGCGCGCCGGGCCTCGTCGTACGGGGCCCGGGACACGGCGGGCGCGCCGGCCTCGTCGACGACGGGGGCGTCGACGGCGAAGCCGTGGTTGTGCGCGGTGACCTCGACCTTGCCGGTGGTGCGGTCGAGCACGGGCTGGTTGATGCCGCGGTGGCCGTAGCCGAGCTTGTAGGTGCCGTACCCGAGGGCGCGGCCGAGGATCTGGTTGCCGAAGCAGATACCGAAGAACGGGATGCGGCGGTCCAGGACGGCGCGCAGCAGCTCGACCTCGTGGTGGGACGCGGCGGGGTCGCCGGGCCCGTTGGAGAAGAAGACGCCGCCGGGGGTCCCGTCGTCGGGCAGGGCGGCCTCGATGTCGGCGATGGTGGACGACTGCGGCACGACGACGACGCGGACGCCGCGCTCGGCCAGGCGCTGCGGCGTCATGGCCTTGATGCCGAGGTCGACGGCGACGACCGTGGCCAGGGGCGTGCGGCCCGCGTGCTCGCCGCTGGGCTCGACCGTGTACGCCTGCGTGGTGGAGACCTCGCGGGCCAGGTCGGCACCCGCCATCTGCGGGGCGGCCTTGACCTCGGCGACGAGCTCCTCGACGGTGCGCGGGTACCCGTCGCGCACGAGGTCGTCGCCCGAGAAGATGCCCGCGCGCATGACGCCCTCCTCGCGCAGGCGGCGGGTCAGGGCGCGGGTGTCGACGTCGGAGATGCCGACGACGCCCTGCGCCGCCAGCTCCTCGGTCAGCGAGCGCTGCGCGCGCCAGCTCGACACGCGCCGGGCGGGGTCGCGCACGACGTAGCCGGACACCCAGATCTTGCCCGACTCGGGGTCCTCGTCGTTGACGCCGGTGTTGCCGACGTGCGGCGCCGTCATGACGACGATCTGCCGGTGGTAGGACGGGTCGGTCAGGGTCTCCTGGTACCCGGTCATGCCGGTGGAGAACACGATCTCGCCGAAGGTGGTGCCCGTGGCACCGAACGCGCGGCCGCGGTGGGTCGTGCCGTCCTCGAGGACGAGGATCGCGGGCTGTGGGGTCGTCGCGGTGGTCACCGGGCCTCCTGCTGGTACGGGTGGTGCTGGGGGTGCTGCTCGGGGTGCTGCTGGACGGGCTGCGGACGGTGCGGCTGCTCGGCGAGCAGGTGCCGCACGGCGTCCACGAGGGCGCCGCGGTCGACGGCGCGGCGCGTGCGCAGGCCCGTGTCGACCAGGGCGGGCGGCACGCCGTCGGCGGCGGGGACGGCCCAGGTCACCACGACCAGGCCGTCCGCGCCGACGTACTTGCCAGCCATGCCGGGCGCCAGGTTCGCGCTGCGGATCGCGTCGACGGGCACCCACACGTCCCTGGCGCCCTGGCGCTCGACGGCGATCCCGGCGTCGTGCACGGTGACCTGCGCGGCCGAGCGGTCGCCCAGGCCGTGCGCACCGACCCGCGCGAGCCAGTCGCCGTGCAGCGTGGTCGAGACGTACACGGCTTCGAGCGGGCCGAACCGGACGGCGCCGCGGCCGGCGCCCGTCCCGTCGCCCGAGCCGGGGGCCTCGGGCGGCAGCGGCACGACGGCGGTGGTGCGCTGCGCGAGCCGTCGTCGTCCGACGAGCGTCACGTACAGGACCAGGAAGACCGCCAGCGCGGCCAGCAGGGCGATCGCGAGCGCGGTCATCGGGCGGCTCCTTCGAGAGAGGTGGGCGTGCCCGCCGCGGTGTCGACGACCGCACCATCGAGCACCGTGGCGCGGCCACGCAGGAACGTCGCCACCACCCGACCCGGCAGCCGCGTCCCCGCGAACGGGGTGTTCGAGCTGGCGGTGACCTGGGTGCGGCCGTCGATCGTGCGGGTGGCCGACGGGTCGACGAGGGTCAGGTTCGCGGGCTCGCCGAGCGCGACCGGCCGACCCTGCGTGGCGTCGATCCGGCCGATGCGGGCGGGGTTCTCGGACAGCACGCGCGCGACGTCGGCCCACGTCATGCGCCCGGTGTCGACCATGGTCTGCTGCACCACCGACAGGGCGGTCTCCAGGCCGGTCATGCCGAACGCGGCCGCCGACCACTCGCAGTCCTTGTCCTCGACCGGGTGCGGCGCGTGGTCGGTGGCGACGATGTCGATGGTGCCGTCGGCCAGCCCCTGGCGGACCGCCTCGACGTCGGCGGCCGTGCGCAGCGGCGGGTTCACCTTGAACACCGGGTCGTAGTCGCGGGCCAGCTCGTCGGTGAGGACCAGGTGGTGCGGCGTCACCTCGGCGGTGACGTCGATGCCGCGGCCCTTGGCCCAGCGGACGATCTCCACCGACCCCGCGGTCGACAGGTGGCACACGTGCAGGCGCGAGCCGACGTGCTCGGCCAGCAGCACGTCACGCGCGATGATCGACTCCTCGGCCACCGCGGGCCAGCCCGTCAGGCCGATCTGCGCCGAGACGACGCCCTCGTTCATCTGCGCGCCCTCCGTGAGGCGCGGCTCCTGCGCGTGCTGGGCCACGACGCCGTCGAACGCCTTGACGTACTCCAGCGCGCGGCGCATCAGGACCGGGTCGTGCACGCACTTCCCGTCGTCGGAGAAGACCCGCACGCGGGCCGCGGAGTCGGCCATGGCGCCCAGCTCGGCGAGCTTCTCGCCGCCCAGGCCCACCGTGACCGCGCCGACCGGGTGCACGTCGACCCAGCCGGCCTCCTGCCCCAGGCGGTACACCTGCTCGACGACGCCCGCCGTGTCCTGCGTCGGCGTCGTGTTCGCCATGGCGTGCACCGCGGTGAACCCGCCGGCCGCCGCGGCGCGCGTGCCGGAGAACACGGTCTCGGCGTCCTCACGGCCCGGCTCGCGCAGGTGGGTGTGCAGGTCGACCAGGCCGGGCAGCAGCACGTACCCCTGCGCGTCGATCTCGCGGGCGCCGTCGGGCACCGTGACCGTGCCGGGCGCGCCCAGGGCGGCGACCACGCCGTCGGCCAGCACGACGTCCACCGGGTCGGTGCCGTACGGACGGGCTCCTCGCAGCACGTAGGCCTGCGGGTGCGCTTCGGTCACGGGGCGGTCCTCTCGTCGGTGTTCTCGCTCACTTCTCCGGACAGCAGCAGGTACAGCGCCGCCATCCGGACGGCGACGCCGTTGGCCACCTGCTCCACGATCACGGAGCGTTCGTGGTCGGCGGCGGCCGCGGAGATCTCCAGGCCGCGGTTCATCGGCCCGGGGTGCAGCACGACCGCGTGGTCCGGCAGCACCGCCAGCCGGTGGGCGTCGAACCCGAACTTGCGGCTGTACTCCATCGGGCTCGGGAAGAACGCACCCGACCCGCCGGACATCCGCTCGCGCTGCACCCGCAGCATCATGACGGCATCCGGCTGCCACTGCTCGAGCGTCTTGTCCAGGTGGTACGACACCCGGCACGGCCACGTCTCCACCCCCACCGGCACGAGCGTCGGCGGAGCGACCAGCGTCACCTCCGCGCCGAGCGTGTGCAGCAGGTACACGTTCGAGCGCGCGACACGCGAGTGCAGCACGTCGCCGACGATCGCGACGCGCAGCCCGGCGAGGTCGGCGCCCGCGGAGGTGTCGGCACCCCGGCCGTCGTGCCCCACCCCGCCGACCAGGTGGCGGCGGATCGTGAAGGCGTCCAGCAGCGCCTGCGTGGGGTGCTGGTGCATGCCGTCGCCCGCGTTGAGCACGCCCGCGTCGAGCCAGCCCGCGTGCGCGAGCTGGTGGGCGGCGCCCGACGCCGAGTGCCGTACCACGACGGCGTCGGCGCCCATGGCGTGCAGCGTCAGGGCGGTGTCCTTGAGCGACTCGCCCTTGGACACGCTCGACCCCTTGGCCGAGAAGTTGATGACGTCCGCCGACAGGCGCTTGGCCGCCGTCTCGAACGAGATCCGGGTGCGCGTGGAGTCCTCGTAGAACAGGTTCACCACGGTGCGGCCGCGCAGCGTCGGCAGCTTCTTGTTCTCCCGGGACTGGGTCGCGGCCATCTGCGCGGCCGTGTCGAGCAGGAGGATCGCGTCGTCCTTGGCCAGTCCCTGGGTGGTCAGCAGGTGCTTCACCGCTCGCCTCCGTCCTGGTCCGACGCGGGGCCGGACGGGGAGCCGGACGCGGTGGGGCTGATGACGACCGAGTCGGGGACGCCGTCGACGTCCGCCAGGCGCACCCGGACACGCTCGGTGCGCGAGGTCGGCAGGTTCTTGCCCACGTAGTCGGCGCGGATCGGGAGCTCACGGTGCCCGCGGTCCACGAGCGCGGCGAGCTGCACCACGCGCGGGCGGCCCAGGTCGTTGAGGGCGTCGAGCGCGGCGCGGATGGTGCGGCCCGAGAACAGGACGTCGTCCACCAGCACGACCACCTTGTCGTCGACCGTGCCGCCGAGGCTGCCCGGCAGCACCGTCTGCCCGACGGCGCGCGTGGGCTGCCGACGCAGGTCGTCGCGGTACATGGTGACGTCGAGGGTGCCGAACTCGCCGTCGAACGACGGCTCGATCTGCGCGAGACGCTCGGCCAGGCGGCGCGCGAGCTGCACGCCGCGCGTCGGGATCCCGAGGAGCACCACGTCGGCGGCGCCCCTGTTGCGCTCCACGACCTCGTGGGCGATGCGGGTCAGCGCGCGGGAGATGTCGGCCTCGCCGAGGACCGTGCGGTCGGGGCCTGACGAGGGGGCTGTCGACGGGCCGGCCGGAGCGCCGGCGGGGGTGGTGCTGGATGCGGGCATGCGGCTGCCAGGACTCATCTGGCGACCTCCTTCTCCGCCTCACGGGACGGGATTAAAGGGAGTCTGACAGCCACCACCCTAACCCGCCCCGCGGGCCCCGGACGCCGCTGTCCACAGGGCGCACGAGGGGCGTTGCTCACACCCGGGCGGGTCGGGTCAGTCGCGCAGCACCGCCGTGGCCAGACCCGCCGCGAGGGCGACGAGCGCGAGCACCAGGCCGACGGTGCCGGGCCAGCCCGCCAGCGCGAAGCCGACGCCGCCGAGCCACCCGAACAGGCTCGACCCGCCGTAGTACGCCAGGTTGTAGACGGCGGCGGCCTGCGTGCGCGCCCGCGGCGCCGCGACCGGCGTCCACCCGGAGGCCACGGCGTGGGCGCCGAAGAACCCGGCCGTGAGCACCACCAGACCCGCGAGGACGACGGGCAGCCAGGCCGACAGCGTCGCGGCCACGCCGAGGGCCATCACCCCGGTGGACGCGACCAGGACCCGCCGCCTGCCGTGCCGCACGACGAGCCGTCCGGTGCGGGCCGAGGACCAGGTGCCCGCGAGGTAGGCGAGGAACACGAGGCTCACCGTGCCGGCGGACAGGCCGAAGGGCGCGGCGGTGAGGCGGAAGCCGAGGTAGTTGTACACGGCGACGAAGCCGCCCATGAGCAGCAGGCCCTGGGCGTCCAGGACGAGGAGGCGCGGGCTGAGCAGGACGCGGAGGCGGTGCGGGCCGGGTGCGCCGCCGTCGGCCCGCTCCCCCGGGCCGGGCGCGCCGACGACGTCGCGCGGGGTCTCGTCGTGCGAGGTCTCCTCACGCGGGCGTCCGCGCGAGCGTGCGCCCGAGGCACGGTCGCGCGGCGCGAGCCCGACGAACAGCGCGGTGGCGACCAGGCAGGCCGCCGCCACGGCGCCGACGCCTGCCCGCCAGCCGAACAGCTCGGCGACCCCGCCCGCGACGAGCCGCCCGAGCAGCCCGCCCATCGAGGTGCCCGCGACGTACGTCCCGGCGGCGCGCGGCACCGCCGCGGCGGGCAGCGTCTCGGTGAGGTAGGCCATCGCGACCGCGGGCACGCCCGCCACGAGCAGCCCCTCGACGGCGCGCCCCGCCACGATCACCGGGAACGACGGCGCGAGCGGTACGGCGAGACCCACGGCCGTGGCGCCGAGGAGCGCCGCCGTCATGGCCCGGACCCGGCCGACCCGGTCGGCCACCCACGCCCAGGGCAGCACGCCCGCCGCCAGCCCGAGGGTCGCGGCGGAGACGAGCAGCGCGGTCGTGGAGGCCGACGTCGCCAGCTCGCGCGCGGCGTCGGGCAGCACCGCTTGCGGCGCGTAGAGCTGCGCGAACGCCGCGGTCCCGGCACCGAACAGCGCGACGAGCAGGCGGCGCTCGTCGGACCGTCCGGAACCGGGACCGGGGGTCACGCGGGTACGGCCGTCAGGCCAGCAGGGTGGGCTTCAGGTCCTTGACCCGGCCGAGGAGGCCGTTGACGAACGCCGGCGACTCGTCCGTGGACAGGTCACCGGCCAGGTCGACCGCCTCGTCCAGGGCGACGGCGTCGGGCACGTCGTCGTTGAACAGGACCTCCCACGTGCCGATCCGCAGCAGCGCGCGGTCGACGGCCGGCATGCGAGCCAGCGTCCAGCCCTGGGAGTACGTCTCCAGGACCTCGTCGATGCGCTCGCGGTGGGCGACGACGCCCTCGACGATCTCGACCGTGTACTGCGGCACCGACGCCTCGGTGTGCGGCACGGCGACGCGGTCGGCGAGGAGCTTCAGCGGGTCGATACCACGCTGCTCGGCCTCGAAGAGGATGTCTGCGGCGCGCTTGCGCGCCTTGGTCCGTGCGCCCACGTCAGTCGGTGACGCGACCGAGGTAGTCGCCGGTGCGGGTGTCGACCTTGACCTTCACGCCCTGCTCGAGGAAGAGCGGCACCTGGATCTCGGCGCCGGTCTCGAGGGTGGCGGGCTTGGTGCCGCCGGTCGAGCGGTCGCCCTGCAGGCCCGGCTCGGTGTAGGTGATCTCGAGCACCACCGACGCGGGCAGCTCGATGTACAGCGGCGTGCCGTCGTTCGAGGCGAGCATGACGTTCATGCCCTCGAGCATGTAGTCCTTGGCGTCGCCGACGGTCGCGGCGGGCACCGTGATCTGGTCGTAGGTGTCGTTGTCCATGAAGACGAAGTCCTCGCCGTCCATGTACAGGTACTGGAAGTCGCGACGGTCGACGTTGGCGGTCTCGACCTTGATCCCCGCGTTGAACGTCTTGTCGACGACCTTGCCGGACAGCACGTTCTTCATCTTCGTGCGGACGAACGCGCCACCCTTGCCCGGCTTGACGTGCTGGAACTCGGTGATGGTCCAGAGCTGACCGTCGATGCGGAGCACGGTGCCGTTCTTGATGTCGTTCGAGGTAGCCACGTTCGTCTTCCTGTGTCGGTGTCGGTGGACCCCAGGGCACGCCGACGGCGGGGCCGGCGGCTGGGGGGCGATCGGCCGGGATGTTCCGGCACACGATCAAGGGTGTCAAGCAGCAGCGGTCAAGTCTAACGGACCATCAGATCCCGCGGATCATCACGGGAGCGATCGGGGTGCCGTCAGACCACCAGCGTGTTGATCGCCAGCAGCCCGGCGAGGCCCGTGGCGACCGACCAGATGAGCGACGCCAGCGTGCCGACCACGAACCGCTCCGAGGCGACAGGCTGGTCGCGCAGCTCGGCGTACCGGCCCAGGCCCTTGATGGCCACGACGATCGCGATGCCGTACGGGTAGCCCGCCAGCAGCGACCCCGTGATCGCGAGGCGCTCGAGCACGCCGAGCCAGCCCCCGCCGCGCAGGACGGCGACGGCCTGCGGGTGCATGGTCCCGGTCGGGCCCGCCTCGTCGGCCCCGGACGCCTCGTCCCGCCCGGCGCCCGCGGCCGCGCCACCGGGCTCCTGACCCTGCGGCGCGGCGCCTTCCTCGGGGCTCCCCTGGGGCCGTTCCTCGAGCGACTGCGGGTAGACCGGCGGCTCGTACCGCGTCCAGGGCAGGTCGCCACGGCTCGCCCGGCGCAGCACCCAGGGCACCACCCACGAGCCGGCCACGACGCTGACCGCGAGCGTCACGAGCCAGATCGCGGCGACCGCCGCCCAGCGCCATCCGTCGATGTCGTCCAGCATGTCCCAGGTCACGGTGTGCCGGTTCCCCTCAGCTCGTCGCGCGCGTCGTCGTCGTGCACCGGCTCGTCCGGCTCGTCCGGCCCCGGCTCGTCCTGTCCGTCCAGCTCGTCCTGTCCGTCCAGCTCGGTGAGGAGGCGCACGGCCAGGGGCCGTACCGCTTCCTCCTCCTGCCAGAGCGCCGCCCGGACCCGCTGGCTCATCGCCTGCTCGCTCACCGCGAGCGACTGGGCGGCGATCTTCTGGCGTCCGGGCCGGTCGTCCAGCCCGGACAGCAGGTCCACGGCCTCCCAGCCCCGGGGCGACCGCCGGGCGCGGACGGCCCCGAGCAGGCGCAGGAGCGATTCAACCTCCTCTGCCCGTTTCGCACCAGCCGCACTCGCCGACCCCTCGACGGCGACGGACGTACCGCGGCTCCGGGTCTTGGCGCGCTCGACGGCGTCGCGCGCCCGGTAGAAGGCGGGCCCCCTCCCGTCGCGGGAGACCTCGGGCAGCGGGTGCTCGACCGGGCCGACGCCGATCCCGACGCTCCAGCCCTGGTCACGCAGCAGCGCGAGCGTCAGGTCGACGGCGAGGAGGGCGCCGTCGGGAGACCCGTCGAGCACGCCCTGGACCTCGTCCCCCACCGTGCGGGCGAACGGCACCGCCGTCCCGGCCCGGCCGTGGGACCACGCCCCGAGGCGCTCGAGCACCTCGGGCACGCGGTCCTCGGCGCGCGTCGATCCGCGCTGGTCGATGGTCAGGACGATCACGCCTCAACCCTACGCGCGCGAACGGCATGCATCAAGCCTCAGGCCTTGATTGGGAATTATCAAGGCCTGGGCCTTGATCTAGCGATCCAGCTTCGCCGCGAGCGCCGACAGCGCCAGCCGGTACGAGTCGAACCCGAAGCCCGCCACCGTCCCCGTCGCGACGCCCGCGACCACCGAGTAGTGCCGGAACGACTCGCGCGTGGCCGGGTTCGACAGGTGCACCTCGACCAGGAGAAGACCCGCCGTCGTCACCTGGGCCGCCGCGTCGCGCAGGGCGTACGAGTAGTGCGTGAACGCCGCGGGGTTGAGGACCACGTGCGCACCGGCGTCGACGGCCTCGTGGAGCCAGCCCACGATCTCGGACTCCGCGTCGGTCTGGCGCACGTCGACCTCGAGGCCGAGCTCCTTGCCCCACGTCGTCGCGGCCGACTCGAGGTCGGCCATCGAGGCGTGGCCGTAGACCTCGGGCTCGCGGACGCCGAGCCGACCGAGGTTGGGACCGTTGAGCACCAGGACACGGGGCAGTGCGACAGGGGGCAGTGCGGAGACCATGGCGGCGAGCCTACTGGCAGCGAGCGCGCGGCGTCGGCGCGGGGCGGCAGGCGTGCCCGGCTCCGACCCCGCCGCACCGGTCAGGCGCCGTCGTCCAGCCCTTCCACGAGCAGCGTGCGCGGCCCGGGACCGGACTCGGCGAGCTCGTCGTGCGGGTTGGTCAGGGCGCACCTGCGCAGGGACAGGCAACCGCAGCCGATGCAGTCCGTGAGGTGGTCGCGCAGCCGGGACAGCTGCTCGATCCGCGCGTCGAGGTCGTCGTGCCACGCCTGGGAGATGCGGCGCCAGTCCTTCGCCGTCGGTGTGCGGTCCCCCGGCAGGGTGGCGAGCGCCGCGCCGATGTCCGCGAGCGGGATGCCGACCCGCTGCGAGACCCGGATGAAGGCGACGCGGCGCAGCGTCTCGCGGCGGTAGCGCCGCTGGTTGCCCGACGTCCGCCGGCTGGAGATCAGGCCCTTGCGCTCGTAGAAGTGCAGGGCCGAGACCGACACGCCGCTGCGGGCGGCGAGGTCGCCGACCGTCAGCTCGTCACGGTCCCAGGGGACGGCGGGGTGCGGTGCTTCCACGGGTGATCTCCATTCGGCGGTACGAGGGGATTGACCTCAACTTTGGTTCAGGTTAGAGGATCGCGGCATGGACGCCATCAGACACCACACGTTCGGCCCGCCCGAGGTCCTCGTGCTCGAGCAGGTCCCGGACCCCGTCCCCGGCCCGGGCCAGGTGCTCGTCGACGCCGTCGCGCACGGCGTCCACCTGCTCGACACCGCGCTGCGCCGCGGCGACACCGACGCACCCCTCCCGCTGCCGAGCCTGCCCGCGGTCCCCGGCCGGGAGGTCGCGGGCACCGTCTCCGACGTCGGCCCCGGCGTGGACCCCGCATGGCGCGGCCGCCTCGTGGCGGCGCACCTCGGTCCCGTGCCCGACGGCGGCGGGTACGCCCGGCGGGTCGTCACCGGCGTCGGGACGCTCCACACGCTCGACGGCGACGCGCCCCTCGAGCCGGCGTCCGCCGTCGCCCTCGTCGGTACCGGCCGGACGGCGGTGTACACCCTCGACGTCGCGGAGATCGCCGCGGACGACGTGGTCGTCGTCACCGCAGCGGCCGGCGGGCTGGGCAGCCTGTTCGTGCAGGAGGCGCTGCACGTCGGCGCGCGCGTCGTCGCTCTGGCGGGCGGGCAGACCAAGCTCGCGGCGCTGCGTGGGCTGGTGGCCGGGCCCGGGCGGGACGGGAGGGCGCCCGGACCGGGACACGTCGACCGGCACGAGCCGGCCGGCAGGGACGGGTCCGCGCCCCCGGACGCCGACCGGCTCGCGCTCGTCGACTACTCCGTCGACGGGTGGGAGCGCGCCGCCCGGGCCGCGCTCGGCGGCGAGCGCGCGACCGTCGTCCTGGACGGTGTCGGAGGCGAGCTCGGCACCG
>NZ_JABEMG010000111.1 GCF_013004695.1 Promicromonospora citrea
CCCCGCGGAGGTGCGCTGGGCCGCCGCGGCACCCGCGACCGTGCGCACGGCGCCGGTCGACGTGATGCGCCGGGGCTCGGCCGGACGACGCGGCTCGGGCGCGGTCCGCACGGGCTCCTCGGGCAGCGTGGCCGGCGGGGCCTTGTCGCCCTTCGGCGCGGGCGGCGCCCACACCCAGGCCTGGCTCCGGTCGGCGTCGTTCGCACCGGCGATACCGACCGTCTGGAAGTGCTCGCGCACCGCCTTCGGCACCATGAGCGCCGACGCCGCGACGATCGGCAGGCCGAGCGCCATGAGCAGGTCGCCGAGGTCGACCCCGAGGCTCGCGCCCGACGTCGCGACGACGACGACGAGGCCCAGCACGCCCGCGACGCAGGCCGCGCCGACAGCGGGCACGTGCCCGGTGCTCGGGTCGCGGTCGAGCGACCGGCGCGCGAACCACGCGATCGCGGCGACGACGACGCCGAGCACGAGCCGCACCACGAGCGGCACGCCGGCGCCCGAGGCGATGAAGCCGGGGTCGATGAGCTGGACGAGCGCGGCCAGCGCGCTGCACGCGGCCAGGAGCACGACGGCGTCGAACGCGCGGATCGCGACCCGCACCCAGATCCCCGCGACGCGCTCGGTGGTGAGGTCCTCCTCGGCGGCGGGGTCGCGGCGGACGGCGGGGGTACCCGCGAGGGCGGCGGCCAGCGGCAGCAGGACGAGGCCGAACCGGCTCGGGTCGGCCACGCCGGGCCGCACGGACTCCAGCCCGGCGACGGCGTCGCCGGACGTGAACACGAACAGCAGCGCGAGGACGAAGCCCGCCGCCACCAGCACGAGCCGGGACGGACGGTCGTGGCGTGCCGTGCCGCCGACCAGCAGCCAGGTCAGGCCGAGCACGAGCACGAGCCACACCACGGACAGGAGGCGGGTGCCCAGCGTCGCGTCGGGCGCGGTCAGCGCGAACACCGTGGACAGGACGGCGCCCAGCGCCATGAGCACGCCGACGCCGGCGAGGCCCAGCCGCCAGCCGCGCAGCACCCTGCCGTCCTGCTCGACGGGGCCGAGCTCGCTGTCGCGCGGCGTGGCCGCGAGCGCCGCGCCGGCGAGCGCGAGGCCGAGGCCGGTGCCGACGCCCGTGCCCGAGCTGACGTCGAGGACGAGGTGCAGCAGGGCGATGACGCCGAGCGGCAGCCCGGCGAGGAGGCGCGTGCGGCGCGTGGAGTGCACGGTCCAGCGCACGGGCAGCGCGCCGAGGCGGGCGAGGTAGGGCAGGCCGAGCGACGCGAGCGAGATCGCGACGGCGAGGACGACCTCGACGCGGTCGGCCGAGCGGTCGGCGAGGTTCCACGGCAGCGCGAGCGACACGAGCAGCGCGATCGCCGCGATGACGTCGCGCACGTAGTCGGCGACGGGGATGTTCGCGAACGGTGAGGTGCCGGACGGGCCGGTGTGCTGCGACGCGGCCTCGGTCCCGGTGTCGTCCCCGGCCTCGGTCGCCGCCGTGGCGGTCGCGTGACCGAGGGTCTCGGTCGGCGCACCGTTCGCGTCGGGGGCGCCGTCGGCGGGGCTGTCGTCACGCTCGGACGCGTGCTGGTCGATCATCCATCACTCCTCGTGACGCCGCCGTCGGACCGGGCACGGGGTGCCGGGCGGCGCTTCGGTCCGTCGCTGGGGCCCATGACGTTACTACTCCCCGGGTGCCCTGCGTGTCAGCACGCGTCCCGGCGAGTCCGTCCCCCAGCATTTCTGCGCACGTCCCTCACATTCGCCGGGCCGGCGCGGCCCGTTGCCTATCATCGTGCTCGTGCCCACACGCCTGCCGAGCGGTGCCCCGAGCGAGGCCGACCTGGTGGCGGCCGCGCGGGCGGGCGACACCAGCGCCGTCGGCCTCCTCTTCGCGCGGCACCGGCCCGCGCTGCTCGCCGTCGCGACGAGCCTGCTGGGCCACGGCCCGGACGCCGAGGACGCGGTGCAGGACGCGGGCCTGACGGCGCTGCTGCGGATCGGCACGCTGCGCGACCCGGGAGCGGTGGGGCCGTGGCTGAAGGAGATCGTGCGCAACGCGTGCCGTGCCCGGTTGCGGGCGCCCGCGCCGCTCGTGCTGGACGACCGGGTCGCGGCGGACCTGCCGTCGTCCGAGCCGGACCCGGCGGACCTGCTCGACGCGCTCGCCGGGCGCGACTGGCTGTGGGCGGCACTGGGCGAGCTCCCGCCCGACCAGCGGGTCGCGTTCGTGCTGCGCTACCTGGGCGGGCTGCCCGCCTACCGGGACATCGCCACGACGCTCGGCGTGCCGGTCGGGACGGTGCGCAGCCGCCTGGCCGCCGCACGGGCGCGGATGGCCGGTGCCCTGCTCGCCACGGCGGAGACCGCGCACGACGACGTCGCCGCCCTCACCCGGGCGCGCCGTCGGGAGGCCGTCGCGGCGCTGGCCGACGCCGACCGCGGCGACGCACGCTCGATGCTGGCCGGCCGCTGCTCCCCCGCCGTCGAGTCGACCTGGGCGAGCGGCCGCACGACGACCGGGCCGGGCCACCTCCGGCAGATCATGGCGCAGGACGTCGACGACGGCGTGCGCCACCGGATCGCGGACGTCGTGGCGGGCCACGACCTGGAGCTGTGGGAGATGGAGCTGATCAACCCGCCCGAGGACCCGGGGCACTGCCCGCCCGGGGCCCTGTGGGTGCTGCGGCTGGAGGGCGGCGAGGTGCGGCGCACGCACCTGTTCCACCGGCCGCGCCGTGCGTCGGCCGGCCCCGCCGCGGCGTGAGGTAGATCACGTGCGCCCCGGCGAACTTCTCCGCGGCGCGGCGCATCGTGCCGGTGTGAACAACTCGACCGACTTCCTGTCCACCCCCGTCGACCGGCACCTCACCGCGCTCGCCGAGACGATCGAGGCCGAGGCGATGGACGCCTACCTGGCGCACGCCCCCGCCGCGGCGCGCGCCGGCCTCGGCATCACGACCACCCGGCTCGGCGGCGCCGCCGTGATGTCGGCGCGGCTCGACCCCTACGAGTACTGGAGCAAGGTGGTCGGGCTCGGTGTGCTCGCACCGGTCACCCACGACCGCGTCGGCGAGGTGATCGCCCACTACCGCGAGCAGGGCACGCCGACGGCCCTCGTCCAGATCGCCCCCTCCTTGCTCCCCGCCGACTGGGAGGACGTCCGGGCGGCCCACGGCCTGGAGCCGGCCGGGGCGTGGCACAAGCACGCCGCACCGATCGACGAGCTGCGGACCGACGCCCTGACCGACCTCCGCGTGGGCCGGGTCGGCGCAGACGACGCCGCCGAGTGGGCCCACCTCGTCGCCACCACGTTCGGGATGGACCACGCGGCGCTCGTCGCGATGCTCGCGCAGGCCGTGCACACCCCCGGGACGCAGCTGTACGCGGCCTGGGACGGCGACCGGGTCGTCGCGGGTGCCGCCCTCTTCGTCCAGGGCACCACGGCGAGCCTCCACTCCGACGCGACGGCGGCGACCCACCGCGGCCGGGGCGCGCACTCGGCGCTGATCGCCGCACGGATCGAGGCGGCGCGGGCCGCCGGTGCGCGCTGGGTCGTGGCGGAGACCGGCGTGCCCGCACCGGGCACGCGCAACCCCTCCACCGAGAACATGCGCCGGGCGGGCCTGGGGGTCGCCTACGTCCGGCCGAACTGGCGGTGGCGGGCCTGACGACGACCACCGGGAGAACAGAGTCATGACATCCCTGGCAGAGCTCGCCGCGCTCGCCGAGACGGCGGAGGCGTGGAGCCGGGCCTCCGGCCTCGGCGCCACCGAGCCGGTCACGCCCGAGCTCGTCGACGAGGTGGTCGGCTTCTACCGTGCCCAGGGCACGCCGACCGCCCTGCTCGCCGTCGCCCCGCCGTTCCTCCCGGAGGACTGGGACGAGATCCGCGCCGCCCACGGCCTGGAGCCCGACCGCACGGGGCTCAAGATGGGGGCGCCGGTGGACGACCTGCGCACCGGCGCCCGCACCGACCTGCGCGTGTCCCGCCTGGACGAGGAGGAGGCCGCGGAGGCGGCGCACCTGGTGGCGCGCACGATCGGCATGGAGCACCCGGGCGTCGTCGCGCTGCTGGCCTCGGCCGCCGGCACGCCGGGCACGCAGGTGTTCGGGGCGTGGGACGACGACCGGCTGGTGGCCACCGGCTCCCTCTTCGTGCACGGCACCACGGCCTCCCTGAAGTCGGGGGTGACGGCGGTGACCCACCGCGGGCGGGGCGCCCAGTCCGCGCTCGTCGCGGTGCGCATCGCCGCGGCACGGGCCGCCGGTGCCCGGTGGGTCGGCGCGGAGACCGACCAGGCGGCGCCCGGCGAGCACAACCCGTCGACCGCGAACCTGGAGCGAGCCGGACTCGAGGTGCTCTACGCGCGCCAGGACTGGCGGTGGCGGGCGTAGCGCTCAGATCCCCAGCTGGTACACGCCCCAGTACGCGAGGGTGACCAGGAGCGCCGTCGCGCCCGCGACCACCGCCCAGAAGGCGACGCGGACGACGACGGCGCTCGCGCCCTGCGGCTCGCGCGGCTCGACGCCCGTCGCGGCGGCGAGGCGTCCCCGCGTGTCGCGGAGGCGGTTGACCAGCACTGCCGCAGCGACGACGGTCGCGATCCCCAGCGCGCGCACGGCGACCCACCCGCCCTGCACGACGAGGGCGTCCTTCTCGTAGTCGAGCGCGAGCCGTGCCACGGCCGCGAGGTAGGCGACGAGCCCTGCGGTCGTCACGACGGCGCCCGCTCCGAGCCCGGCCAGCGGGCCGCGCAGCCCGCGGGCGAGCCGCGCACCCGGTCGGCCGGGACGACGCCGGGCGAGCGCGACGCCGCCGAGGAGCACGGGGCCGGCCACGAGCAGCAGGACCGCGGTGATCACGACGCCGACGAGCCAGTCGCCGTCGCCGTACCAGGCCGGCTGCGGCACGGGAGCCGCGAGATAGAGCTGCTCGGGCTGGTCGCCGGCGACCTGCGGCGGCGCGGACGCCGTCCGGGGCAGACCGAGCACCCAGTCGGCGAGGTCGGCCGCGAAGTCGGGGTGCAGCACCAGCCCGTCGGGCGTCTCGACGTTGATGCCGTGGTTCGCGCGCTCGTAGAACCGCACGGTCACGTCGGGCGCGTCCGCCATGAGCTCGCGGGCGCCCTGCTCGAGCGGCATCGAGGCGTCGTTCGTGCCGTACACGGCGAGGACCGGGTCCTCCTGCTGCGTCAGCCACGGCCGCACGTCGAAGTCGGCGTACTCGAACCCGCCGCCGGGCAGCCGCATCCCGACGGCGCGCGGGATCGCCCGGAACACACCCTGCGGCACCTCGGTGTTGCGCAGGTAGTTGTCGACGGCGTACGCGGCCTGCTGGCGCGGCGGCACCACGGGCGCGGAGACCAGGATCTGGAACGCCAGCCGGGGGTCGTCGACCATCATGACCGGCGACACCCACGCGCCCTCCGACTCCGCGTACACGCCGACGTCGTCCGGGTCGACGCCCGGCACCTCGCGCAGGTACTCGACCGAACGGGCGTAGTCGCGCGCCATGGCCTCGTAGTCGCGGTGCCGGGTGCTGTAGGTGTCGAGGCGCTTGTCGGGCACGAGGGTGGTGACGCCCGCGCTCGCCAGCGCGGTCGCGGCGAGCGTGAACGCGTCCGCGGCCTTGCCCGTGCCCGCCCCGTGCACGAACACGACGCCGGGGCGGCCGTCCGGCGCCCCGACAGGCTCGCGCAGGAGCCCGCCGACCTCGACGTCGTCGGTGATCCGGACGGTCACGGGCGACTCGCGCACCTCGTAGTCCCCCGGCGCGCCGGCGCCGGGCGTGGTGCCACCGATCGCGGTCGACGTCGTCGCGGGGCGCAGGTGCTCGCCCACCGGTTCCGGCTCCCAGGCCGGTCCGGCGACGGCACCCGTGACGGCGAGGACGACCAGGAGGGCGAGCGAGGCGGCGACGGTCCGGATGAGCACGTTCGGATGCTACGCCCGCTGACCAGCGCGGACGATCGGGCGGGTCACACCGGCGGGCGGGTGGCCAGCATCTCGTCTTTCAACCCGACGTTTCTCGGCTTTGCGTGCCGTCAAAGCCGAGAAACGTCGGGTTCAAAGTCGAGGAAGGGGTGGCCTCAGGCCGGGGCGCCGTGCCTGCCGGCGCCCGAGGCGAACCGGGCCGCGCCCGGGTAGGCCTCCGTCGCCAGGGCGCGCTCGCCGTGCGTCCACTCCTGGGCCAGGGCGTCCGCCTCGTCCAGGCCCCACTGGTCGAGCACCGACGCGCGGTCCTCCCGGAGGCAGACCTGCGGGAAGGCCGCGAGCGACGCCGCGAGCCCCACCGCGGCCTCGACGGCCTGCCCGGCCGGGACCACCCGGTTGGCCAGGCCGATGCGCAGTGCCTCCTGGGCATCGACGGACCGGCCCGTGAGGATCAGGTCCATGGCGTGCGACTGGCCGATCAGCCGGGGCAGGCGCACGGTGCCGCCGTCGATCAGGGGGACGCCCCAGCGGCGGCAGTAGACGCCGAACACCGCGGTCTCGTCGGCCACGCGCAGGTCGGCCCAGGCAGCGAGCTCGAGCCCGCCCGCGACGGCGTGCCCCGACACGGCCGCGATCACGGGCTTGCTCAGCCGCATCCGCGTGGGGCCCATGGGGCCGTCGCCGTCGGCCGCCGCGCGGTTGCCGTCGGGCGTGCCGAGCGCCTTGAGGTCGGCGCCCGAGCAGAACGTGCCGCCCGTCCCGTACAGGACGGCGGCGGTGCTGGCGTCGTCGGCGTCGAAGGCACGGAAGGCATCGGCGAGCGCGGCCGCCGTCGGGCCGTCGACGGCGTTGCGCCGCTCGGGCCGGTCGATGCCGACGAGCGTGACGCCGCCCTCGCGGGTGACCAGGATGCTCACCGGCGGCCCTCCCACAGCGGGTCGCGCAGGGCGCGGCGCAGCACCTTGCCGACCGGCGAGAGCGGCACGGAGTCGACGGCGCGCACGGACTTCGGCACCTTGTAGCCCGCGAGCCGCTCGCGGACGGCCGCCTGCAGCGCCGCCTCGTCGACGGTGGCGCCCGGCGCGGGGACGACGAACGCGGTCACGGCCTCGACCCAGGTGTCGTCGGGCGCCCCGACGACGACGGCCTGCGCGACCGACGGCTGCGCCAGCAGCACGTCCTCGACCTCGCGCGGGTAGACGTTGTAACCACCGGTGATGATCATGTCGCTGCGCCGGTCCACCAGGTAGAGGTACCCGCGCTCGTCGACGCGCGCCATGTCGCGGGTGCGCAGCCAGCCGTCGCCCGCGAACATCTCGGCGTTCAGCTCGGGAGCCGCGTGGTAGCCGGCCATGGTGAACGGCGCGCGCACGCGGATCTCGCCGACCTCGCCGGGTGCGACGGGGTTGCCCTCGTCGTCCGCGACGAGGATCTCGCCGTCGACGGCGGGCTGGCCGCAGGAGCCGAGCAGCGAGGCGTCGGCGTGGTCGTCCGCGTCGAGCACCGTGAGGCACAGCGGCGCCTCGGTCTGGCCGTAGTACTGCGCGAACCGGCGGCCCCAGACGTCCATCGCCTCCTCGATGACCGGCCGCGGCATGGGGCTCGCGCCGTAGATCGCGGTGCGCAGCGAGGAGACGTCGGCGCCCTGCGCGGCGCCCGTGCTCAGCAGCATGCCGATCATCGTGGGCACGAGGTTGATCTCGGTGGCGCGGTAGCGCGCGATGGCGTCGACGTAGCCCTGCGGCTCGAAGCCCGGCAGCACCACGGACTCGCCGCCGCGCAGCCAGTACGGCAGCACGAAGGTGCCGCTGGCGTGGATGAGGCTGGCCGCGTGCAGCATCACGGAGTCGCGCGCGGGGCTGACGAGGTTGGTGAGGATGTTGGCGACAATCGCGGCGTAGCTGGCCTGCGTGTGCTCGACGGCCTTGAGCGTGCCCGTGGTCCCGGAGGTGTACAGCAGCAGGATCGGGTCCTGCGGGTTCGCCGGCACGCGCGGGTCGACCGTCGAGACCTCCGTCATCGCCTCGAGCAGGTCCGGCCCGCCCGCGACGCCGGGCGCGCCGAGCCCGAGGGTCGGCAGGTCGAGCGACGCGGCGAGCTCGCCGGCCCGCTCGGCGAGGGCGGCGTCGTGCACGAGCAGGCGCACGCCCGTCTCCTCGAGCATCCGGCCCTGCTCGGCCGCCGAGAGGCGGGCGTTGAGCGGCACGCGCGCGACGCCCGCCTTGAGGCACGCGAAGTCCGTCGCGATGGACCACAGCCCGTTGCCGAGCAGGAGGGCCACGCGCGAGCCGGGCTCGGCGCCGTGCGCGTGCAGCACGCGCGCCATCGCGTTGGCCGCCTCGTCCACCTGCGTGTACGTCAGCGACTCGGCACCGAAGCGGACGGCGGTGCGGGGCCCGAACCGGGCTGCCCCGCGACGGACGAGGTCAACGGTGAGCATGCTTCTCCTCCACGACCGGTCTACCGATTTGCACGGTTCGTGACCGTATCAACCGGTTCTGCGTGGCGGAAGGGCGTGCCGACTTCGTCACACCGGGTCTCACCCGGGCGTCTTCCCTGGTCAGGCCCGCGTCACGGGTCAGAAGTCGTAGATCTCCGTGCCCGACGACCGGGCCCGCTGGTACCGCACGGGCAGCGCCTGCGGGTGACGCACCCACGGCGAGGGCACCCAGGAGAGCT
The DNA here is from genome assembly GCF_013004695.1 of Promicromonospora citrea. Classification (GTDB taxonomy): domain Bacteria; phylum Actinomycetota; class Actinomycetes; order Actinomycetales; family Cellulomonadaceae; genus Promicromonospora; species Promicromonospora citrea. The sequence continues at coordinate 8,608 of NZ_JABEMG010000111.1, forward strand.
CGTGGTCCTCGACGGCCAGCTCGAGGTCGAGCTCCGTCAGCAGGCGGTTGATCGCGACCCGCGCGATGATGCGCGCCTGGCGGGACGCCGGACACCGGTGGGGCCCCACGCCCCACGCGAGGTGCGCCCGGTTGCCGACCTCGTCCCACAGGTCACCGGTGTGCACCGACGGGTCCTGGTTGGCGGCGGCCACCGCCATGATGAGGGCGTCGCCCTTGCGGACGAGCTTGCCGTCGAGCTCGAGGTCCTGCATCGCGTACCGGGGCAGCGGCGGGTTCGCCGCGGGGGCCTCGCGCCAGAGCACCTCGTCGAGCGCGTCGTCGAGGGCGATGCGCCCGCCGGTCCAGCGCGCGGCGAACCGCGTGTCGGTGAGCAGCAGCCGCAGGGTCAGCGCGATCCACGCCGTGAGGAACTCGCTCGCCGCGATGAGCGGCACGGACATCGAGTCGGCGACCTCGCCGTCGTCGTGGAAGCTCGGGTGGCGCACGAACGCCGCCGTGAGGTCGTCGCCGCCCGTGGCGCGGCGGTCGAGCACGTGCGCCATGAGGTTGCGACCCATGCGGTTGCGCGCCTCGGCGGCCTCGTTCGTGTGGTCCATGATGTGCGCGGAGTCGGCCATCATCTGGTCGGCGGTCTCGGGGTCGAACCCGAACAGCGCGGTGACGGCGAGGAAGCCCACCTTCTTCGACCAGTCCTGCACCAGGTCGGCCTCGCCGCTGGGGCCGAAACCGTCGATGAGGCGCATCGTGACCTCCTCGACCTGGGCCACGACGTTGCGCTCGGGCAGCGACGCGAGGCCGTCGTCGAGCGGCTCGCGCAGCCGCCGCCGCTTCTCGCCGTCGTGGTGGTAGGAGGAACTGCGCGGCTGGCGCGGCGAGATGCCCAGCAGGGCCGAGGAGTTCGGCAGGAGACCGTCGTAGTGCCAGCGCCAGTTGCGCGGGTCGCGCGAGAACTGCGCCTCGTTCCGCGTGATCTCGCAGATCTCGGCGTGCCCCATGACCAGCCAGGCCGGCACGCCCGGCTCCATGTCGACCGGAGCCACCACACCCCATCTCGCCCGCAGCACGTCGTAGATCTCCTGCGAGTCGGCGCCACCGGTGGTGGCCGACAGGGGGGTGAGCCCGGTGAGGCTCGCGAGCTCGACGGGCGCCGTCCGGGCAGCCACTCTCTCCATAGCTCCCTATCTCAGCACAGTGTCCGGATTGCCCGTAATCGTGGCTGCGATATTCGAGACGCGGTATCGCGCCGCAGGTCAGCGGCCGGAAAAGTCGGTCAGAAACCGAGCCGGCGCAGCTGCTTCGGGTCGCGCTGCCAGTCCTTGGCGACCTTCACGTGCAGGTCGAGATACACCCTCGTGCCGAGAAGCTTCTCGATGCCGTGCCGGGCCTCGGTGCCGACCTGCCGGAGCCGGGACCCGCCGCGTCCGATGATGATCGCCTTCTGCGAGTCGCGCTCGACGAACAGGTTCACGCGCACGTCGAGCAGCGGCGGCCGCCCCTTGGCGTGGTCGCCGGAGCCCTCGCGCTCGACGATCTCCTCGACGACGACGGCGAGCGAGTGCGGCAGCTCGTCACGCACGCCCTCGAGCGCCGCCTCGCGCACGAGCTCCGCGACCATGACGGCCTCCGGCTCGTCGGTCAGCTCGCCGCCCGGGTAGAGCTCCGGCCCCTCGGGCAGGTGGGAGACCAGCACGGACTCGAGCTCGTCGACCTGGTAGCCGTCCTTGGCGGACACCGGCACGATGTCGTCCCACTCACGGTCCTGCGCCTTCGCGAGCTGGTCGACGGCGACGAGGTGCTCCAGCAGCGCGTCGCGCGAGACCAGGTCGGCCTTGGTGACGACGGCGACGACGGGCACGCGCCGCCGGCCGGTCATGAGCTCGGCGAGCTGCCCGGCGATGTACCGGTCGCCCGGCCCGACCTTCTGGTCGGCGGGCAGGCAGAACGCGATGACGTCGACCTCGGACAGGGTGTCGCGCACGAGGTCGTTGAGCCGCTCGCCGAGCAGCGTGCGCGGGCGGTGCAGGCCGGGGGTGTCCACGAGCACGAGCTGGGCGTCGGGGCGGTGCACGATGCCGCGGATGGTGTGCCGCGTCGTCTGCGGCCGCGCGGACATGATCGCGACCTTCTGGCCCACCAGCGCGTTCGTCAGCGTGGACTTGCCCGCGTTGGGGCGCCCCACGAGACAGGCGAACCCGCTCCGGTGCACGGTGGTCTGCTCGGTCACGAGGTCACTTCCTTCTGGTCGTGCTTCTGGTCACGGTGGTCGCGGTGGTCCGCGCCGCCGTTGCTGTCGTCGGGCTCGTGCACGGGTTCGGTGCGGTGCACGAGCAGGGTGGAGATCTGCTTGCGGCGGCCCTCGACGCGCTCCGCTTCCAGGTGCACACCGCCCACCTCGGCCGAGGAGCCGGCCAGCGGCACCTTGCCGAGGGCCTTGGCGAGCAGGCCGCCCGCCGTGTCCACGTCGTCGTCGTCGAGCCGCAGGTCGAACAGGTCGCCGAGCTCGTCGACCGGGAGCCGTGCGGGCACCCGGAACGTGCCCTCGCCGAGGTCCTCGACCTCCTGGACCTGGACGGTGTCGTGCTCGTCGGTCAGCTCGCCGACGACCTCCTCGAGGAGGTCCTCGATGGTGACCAGCCCGGCGACGCCGCCGTACTCGTCGACGACGAGCGCGATGTGGCTCGCGGTGGCCTGCATCTCGCGCAGCAGGTCGTCGATGGGCTTGGACTCCGGGACGAACACGGCGTCGCGCGCGACGTCGGCGGCCGGACGGCGGGACGGCTCGGGGGCCGCGCCGTCGACGGGCCAGTGCACCGCGGCGACGACGTCCTTGAGGTAGGCGACGCCCACGACGTCGTCCACGGACTCCCCGACCACCGGGACGCGCGAGAAGCCGGACCGCAGGAGCAGGCGCAGCACGCGGTCGAGCGTCGTGTCGGCGGGCACGGTGACCATGTCGGTGCGCGGCACCATGACCTCGCGCGTGATGGTGCCGCCGAGCTCGATCACCGAGCGCAGCAGCTCGCGGTCGGACTCCTCGAACGCGCTGTTCTCGCCGACCCGGTCCGCGATGTCGCGCAGCTCGGCCTCGGTGGGCGGCGACGGGTCGTGCCGCGGCACGGACAGCCGGGTCAGCCAGGCGACCGCACGGGACACGCCCGTGAGCGGGCCGACGAGGGCGACGAGGACGGCGACGGGCTTGCGGAAGCCGAGGGCGCGCGGCGAGACACGCACGAAGACGACGCCGATGACGACGCCGACCACGAGGGCGACGAGCATGACGAGGAACTCGTCGGGCACCTCACGGCCGGGGATCGCCTGCTGCACGAGCAGCGTGCCCGCCGCGATCGCGACGACCTCCGACATGACGCGCACGAGCGCGAAGGAGGCGACGATCGCCGTCGGGTCCACGACCATGGCCTGGGCGCGCCGGATCCGCGCGGCGCGCTCGGGGTCGGGCGAGGAACCGAGCTCGGCCTCGGCCAGCGCCTCGGTGAGCGAGGCGCGGGTGACGCGCAGCAGCGCCGCCTCGCCTGCCGAGAGCATGCCGGCCAGGAAGAGGCCGACGATCACGACGACCGTGAGCACCAGGACGATCACGCCGGTCACCGGGTGGCGAGGAACGTCAGGAGAAGCTTGCGCTGCAGCGTGAACATCTCCTTCTCCTCCTCCGGCTCCGCGTGGTCGTAGCCGAGCAGGTGGAGGATGCCGTGCGTCGTGAGGAGGAGCAGCTCCTCGGTGGTGGAGTGGCCCGCGGCCTTGGCCTGCGTGACGGCGACCTCGGGGCACAGCACGATGTCACCGAGCGTGCCGGGCGGGGTCACCTCGCCGTCACGGCCCGGCCGCAGCTCGTCCATCGGGAAGGACAGGACGTCGGTGGGCCCTGGCTCGTCCATCCACTGGACGTGCAGGTCGGACATGACGGTGGTGTCGACGAAGATGATCGACAGCTCCGACTGCGGGTGCACCCGCAGGGCGTCGAGCACGAAGCGGCCGAGGGCGGCGAACTCCGCCTCGTCGACCTCGAACCCGGACTCGTTGTTGACCTCGATGCTCACCGGCGCTGCCTCTTGCTCCCCGGGCGGTGGTCCTGCGGCTGACGTCCGGGCCGCTGCCCGTTCGCCACGACGTCCCACCGTGCGTACGCGTCGATGATGTCGCTCACCAGGCGGTGGCGCACCACGTCGGACGACGTGAGGCGGCAGAACTCGACGTCGTCCACACCGAGCAGGATGTCCTCGACCGACCGCAGGCCCGACTGCGTGCCGCCCGGCAGGTCGACCTGCGTCGCGTCACCGGTGATGACCATCTTGGAGCCGAAGCCGAGGCGCGTGAGGAACATCTTCATCTGCTCGGTGGAGGTGTTCTGCGCCTCGTCGAGCACGATGAACGAGTCGTTGAGCGAGCGCCCGCGCATGTAGGCGAGCGGCGCGACCTCGATGGTGCCCGCCTCGATGAGCTTGGGCACCTGCTCGGGGTCGACCATGTCGTGCAGCGCGTCGTACAGCGGGCGCAGGTACGGGTCGATCTTCTCCGACAGCGAGCCGGGCAGGAACCCGAGCCGCTCCCCCGCCTCGACGGCGGGGCGCGTGAGGATGATCCGGTTGATCTGCTTGGCCTGCAGCGCCTGGACGGCCTTGGCCATGGCGAGGTAGGTCTTGCCGGTGCCCGCCGGGCCGATGCCGAACGTGATCGTGTTGCTGTCGATCGCGTCGACGTAGGCCTTCTGGCCGACCGTCTTGGGCCGGATGGTCCGGCCACGGCTGGACAGGATGTTGAACGTGAGGACCTCGGCGGGCCGCGACGCCGACGCGTCGCTGAGCATCGCCACCGAGCGCTTCACGACCTCGGGGGTGAGCTGCGTGCCCGCCTCCGCCACCTCGATGAGCTCGTCGAGCAGCTGCGTGACCAGGGCGACGTCGCCCGCAGGTCCATTGACCGCTATCTCGTTGCCACGGGCGTGGACGTCGACGCCGGGGAACCCCTCTTCGACGGCCCGCAGCACCGAGTCACGGCTCCCGAGGAGCGCGACCGTCGGGATGTGGGCCGGGACGACGATCTTGTGCTCGATCCGGGTCTGTGACTGTGTGCTGGGCGAAGTTGTCATGAGCCGGCCCGCGGGCCGATCCGCTCCTTCGTGCGGTAGGGATGACGACCCCCTCATCCTATCGACCCCCGGGGGCTGCGCCACGGACTTTCCACAGGCCTCGCCGTCCTGGTCCTGCCCGTCCCTCCCGCCGGACGGGACCGTCAGTCGAAGCCGGGCAGGTGCCCGCCCGCCAGGAGGTGGGCGTGCACGTGGAACACCGACTGGCCCGCCTTCGGCCCGGTGTTGAAGACCAGGCGGTACTGGCCGTCGGCGAGGTCGCTCGCGACACCGTCCGCCAGCGCGACGACGTCCGCCAGCACCTCAGGGGCCGACGCCGCGAGGGCCGGCACGTCCGGGTAGTGCTCGCGCGGCACCACGAGCACGTGGACGGGCGCCTTGGGCGCGATGTCCCGGAAGGCGACGGCGGTGTCCGACGACGCCACGACGTCTGCCGGGAGGTCTCCCGCCACGATCGTGCAGAAGAGGCAGTCAGGGCTGTCGGAACTCGTCATGGCGGCAGGCTACCGGCGGCGCGGCGGCCCCGCGCGCAGGTGGGTCGCCGCCCTGGTGAGCGGGCCCTGGCCGGCGTTTCCCTCTCGTTATCGAGCCGGAAATGCCTGGGTGAAGGCGATGTGGGAGAGTTTGCCGCGTTCGATGGAGATTGGCGCGCTCCACCCCTTTTTTACGGGGTCGGCCCGCCCGGTCGTGACGTCGTCCGCACACCACACACCGCAGCACACAGCCGCAGCACTCACCTGGAGGTTCGCGTGGGTTGGTTCATCACCCAATCGCTCGCATTCATCATCATCGCAGCCCTGATCGGCCTCGGCGCAGGCCTCTGGATCGGCTGGATCGTCTGGGGCGGCCGGGCCAAGGGCCGGCACGCCGCCGAGAAGGCCGAGGCCGCGCGCGCGGCCGAGGGAGCGAGGGCCGAGGCTGCGGCCGGTGCCGCCGCGGACGCGCGGGGTGCCGACGAGGCGGAGGACGAGGCTGCTGCCCAGGCGGCAACCGCTGCTGTGCCCGCCGCTGTGCCCGCCGCGGCGGAGGCGGCGACCGATACCGCGGGCGGGGCCGGGCCGGAGACCGTGACCGACGAGACCGCGCCCGGGACCGCGGAGTCCGAGGCGGCAGAGACCGCGGAGGGCGAGACCACGGAGGGCGGGACCACGGCGGACCCGTCCGAGACCGCGACGGCGGCCGGGAGCGAGGCCGGCGCCGACGACGCCCCGGCCGCCGGGACCGAGGCGGAGATCGCCGCCGCGGAGTCGGACGTCGTCGCCGAGGCGGAGGCCGTGGCCCG
>NZ_JABEMG010000112.1 GCF_013004695.1 Promicromonospora citrea
GCCGCCGCCGGGCAGCTCGACCTCGACGTGGATCGCCAACCGCGTTCACCTCCTTCTCAGTGCCCGGGGCTCATCGGCTGACCCGGACCCGCTGCGGCAGGGCCCGTTCCGCGTGAAACCGGCCCATCTCGGTCGTCAGGGGGTCGCTCGCGCCCACCACGGCGTCGGCCACGCCGAGCACGCGGAGCACGGCGAGCGTGTTCTCGAGGCTCACGGTCCCCTGCCCCGTCTCGATCGCGCGCAGCGTGGTGCGCGTGATGCCGGCCCGGTCGGCCACGAGCTGGGCGGTGAGACCATGGATCTTGCGCCAGGCGCGGACGTGGTCACCGAACGAGGTGAGGTCGCGCTGGGTCCGGAGGGATGGTCTGGCCATGTCGGGGAACTCCTTTCGGTCACCAGGTTAACCGACCGAGCCCCTAACGGTCACTACGCTGGCCGTTATCGAATCGATCCGGCGGTGCCATCGGGGCCCGCCGTCGTCGGCGCGCAGCCCTCGCGGCGATCGTCTTTCGAGCCGATGTTTCTCGGCTTTGCGGGCCCGCAAAGCCGAGAAACATCGGCCTGAAAAGTGAGTGGCTGCCGACGACGACGGACGACGCTCGGGCCCGGCACGATCCGCCCCGGAACGACGGCCCGCGCAGTCCCGGAACGACGGACGGGCCGCCCCGCGGTGTGCGGGACGGCCCGTCCGGGCAGAGGTCAGTCGGTCACTGACCGTTGATCGTGGCCTTCTCCAGCGCGCCGACCGACAGGTCGTGGCGCTCGAGGATCTCGGCGTAGGTGCCGTCGTCGATGAGGCTCTGCAGCGAGGCCTGGTAGGCGCGGACCAGCTCGACGTCACCCTTGAGGAACCGGAAGCCCAGCGGGGTCGGGTTGATGATCTCGGTGTTGGCGACCTCGAAGACGTCGCCGGAGCCGATCTGCTTGGCGTTGTAGGCGCCCGTCGACCACTGCGTCAGCTCCGCGTCGGCCCTCCCGGCCTCGACCTCGGCCAACGCGTTGGCGTCGGTGTCGAACGGCAGGATCGTGATCGGCTCCGCCTGGCAGTCGCCCTGGTTCATCGCCATGAGGGCCGTCTGCTGCGACGTGTAGTCCTCCGGGTCCGTGCCACCGAGCACGGCGACCTTCCGACCGCAGAGGTCGGCCAGCGTCTTGATGCCCAGGGGGTTGCCCGCTGCGACCATGATCGCGTCGCTGTCGTTGTAGTAGTCGACGAAGTCGGACTCCCTCTGACGCTCCTCCGTGTCCGACATCGCCGCCGCGACGACGTCGACGTTGCTCGCGTACAGCTCGTCGATCAGCGAGTCCCAGGGCATGTCGTGGAACGTGTACTTCAGCCCCAGCCGGTCGGACGCGGCGTCGAACAGGTCGATCTCGAAGCCGACGATGCGACCCGCCTCGTTCGTGTACTCGAAGGGCGGGTAGCCCGACTCCGTGCCGACCGTGATGCGCGCGGACTCACCGCGCAGCTCGCCCGGCAGCATGGCGTGCAGGTTCTCGTCGACCTCCACGGACTGGTCGGGGCCCTCCGCCGCCTGCGTCGAGTCGGTCGAGCAGCCGGCCAGCACGGCGCCGAGCGCGGTGAACGCTGCGATCGAGCCGATGACGGCACGTGCGCGGCTCCCGCGCACGTGATGTCCGAGTGCCATGCGGGATCCTCCACAGGATGAGTGACGGGGCGGGTGACGCGGGGTGGAGCCTATACGGTCCTGGCGGGTAGCCGTGAATCCGAGTTTCACCTATGCCCACCAGCGGGACGCCCGGGTCAGGCGCTCGTGCCGACCTTAGCGGCAGCCCCGACGTCGGCCAGAATCACCGCGTCGATGAGGGCCCGCGCCCACTCGAGCACCTCGGTGCCGCGCAGGGGCCTGCCGCCGATCCGCGCGGTCATCGGGAAGGGCACGAGGAACGCCCGGATCGCCGGCTTGAGGATGGTGCCGGGGTACAGCCGCTTGAGCCGGAGCTGGGCCGACTCGGGCAGGTTGACCGGCGCGAACCGCACGTACTTGCCCTGGGCCGTGACGTCCGTGAGCCCCGCCTGGCGCACGTGGTTGCGGAAGTCGGCGACGTCGAAGAGCGCGTTCGCGACGTCGGGCAGCGCACCGTAGCGGTCGGTGAGCTCGGCCCGCACCTCCTCGAGCGCCGCGGCGTCCTGCGCGCTCGCGATCTTCGTGTACGCCTCGAGCCGGAGGCGCTCGGTCGCGATGTACGACTCGGGCAGGTGGGCGTCGACGGGCAGCTCGATGGTGACCTCGGGGGCCTCCTCCTCGGCGTCCCCGCGGAACGCGGAGACCGCCTCGCCGACCATGCGCACGTAGAGGTCGAACCCGACGCCCGCGATGTGGCCGGACTGCTCGCCGCCGAGCAGGTTGCCGGCGCCGCGGATCTCGAGGTCCTTCATCGCGATCTGCATGCCCGCGCCGAGGTCGGTGTGGGCCGCCATGGTGGCGAGCCGGTCGTGCGCCGTCTCGGTGAGCGGCTTCTCCGGCGGGTAGAGGAAGTACGCGTACGCACGCTCCCGGCCGCGGCCGACGCGCCCGCGGAGCTGGTGGAGCTGGGACAGGCCGAGCATGTCGGAGCGCTCGAGGATGAGCGTGTTGGCGTTCGAGATGTCCAGGCCGGTCTCGATGATGGTGGTGCACACCAGCACGTCGAGCTCCTTCTCCCAGAAGGCGCGGATGACCTGGTCGAGCTGGTGCTCGCTCATCTTGCCGTGCGCGACGCCGATCCGGGCCTCCGGCACGAGCTCGGCGAGCCGCGAGGCGGTGCGCTGGATCGTCTCGACCTTGTTGTGCACGTAGAAGACCTGGCCCTCGCGCAGCAGCTCGCGGCGGACCGCTGCGGCGATCTGCTTCTCCTCGTACGCGCCCACGTAGGTGAGCACCGGGTGCCGCTCCTCCGGGGGCGTGGCCAGCGTGGACATCTCACGGATGCCCGTGACCGCCATCTCCAGCGTGCGCGGGATCGGCGTCGCGGACATGGCCAGCACGTCGACGTTGGTGCGGAGCTGCTTGAGCGTCTCCTTGTGCTCGACGCCGAACCGCTGCTCCTCGTCGATGACCACGAGCCCGAGATCCTTGAACGCCACCGAGCCGGTGATGAGCCGATGGGTGCCGATCACGATGTCGACGCTGCCGTCCTTGAGCCCCTTGAGCGTCTCCTCGGACTCCTTGGCGGTCTGGAACCGGCTCAGCGCCCGCACGGTCACGGGGAACCCGGTGTACCGCTCGGAGAACGTCTCGTAGTGCTGCTGCACCAGCAGCGTCGTCGGTACGAGGACGGCGACCTGCTTGCCGTCCTGCACCGCCTTGAACGCCGCGCGGATGGCGATCTCGGTCTTGCCGTAGCCGACGTCGCCGCACACCAGCCGGTCCATCGGCACCGGCTTCTCCATGTCGGCCTTGACCTCGTCGATCGTCGCGAGCTGGTCGGGCGTCTCGACGTAGGCGAACGCGTCCTCCAGCTCGCGCTGCCACGGGGTGTCCGGGCCGTAGGCGTGGCCCTGCGTCGCCATGCGCGCGCTGTAGAGCCGGATGAGCTCGCTCGCGATCTCGCGGACGTGCTTGCGGGCCTTCGCCTTGGTGTTCTTCCAGTCGGCGCCGCCCATCTTGGACAGCGACGGCGACTCGCCGCCCGTATACTTGGTGACCTGGTCGAGCTGGTCGGTGGGGACGAACAGCCGGTCGCCCGGCTGGCCCCGCTTGCTGCTCGCGTACTCGATGACGAGGTACTCGCGCGTGGCGCGGTTGCCGCCCGTGCCCATGGTGCGCTGCGCCATCTCGACGAACCGGCCGACGCCGTGCTGCTCGTGCACCACGAAGTCGCCCGCCTTGAGCTGCAGCGGGTCCACGACGTTGCGCCGCCGGCTCGGCATCCTGCGCATGTCGCGCGTGCCCGAGCCCGCCCGGCCGGTGAGGTCCTGCTCGGAGAAGATCGCGAGCTGCAGGTCCGGCGCGACGAACCCCTTGCCGACGCCGCCCGCCAGCACGTGCACGATGCCGGGCTCCGGCTCGTCCTCGAGCGCCGTGGTGAGCCGCGCCGCGGTGCCGGCGGCGGAGAGCTGCTCGGTCATGCGCTTGGCGGGGCCGGGACCCTCGGTGGTGAGCACGAGGCGCCAGCCGGCGACCTGCAGCCCGTGCACGTCGTCGAGCGCCCGGGCCAGGTCGCCACGGTAGGACTCGACGTCGCGCGCTGAGACGACGAACGTGTCGGACGCCGAGGGCAGGCCCGCGACGTCGTCCGACGCCTCGGCCAGCTCGGTGTCCTGGGTGAAGGACGAGAGCGTCCACCAGCCGAGCGCCCGCCGGGCCGCGATCTCGCGCACCTCGGCGAACGTCTCGAACGACGCGGCGGACAGGTCGATCGGCGCGGCGCCGCCCGCGACGGCACCGGTCCAGGCCGCGGCCAGGAACTCCTCGGTGGTCGCCACGAGGTCGTGCGCACGGCGGCGCACGCGCTCGGGCTCGTCGATCACGAGCAGCGCGTCGTCCGGCACGAGCTCCAGCACCGGCACCATGCGCTCCACCAGCACGGGGGCGAGCGACTCCATGCCCTCGACGGCGACGCCCGCCGCGAGCTTGTCGAGCATCTCCACGGCGCCGGGCAGGGACTCGACGAGATCGGCCGCGCGCTGCCGCACGCCGTCGTCGAGCAGGATCTCGCGGCACGGCGGGGCCCAGACGCCGCGCTCGGCGATCTCGAGGCTGCGCTGGTCGGCGACCGAGAACCAGCGGATCTCCGTGACCTCGTCGCCCCAGAACTCGCACCGCAGGGGATGGTCCTCCGTGGGCGGGAAGATGTCGAGGATGCCGCCGCGCACCGCGAACTCGCCGCGGCGCTCGACCATGTCGACCCGCGTGTACGCCGCGGCGGTGAGCCGCTCGGCGACCTCGCCCAGGTCGACCGACGTGCCCGCGGACAGCTCGACCGGCTCGAGCTCGCCCAGCCCGTCGACCACCGGCTGCAGCAGGGCGCGGACCGGCATCACGAGGATGCGGACGGGGCCGGCCTGCCCGCGCTCCTGCGCGGGGTGCGCCAGCCGCCGGAACACCGCGAGCCGCCGGGCCACCGTGTCGGCGCGCGGGCTCAGCCGCTCGTGCGGCAGCGTCTCCCAGGAGGGCAGCACCGCGACGTCGTCCGCCCGGTCCTCCGGCAGGTAGCCGCGCACGCTCGCCGCGAGCTCGTCGGCCTCGCGACCGGTCGCCGTCACCACGACGAGCGGACGCTGCTCGGCCGCGGCGACGAGCAGCGGCGGGCGGGCGCCCACGGGACCGACCACGTCCGCGAAGCCACGCGCACGCACGCGCTCGACCGCGGCGCGGGCGCCGGGGTCGCGCAGGAGAGTGGGCAGGAGGCCGGTGAGGTTCATGGATGTTGTCCTTCGGTGGCGCACGACGACGGGCCCATCACGGGCATGACCCGGGGTGGGGTCACGGGTGACGGGCTGCTTCCAGGCTACTCCGGACCACCGACACGGGCGGCGTGCCGTCCACCACGCCCGCCCGACACCACGCCCGCCGCCCCGTCCGCCGCCACGCCCGCCACCACGCCCGGAGCGGATGTCGTACCCGCCCCGTACGATGACCCGCGATGTTCACCCCCTCCGGAACCCCGCGCCACGCCGGCGCCCAGGGCCCGGGGCGCGACGCCGCCGTCGGGCAGCCCGCCCCTGCCCGCCTCGCCTGGCCCGACGTCGCGCGCGGCCTCGCCATCGCCCTGGTCGTGCTGTACCACGCGACCAACTGGACGTGGATGACGGGGTACGAGGTGGGTGTGCTCCGCGAGGTCAACGAGACCCTGCGCAGCCTGCGCATGCCCCTGTTCTTCGCGGTGTCCGGCATGTTCGCCGCCAAGTGGGTCGCGGCGCCGTGGGCCCGCCTCGCGCGCGGCAAGCTGCTCTTCTTCGCGTGGGTCTTCGTGCTGTGGGAGCCCATCTCCCTCGTGGTGCGCCTGCTCACCGGCTACTACCAGGTGGCCGACGCCGACTGGGGCACCGTGGGCCACGACCTCGCCTGGTCGCTGCTCGTCCCTCGCTCGGAGCTGTGGTTCATCTGGACGCTCGCGGCGTTCTTCGTGCTCGCTCGCGCCCTGCGCCGCCTGCCCGCCCCCGTGCAGCTCGCGCTCGCCGCCGCGGTCGGCGCGTGGGCGCTGGCCGGCTGGGAGCCGGAGAGCCTCGCGTGGCGCGGCACGGCGCAGTTCGCGCTGTTCTTCCTCGGCGGACTGCACCTGCGCGGCCTGCTCGAGCGGTTCGCCGCTCGGACGACCTGGCTCTGGGCGCTGCTCGCCGTCGCCGTCTGGCTCGGCCTGCAGGTGGCGGTGCGCGAGAGCGGGCTGTCCGACGTCTACGGCTGCTACCTGCTGGCCAACGTCGCGGGCGTGCCCGCAGGCGTCGCGGTGAGCGTGCTGCTCTCCCGCGTGCCGGGTGCGCTCGGCCTGCGCTGGCTCGGCGCGCGCACCCTCCCGGTGTTCGTGGTGCACACGTCGGTGGTGCTCGCGCTGCTGACCCTGATGTGGCGCAACGGCATCTGGGTGGCCGCGCCGGCGTCGCAGTGGCTGCCGGTCGCCTGGACGGTCGCGGCGGTCGGCGTCGGCGTGCTGCTCGGCGAGCTGGCCCCGCGCGCCGGTGCCCGCTGGCTCTTCGCCCCGCCCCGCCGCCTGACAGCCCGCTGACCGTCGAGACGGCGCGGGCGACATCTACCCCATGGGTGATATCTCCTGTTACTGTCTGACCCTCAGCAACGGCGACGAGGCCGGTGCGAGCGCCCTGCGGGAGGTCTCGTGCGACGCATCAGACGGATGGCCCTGCTCCTCACCGCGGTGACGGCGACGTGCCTCAGCGCGACCCTCCTCGTCTCGCCGGCGTCGGCGACGAGCGCCGCGCCCACGCTCCCCACCCCGGAGTCCGAGGTCGGCGTGACCGGCACGCCGTTCACGGGCACCCGGCCGGACGGCACGGTGTACGGCCTCATCGACGCGCACAGCCACCTGTTCATGCAGGACGGCATGGGCGGCGCGGCGGTCTGCGGCAAGGTCTTCTCGCGGGACGGCATCGAGACGGCCCTGCGCGACTGCCGGTCGCACGAGCCGCACGGTCTGGGCGCCCTGCTGGAGAACCTGACGCGGGACGGCTCGCCGATCGGCACCCACGACACCACCGGCTGGCCCACCTTCGCCGACTGGCCGGCCCACGACTCCCTCACCCACCAGCAGATGTACTACCGCTGGGTCGAGCGGGCCTGGCGCGGCGGGCAGCGCGTGCTGGTCAACGACCTCGTCACCAACGGCCTGCTCTGCTCGATCAACCCGGGCACCTACCAGAGCTGCGACGAGATGACGGCGATCCGTCTCCAGGCGCAGGACACCTACGACCTGCAGGCCTTCGTCGACGAGCAGTACGGCGGGCCCGGTCGCGGCTGGTTCCGGATCGTCACCAGCAGCGAGCAGGCACGCCAGGTGATCGAGGAGGGCAAGCTCGCCGTCGTGCTCGGCGTGGAGACGTCGGAACCCTTCGGCTGCAAGCAGACCCTGCGCATCCCGCACTGCACGCGCGCGGACGTCGACGCGGGCCTCGACGAGCTCTACGACCTCGGCGTGCGCTCGATGTACCTGTGCCACAAGTTCGACAACGCGCTGTGCGGCGTGCGGTTCGACGAGGGCTCGCTCGGCACGGTGATCAACGCCGGGCAGTTCCTCTCGACCGGCACGTGGTGGGACGCGCGGAGCTGCCCGGCCGACCAGCCGCACGACAACAACCCCGGCAACGGCGAGCTCCCGCCGGCGCTCGAGGACGACCTGCCGCCCGTGCTGCCGCTCTACCCGCCGGGCACGCTGTGCAACACGCGCGGGCTGAGCAGCCTCGGCGAGTACGCCGTCCGCGGCATGATCGAGCGGAACATGATGGTCGAGATCGACCACATGAGCGCGAAGGCGGCCGACAGGACGCTCGACATCCTCGAGGAGGAGGACTACGCGGGCGTGCTGTCGACGCACTCGTGGATGGACGAGCGGTACCTCGACCGGCTCTACGCGCTGGGCGGGTTCGCGACCATCTACGGCCACGCGACGCACGAGCTCGTCGAGGAGTACGAGCGCACGGCGGCCGTACGGGACCGGTACGGCGCGGGCATCGGCTTCGGCTTCGACATGAACGGGTTCGGCGGCACCCCGCCGCCCCGTCCCGACGCGGCGGGCGACCCCGTCACGTACCCGTTCCGCTCGTTCGACGGCGGATCGGTGCTCGACCGGCAGACCACCGGCGAGCGCACGTGGGACGTCAACGCCGACGGCGTCCCGCACTACGGCCTGGTGCCCGACTATGTCGAGGACCTGCGGATCGTCGGCGGGCAGGGCCTGATCGACGACCTGGCGCGCGGACCCGAGAGCTATCTGCGGACCTGGGCGGCGGCCGAGGCGCACTGAGCGCCGGCCGCCGCCGGACCGGGCTCAGGCCCTCGCCGTGTGGTACCTGCCCTGCGCCGCCAGCAGCCCCTCGGTGATGAGCAGCTCGACCGCATCGGCGGCGTCGTCCACGAGGATCGGCAGGTCCTTGCGCTCGGTGCCCGTGAAGTCGCGCAGCACGTAGTCGGCGGTGTCCATCCGGCCCGGCGGGCGGCCCACGCCGACCCGCACCCGGTGGTAGTCCTTGGTACCCAGCGCCTTGGTCGTGTCGCGCAGGCCGTTGTGCCCGCCCTCGCCGCCGCCCAGCTTGAGCTTGATGGTGTCGAAGGGGATGTCGACCTCGTCGTGCACCATGACCACGTGCTCCGCCGGCACGTCGTAGTACTTCGCGAGCGCGCTGACCGGACCCCCCGACGTGTTCATGAAGGTGGTCGGCTTCGCGAGGACCACGCGCGGACCCGGCGCACCGCCGGGCAGCACACCCAGCCGCGTCTCGGCGACGACGGCCTGCGCCCGCGCGTGCCGGGAGAACCGGGCACCGGTCCGTTCCGCGAGGACGTCCAGCACCATCTGCCCCACGTTGTGCCGGTTGCCCGCGTAGCGGGGCCCGGGGTTGCCGAGGCCGACGACGAGCCAGGGCCGGTCGCTCATCTGGATGTTCCTTTCACGCACGCGACGACAGCAGCACAGCAGGAGAAGACACGACGGGCCGAGGCGGACCCGCGCCGCGCACGATCATCTCGTGCGCGGGCCCGCGGGTTCCACCTCGGCCCGGTGCGCCACGGCCGGGAGCCCGGCCTGCGACAGGAAGGCTCAGGCCTCGGCCTCGGCGGCCGACTCGGCGGAGTCCGCCGACTCGTCGTCCGCGCTCGCCTCGCCGCGCGGCTCGGTGATCAGCACGACGACGTACTCCGGGTCGGTCAGCAGGGTCGAGCCGGACGGCAGGGCGACGTCGCCCGCGCGGACCTGGGCGCCGCTCTCGAGGCCCTCGATCGAGACGTCGACGGACTCGGGCAGGTGCGTGGCCTCGGCCTCGACCGACAGGGTCTGCTCCTCGACCAGGTGGATCGTGCCGGGGGCCGACTCGCCCACGATGTTCACGGTGACGTCGACCGTGATCTTCTCGCCGGCGCGGACGACCTGCAGGTCGATGTGCTCGATGACGTTGCGGACCGGGTCGCGCTGGACGTCCTTGGCGACGGCGAGCTGAGCCTTGCCGTCGAGCTGGATGGACAGCAGGGCGTTGGTCTGGCGCAGCGCGAGCATCGACTCGTGGCCCGGCAGCGTGACGTGCACGGGGTCGGTGCCGTGCCCGTAGAGGACAGCGGGGATCTTGTTGTCGCGACGGATGCGGCGGGCCGCGCCCTTGCCGAACTCGGTGCGGGGCTCGGCGGCGAGCTTGATCTCGGCCATGGGAACTCTCTCCTGAAAGGTCGTGTCTGCTGATCGAAGATGGCGGCTGCGTCGGCGCGGGACACGTGACGGGCACGGAGCAGGCACGGAGGCGGGCTCGCGGGGCGGGAGCGCTGGAGGGGCTCCACCCGATGGCCGCCGACGGCCGCCCAGTCGATCACGGACGCCGGCCGCCTGCTTGCGGGATCAGGTCCCGTCGCGGCCGTCAGGCGTCCCTCGCCGAGGCAACCGGACTACTGTACCCGTTCGTCGGCGCGGTCCGCACCGACAGGCGGTGTGACCCCGATCGTCGGCTGGGTGCGCCGCGGGCGGTAGACCACCTGCACGTGGAACACGAACCGCAGCAGGAACGCCACGACCAGCGTGATCGCCTGCACGAGCACCGGCCACATGCCGGTGTTCTCCACCAGCCACCACAGCACGGGCAGCCGGACCAGCGCCTCGGTGCCGTTGAACGCGAACGAGTGCGCGAACCGCGACCACACGCCGCGACCCTCGTCGCGCAGGTCGCGGAAGACGAGCCGCTCCTGCAGCAGGAAGTTGGTCACGATCGTCACCACCGCGGAGATGACCGCGCCCGCGACGTAGTGCACCCCCAGCCCGGTGAGCGCCCACAGGATCAGCACGTTGAGCACGGCGCCGAGGCCACCGATGATCGCGAAGCGGGACATGCGGCCGAACCGCAGGGCCGCGAGCTGCTCGAGGTAGCGCAGGCCGGTGGTGAACGACGCCTTGGACCGCCCCGCGTACCGCTCGCCGAACACGAACGGCTCCTCGCCCACCACCAGCGTGTTGCGGGTCAGGAGCTCGAGCAGGATCTTGAAGCCGCGCGGGTGCAGCGCGTCCAGGTCGAGCCGGTCGACCCGCGCCGCGAAGAAGCCCGTGAGCGGGTCGGTCACGTTGCGCAGCCGGACGGGGAACATCGACCGGGCCAGCAGCGCCGACGCGATCGAGACGCCGTGCCGCCACCAGCCGTCGAGCCCGCCCGCGTCGCCGTCGCCGGTGTAGCGCGAGGCGACGACGAGGTCGAGGCGCGCCTCGCGCCCGCGCGTGACGAGCGCGGGCACGAGCTCGGGCGGGTGCTGCAGGTCGCCGTCCATGACGACGGCCCACTCGCTGGTCACGGTGCGCAGGCCGGCGACGACCGCGCCGCTCAGCCCGCCCTGCGGGCGCTCCCGGTGCAGCAGGCGCACCGGGACGGGCGACGACGCGGCGACCTCGCGGATCAGGTCGGGGGTGTCGTCGGTGGAGTCGTCGACGAAGAGGATCTCGACCAGGTCCGGGGCGCCCACGGGGGCCGGGCCGCCCTCGGGTCCTCTGGCGACGTCCGGGCCGGTGCCGTCGTCGGGCAGCACACCGAAGGCGGCGCAGAGCCGCTCGGTGAGCGCGCGCACGTTCGGCCCCTCGTTGAACGTCGGGACCACGACGGTGACGGTCACTGACCCTCCCCTGTAGATGTCAAGACACGGTCCACCGTGGACCACGCCTGAGTCAAGTGCCCGTACCAGGCCCGAGCCGGCCCGCCGGTCAGGAGTTGCCGTCGAACAGCGAGGTCACCGAGCCATCGGAGTGCACCTCGTTGATCGCCGACGCCAGCAGCGGCGCGATGGAGAGCACCTTGAGGTTGTCGAACCGGCGCTCCTCCGGGATGGGCAGGGTGTCCGTGACAACCACCTCGCGCGCCCCGCACTCGGTGAGGCGCTCCTTCGCCGGGCCGGACAGCACGCCGTGCGTCGCCGCGACGGTGACCGACTTCGCGCCCGCCGCCATGATGACCTTGACCGCCTCCGCGATCGTGCCGCCGGTGTCGATGAGGTCGTCCACCAGCACGCAGTCCTTGCCCTCGACGTCGCCGACCACGCGGTTGGCGACCGACTGGTTGGGCCGCGTGACGTCGCGCGTCTTGTGCACGAACGCCAGCGGGCCGCCGCCGAGCTTGGACGCCCAGATCTCCGCGACCCGGATGCGGCCGGCGTCGGGGGACACGACGGTGACGTTCCCGGTGTCCACGCGGCTGCGCACGTAGTCCACGAGGATCGGCATGGCCCACAGGTGGTCGACGGGCCCGTCGAAGAAGCCCTGGATCTGGGCGGTGTGCAGGTCGACGCTCATGAGGCGGTCGGCGCCCGCCGTCTTGAACAGGTCGGCGATCAGGCGGGCCGAGATGGGCTCGCGGCCGCGGCTCTTCTTGTCCTGGCGCGCGTAGCCGAAGAACGGTGCGACCACCGTGACGGAGTGCGCCGAGGCGCGCTTGGCGGCGTCGACCATGAGCAGCTGCTCCATGATCCACTGGTTGACCGGCATCGTGTGCGACTGCAGCAGGAACAGGTCCATGCCACGCACGGACTCGCTGAACCGCACGTAGGTCTCGCTGTTGGCGAAGTCGTACGCGGACACGCCCAACAGGTCGATGCCCAGCTCCTTCGCGACGTTCTTCGCGAGCTCGGGGTGCGCCCGGCCGGCGGCGAGGACGAGCGGGTGGCGGTTCGGGCCAGGTGCGGTGGACATCAGTGGGTCTTTCCTTCCGTGTCGGCCCCTCGGGCAGGGACCTGGTCGGCCTCGGCCGGTGCGGCCGACGCCCGCGGGGCCGAGGCCCCGGCTGCGTTCTGCTGCGCGAGCTGCCGCTGGGCCTGGTCCCCCAGGCCGTGCTCGGCACCGCGGGCCGCCGCCGCGGCGTCCGCCGCGGCCGTGCCCGGCCGACGGCGGGCGACCCAGCCGTCGATGTTGCGCTGCTGTCCTGCGGTGACCCCGAGCGCACCGGCGGGCACGTCCCGCCGGATCACGGAGCCCGCGGCGGTGTAGGCACCGTCGCCGACGGTCACGGGGGCCACGAACATGTTGTCCGCGCCCGTGCGGGCGTGCGAGCCGATGACGGTGCGGTGCTTGTTCACCCCGTCGTAGTTCACGGTCACGGACGCGGCGCCGATGTTGCTGTGCTCGCCGATGGTCGCGTCGCCGACGTAGGAGAGGTGCGGCACCTTGCTGCCCTCACCGATCTCGGCGTTCTTCGTCTCGACGAACGTGCCGATCTTGCCCTTGCGCCCCAGCCGCGTGCCGGGCCGCAGGTAGGCGAACGGGCCCACCGACGCGCCCTCGCCCACGACGGCGAGCGTCCCGTGCGTGCGGACGACGGTCGCGCCCGCACCGACCTCGACGTCGGTCAGCGTCGTGTCGGGGCCGACGGTCGCGCCCGTCGCGACCACGGTGGCCCCCTTGAGCTGCGTGTTCGGCAGCAGCGTGACGTCGGGCGCCAGCTCGACGTCGACGTCGATCCAGGTCGTGGCCGGGTCCTGCACCGTGACGCCGGCGCGCTGCCACTCCTCGACGATGCGGCGGTTCATCTCGCGGGCCAGCACCGAGAGGGCCACGCGGTCGTTGACGCCCTCGACGAGCATCGGGTCGTCGGCCAGCACGGCCCGCACGTGCAGGCCCTCACCGCGGGCGAACGCCACGACGTCGGTGAGGTAGACCTCGCCCTGCGCGTTCTTGCTGTCCAGGCCGCCGAGCCCGCGGCGCAGCGTCGCGGCGTCGAACACGTAGACCGACGAGTTGATCTCCCGGATCTCGAGCTGGTCGGCGGAGGCGTCCTTGTGCTCCACGATCTCCAGCACGTCGCCGGAGCCCTTCTCCCGCACGATGCGGCCGTACCCGGTCGGGTCGTCGACCTCGGTCGTCAGGATCGTGACCGCGTTGCCGTCGGCGTGGTGGGCCGCGAGCAGCTCGCCCAGCGTCGCGCCGTCGAGCAGGGGCACGTCGCCGGCGACGACCACCACGGCGCCCTCGAGCCCGTCGCCCACGAGCTCGCCGTCCGCGAGGCCCGCGGCGGCCGACGCCGCCTGCGCCTTGGTGTCGAGCGCCTCGAGGGCGCACTGCACGGCGCGACCGGTCCCGGGGATCTCGTCCTGGTCCACGAGCACGGCGTCCGGGTCGAGCGCCCGCACGGCCTCCGCGACCAGCTCGCGCTCGTGCCGCACCACCACCGCGACGTGCGCCGGCTCGAGCTCACGGGCCGCCGCCAGCGCGTGCCCCACCATGGGCCTGCCGCCCAGAGGGTGGAGGACCTTCGGCAACGCCGACTTCATGCGGGTGCCCTGGCCGGCGGCGAGGACGACGACTGCTGCCGGCTGAGGTGTCTCGGTCACGGGTGCTCCGATCGGTGGGTTCGTCAGATCCGGACTGCTCCGCCCCCAGGACTCGAACCTGGACCAAAGGCACCAAAAACCTCTGTGCTGCCGATTACACCAAGGCGGACCGGTCGCGCGCGTCGCTGCCCCGAGGCGGGCGTGTGCCACCGTCGCACGTCCGTGAACAGTCTGCCAGGTCCACGGCGGTGCCCCGTGCCGGGCGGCGGCGACGGCCGGGTCCCGCGACTGTGCCGTCAGGCACAATGAACCCCATGGCCGCCGACAACAGACGTACGCACCGACCGCGGATGACGGCCAGCCAGCGCCGCGAGCAGCTGCTCACCGTCAGTCGTGGCCTCTTCGCCGAGAAGGGGTTCGAGGGCGCGTCCGTCGAGGAGATCGCGGTCCGGGCCGAGGTGTCCAAGCCCGTCGTCTACGAGCACTTCGGGGGCAAGGAGGGCATCTACGCCGTCGTCGTCGACCGCGAGGTGCAGGCGCTGACCACCGCCCTGACCGGGGCGCTCGGGTCGGGTGGCCACCCCAAGGTGCTGCTGGAGCGCACCGCGCTCGCGCTGCTCGACTACATCGAGTCCTCCGAGGACGGCTTCCGCATCCTCGTGCGCGACTCCCCCGTCGCTCAGGCCACCGGCACGTTCTCGAGCCTCATCGGCGACGTCGCCACGCAGGTCGAGGCCATCCTCGAGCCGCAGTTCCGGTCGA
>NZ_JABEMG010000113.1 GCF_013004695.1 Promicromonospora citrea
AGGCCGGCGAGGTGGCGGACGAGGCGGGCGGCGCCGACGAGGAGGAGGGCGGCGACGACGGCGCCGAGGACGAGCGCGATCCAGGGGGTGCCGTCGGTGTCGTCGGTGGGGGTGTCCTGGCCGGGGGTGGCGGTGGCGGCGGGCTGGGGGGCCTGGGGCGGTTCGAGGACGGGGGTGGTGAGGTGGGGCGGGTCGAGCTGCCAGGGGGTGGCGGTGGTGGCGCCGAGGAGGGCGACGGCGAGGAGCAGGACGGTGAGGGTGAGGCGGGTGGCTGGTCGCATCGGTGGTCAGCCGGTGACGGTGGCCGGGGTCGTGGTGAGGTCGTGGGCGTGCAGGCCTGCGACGGCGGCGGTGACGAAGGAGGCGGGGTCGGCGTCGAGGTCGCGGCCCATGGTGCGCAGGCCGGCGGGGCTGGTGCGGAGGGTGTCGAGGAGGGCGGCGGTGGCGGGGACGTCGACGAGGGTGTGGCGGGCCGCGAGCGCGGGGGTCTGGCGGTGGATGCGGCGGGTGAGGTCGTGGCCCCAGGCGGGCAGGTTCTCGACGGTGTCGTCGGGGGTGGGGACGGGGATGTCGGCGGGGGCGAGGGCGACGCGGGTGTAGGCGGTCAGGGAGTGGTGGGAGATGCCGCGGTGGCGGTCGCGGGGGTCGGCTCCGGAGACGCGCAGGGAGGCGACGGGGCGGCCGTGCAGGGTGGCGGCGGCGTTGACGGCCTCGCCGGCGGCGACGCCGGAGTAGCCCCAGCGGGTGCCGGTGCCGAGGTTGCCGGGTCCCTGGGCGACGACGGCGACGTCGCAGCCGGCGACGTGGCGGGCGGCGAGCAGGCCGGTGTGGACGGTGACGGCCTCGAGGTCGCCGCCGTAGGCCTGGCCGACGGTGACGCAGGTGTGCAGCCAGCCGGTGTCGCGCAGGGTGGCGACGGTGCGGGAGAACGCGGCGGGCAGGGCGCCGCCGTCGGTCATGACGTAGGCGATCTTGAGGTCGGTGCCGCCGGGTGCGTGGCGCAGGCCTGCGACGACGGCGGGCAGGGCGGAGTGGAGGTCGGCGACGACGACGGGCATGCCGGCGAGGTCGTCGGCGTCGGCGAGGGTGGTGTGGTGGGGTGACTCCTGCTCGTCGACGCCGAGGACCATGGCCTGCAGGGGCGTGTAGCGGGCCTTGACGAGGTGGCCGGGTCCGGGTTCGGGGTCGGGCGGCAGGGGGGTGCCGGGGGAGGCGGGGCCGACGACGAGGGCGTACCCGCCGGTGCCGAGGCCGCGGGCGAGGGCGGAGACGTTGAGCAGGAGGGTGTCGCCGGGGGCGGGGTCGCCGACGAGGTCGGTGTAGGCCAGTGCGCGGGCGGTGCGCTCGTCGTCGGGGCGGCCGGGCAGGGGGCGGTCGAGGGTGACCTCGAGCTCGCGCGCCCCGCGCCAGGTCCTGCCTGTGGACACCACTGTGCCGATCCGCCACGTCATCACAGGTTGGAGGCTACCGTTGTCCTGATGCCCAGCGACCTCAACCCGGCCGAGCGCCTGCTCAACCTCGTCATCGCGCTCGTGAACACGAACGCCGCCATGACCAAGCAGCAGGTGCGTACCGCTGTGGCCGGGTACGCGGACGCGCCCAGCGACGAGGCGTTCGAGCGGATGTTCGAGCGGGACAAGGACATGCTGCGGGCGCTGGGGGTGCCGGTCGTGACGGTCGGCACGGGCGGGCACACGGACGAGCTCGGGTACCGCATCGACCAGGACGCGTACGCGCTGCCGCCGATCGACCTGACGCCGGCGGAGCTGGGTGTGCTGTCGCTGGCGGCGCAGTTCTGGCAGGACAAGACGCTGCAGACCGACATCACGCGCGCGATGGTGAAGCTGCGGGCGGCGGGTGCGGGCGACCCGTCGGTGGACGCGCTGGCGGGGCTGGCGCCGTCGGTGCGGGCCGTGGGCGACGCGTACGGGCCGCTCATGGAGGCGATCGAGGCGCGTCGCGCGGTCCGGTTCGCCTACCGGGCGGCGTACAACGGTGCGGTGCTGACGCGGCACGTGGAGCCGTGGCGCATCGCGGCGCGTGACGGCGGCTGGTACCTCATGGCGTTCGACCGGGACCGGCAGGCGCCGCGCGTGTTCCGCCTGTCGCGCATCGAGTCCCGCGTGCGGGTCACCGGGCCCGCGGGCGCGTACGACATCCCCGACGTCGACACCGACGTCATGCTCGGCAAGGCGCACGGCGAGGTGCGGCAGGCCGTGGTCGCGGTCCGCCCCGAGCGGGCGAGCGCGCTGCGTGCCCGCGGCAAGCCCGTGCCCGACGGCGAGCGCCAGGCCTGGTTGGCGCGGCTGCCCGCCGACGGTGGAGCGGACGGGTCGACGCCGACGGGGTGGGACGTGCTGGAGGTGCCGTTCCGGTCGGTGACGGGGATGGCGTCGGAGGCGGCGGGGTACGGTGCGGCGGTGGTCGTGCTGGAGCCCGCGCCGGTGCGGGAGGAGACGGTGCGCCGGTTGCGGGCCGCCGCGGCGCTGGGAGGTGCGCGTGGCTGAGCGTGCGGACGACAGGTTGCTGCGCCTGCTGGGCATCGTCGCGTACCTCGACGGGGCGGGGCCGGTGCCGGTGGAGGAGCTGGCGCGCCGGTTCGGCACGACGCCGGCGCAGATCCAGAAGGACGTCGACGCCCTCTGGGTGTCGGGTACGCCGGGGTACTGGCCGGACGACCTCATCGACTTCGACGCCGCGTCGATCGACCGTGGTGTGGTGCACCTGACCGAGGCGCGGGGCATGACCCGGCCGTTGCGTCTGGGCACGCGGGAGGCGGTCGCGCTGGTCGCGGCGCTGCGGGCGATGAAGGCGACGGGTGCGGTGCAGGCCGACCCGGCGCGGTCGGCGGTGGTGGAGTCGGCGCTGGGCAAGCTGACCGACGCGACGGGGGAGGCCGCGAACGCGGTCGACGTGCGGCTCGCGCCGGGCGGGGACCGGCAGGTGGTGTCGGTGCTGGCGGCGGCGCTGGCCGCGGGGCACCGGCTGCGGATCCGGTACGTCAGCTCCTCGGACGTGGTCAGCGAGCGCGAGGTGGACCCGCAGCGGCTGCACACGCAGGACGAGTTCGCCTACCTCGCGGCGTGGTGCTACCGGGCCGGCGCGCCGCGCACGTTCCGGGTGGACCGGATCCTGGACGCGGTCGAGACGGACGTGCCGGTGCAGGAGCACCCCGGTCAGCAGGCGGAGATCGACTTCGCGGCGCTGTTCGCGGGCGGGTCCTCGCCGCTGGCGACCATCCGGTTCGCGCCGCGGGCGCGGTGGTTCGCCGAGGAGGTGCCCGTGGAGTCGGTGCGCAACCTGCCCGACGGTGACTTCGAGGTGACGCTGCGCGTCACCAACCCGGGCTGGTTGCGCAGCACCCTGATCCAGCTCGCGCCGTACGTGCGGGCGGTGGCGCCGTCGGCCCTGGCCGAGGACGTGGCGGGTGCGGCACGGGCGGCGCTGGCGGTGTACGAGGCGGCGGGCGACGGGCCGGGAGCGACGGACGTCACGGAGGTCGCAGGGGCGTCCGGGGCAGCCTTCTCGCCGGATCGGCACTAGGCTGGTCGACCATGTGGTTCTGGGTGTGGGCCCTGCTGATCGTGGGCAGCCTCGTCGGAGCGTTCTTCCTGGCCCGTTCGCTGTGGCGGTCGGCGCGGGGGCTGCTCGAGGAGCTCGGTGAGGCGTCGCAGCGGTTCGCCGAGTCGGCAGACCGGTTGCAGGAGGCGGCCGACCGGGCACGGGAGGCCGCGAGCACGCAGCACCCGGGCCCCAGCCTGTTCGACGACGTGACGATCCACTACCAGCGCGTCAACGCCCAGCGGGCGGCACGGACCGAGCGCAAGGAGGCGCGGCGGGCGCGTCACGTGTCGACGTGGCAGAAGTGGAAGCAGTTCAACGAGTAGCGACGAGTAGTTCTGTGGGCAGGGCTTCCGGTTCGACCCCCGCGGACGCGTAGGATCGTCTACGACCGCCTCACACAAGCGCCGAACCACAAGGAGTCACCATGGGCGCCATGCAGCCGTGGCACTGGATCGTCCTGCTCGTCGTCATCCTGCTGCTCTTCGGGTCCACCCGCCTGCCGGGCCTGGCCAAGAGCGTGGGGCAGTCGATGAAGATCTTCCGCAAGGAGATGAAGGACCTGCGCGACGACGACAAGGACACCGACGGCACCGCTGCCGCACCGGGCGGGGCCACGTCGGGCACCACCGGCACGACGGGCACCGGGACCACCGGGTCGTCGGGTCAGGTACCCGGCATCGTCGAGAACAGGGACCGCGACATCCCCAAGGCCTGATCGGTGGCACGACGCAAGCGGGCGTCCGACGGTCGGATGCCACTGGTCGAGCACCTGCTCGAGCTGCGCAAGAGATTCGTCCTGATCGCGCTCGGCCTCGTGGTGGGCGCCGTGGTCGGCTGGCTGCTGTACGACCCGCTGCTGCAGGTGCTCCAGCGACCCCTGGAGATCGCCGAGGAGATGCGGGGCAACCAGGCGACGCTGAACTTCGCGGGGCCCATGGCGGCCCTCGACCTGAAGATCAAGTCGTCGCTGTTCCTCGCCGTGTTCCTCACCTGCCCGTGGTGGCTGTACCAGGTGTGGGCGTTCATCACGCCCGGCCTGAACTCCAACGAGCGGCGGTACGCGTACGGGTTCGTCGGGGCGGCGTTCCCGCTGTTCCTCGGCGGTGCGTACATGGCGTGGCTGGTGTTCCCGCACGCCATCCAGATCCTCACGGGGTTCCTGCCGGACGGCGCCACGGCGTTCACCAACGCCGAGGCGTACCTGTCGCTGGTGATGCGGCTGCTCATCGCGTTCGGGCTGGCGTTCCTGTCCCCGGTCGTGCTGGTCGGCCTCAACTTCGCCGGCCTCATGACCGGGCGGGGCATGCTCGGCGGGTGGCGGTGGGCCATCCTCGTGGCGTTCACGTTCGCCGCGATCATCACGCCCACCCCGGACGCCCTGACGATGATCCTGGTCGCGCTGCCGATCTGCGTGCTGTACTTCGGCGCCGTCGGCGTCTCCCTGCTGCACGACAAGCGCGTCCAGCGGCGCCTGGAGGCGGCGGAGGTCTGACCGGCGGGCCGGACGGCCACGGGCCCTGTGCGTCACGCGAGCGTGTCACACGTGCGTGTCACACAGGGCCCGTAGGCTGTCACCCATGAACGACCTGAGCCCGTCCGAGCGGTACTCGGCCTTCCGGTCCCGGAGTCGTTCAGCGGCTCAGCACCCCGAGCTCGCCCGGTTCCGCGAGGTGGTCGGGTTCGACCTCGACGAGTTCCAGGTCGTCGCCTGCGAGGCGCTCGAGCAGGGCCGCGGCGTCCTGGTCGCCGCCCCCACCGGTGCGGGCAAGACCGTGGTCGGCGAGTTCGCCGTCCACCTCGCGCTCGCCTCGGGCCGCAAGGCGTTCTACACCACGCCCATCAAGGCGCTGTCCAACCAGAAGTACGCCGACCTGGCCCGCAGGCACGGGCCGGAGAACGTCGGCCTGCTCACCGGCGACACCACCATCAACGGCGAGGCACCCGTCGTGGTCATGACCACCGAGGTGCTGCGCAACATGCTGTACGCCGGGTCGCCCACCCTCGACGGCCTCGCCTACGTCGTCATGGACGAGGTGCACTACCTCGCCGACCGGTTCCGCGGCCCGGTGTGGGAAGAGGTCATCATCCACCTCTCCGACGACGTGCAGCTCGTGTCCCTGTCGGCCACCGTGTCCAACGCCGAGGAGTTCGGCGACTGGCTCGAGATGGTGCGCGGCGACACCGCCGTCGTGGTCTCCGAGCGGCGGCCCGTGCCGCTGTGGCAGCACGTGCTCATGTCGTCCCCGGAGCCGCGCGGCAAGCCGCGCCTGCTCGACCTGTACGCCGGGCACGTCGACCCGACCGACCCGGGCACCAGCCCGCCCATCAACCCCGACCTGTCGGCCGCGTTCCGCTCCGGGCGGGGCGGCAGCCACCCCGGCGGGCAGCGCGGCCGCGGGTACCGGGGCAGGGGTGACCGCGGCTACCGCGGGCCCGGCGGGCGCCGCACCGGCGGTCACGGCACCGACACGGGGCCGGCGCGCCGCACCCCGCCGCGGTTCGTCGTCATCGACGCGCTCGACCACGACGGCCTGCTGCCCGCGATCTACTTCGTGTTCTCCCGCGCCGGGTGCGAGGCCGCCGTCGACCAGTGCCTCAAGGCCGGGCTGCGGCTGACCACGCCGCAGGAGGAGGCGACCATCCGTGCCGTCGTGGAGGAGCGCACCGCCGCCATCCCGCCCGAGGACCTCGACGTGCTCGGCTACTGGTCCTGGTCGCAGGCCCTGGCGCGCGGCGTCGCCGCCCACCACGCCGGCATGCTGCCCGTGTTCAAGGAGACCGTCGAGGACCTCTTCTCCCGCGGGCTCGTCAAGGTCGTGTTCGCCACCGAGACCCTCGCCCTGGGCATCAACATGCCCGCGCGGTCCGTCGTCCTGGACAAGCTCGTCAAGTGGGACGGCACCAGCCACGTGCCCGTCACCCCCGGGGAGTTCACCCAGCTCACCGGGCGCGCCGGGCGCCGCGGCATCGACATCGAGGGGCACGCCGTCGTCGTCGACCACCCCGCCCTCGACCCCGTCGCCCTGGCCGGTCTCGCGTCCAAGCGCCTGTACCCGCTGCGGTCCAGCTTCCGGCCCACGTACAACATGGCCGTCAACCTCGTCGCCCAGGTCGGCCGCGACCGCGCCCGCGAGGTCCTGGAGACCTCGTTCGCGCAGTTCCAGGCCGACCGCGGCGTCGTCGGCCTCGCCAAGCAGGCGCAGGCGCACGCCGAGGCCCTCGACGGGTACGCCGAGGCGATGACGTGCGACGTCGGCGACTTCGCGCAGTACATGGACCTGCGCCGCGCCATCAAGGACCGTGAGCGCGAGCTGTCCCGCGCCGCCTCGGGCGCCCGGCGGGCCGAGGTCGTCGCGTCGCTGGAGAAGCTGCGCCGCGGCGACGTCGTGGAGGTGCCGTCAGGGCGGCGGCGCGGGTACGTGCTGGTGCTCGACCCGGGCGAGCCCGGCGGGTTCGACGGACCGCGGCCCACCGTGCTCACCCAGGAGCGGCAGGTCAAGAAGCTCACCCTGGCCGACGCGCCGGACGGGCTGCAGACCGTCACGACCGTGCGGATCCCGAAGTCGTTCAACCCCCGCAAGCCCGACGCGCGCAGGGACCTGGTCTCCAGCATGCGCAACGCGCTCGGCGCCATGGCCGACGACGTGCCCTCGGCGCACAGCACCAGCTCGCCCGCCGGGCGGGCGGCTCGCGGCGGCACCACCCGGCGGCGGTCGGACGCCGCGACCGACACCGAGCTGGCGCGCCTGCGCACGGCGCTCAAGGCCCACCCCTGCCACGCGTGCCCCGAGCGGGACGAGCACGCGCGGTGGGCGGAGCGGTGGAACAAGCTCAAGAAGGAGCACGACCAGCTCGTGCGCCGCGTCGAGGGGCGCACCGGGTCGATCGCGCGCACCTTCGACCGCACCCTGGACGTCCTGCTGACCCTCGGCTACCTGGAGCGCACCGAGAAGCGCATCCGGGTCACGGACGACGGGCGGTGGCTGCGCCGCCTGTACGCCGAGAACGACCTGCTGCTGGCCGAGTGCCTGCGCCGTGGCGTGTGGGACGGCCTCGACCCCGCGGGCCTGGCGGCCGTGGTGTCGACCGTCGTGTACCAGGGGCGCAGGGACGACGCGCCCGACCCGTACGTCCCGGGCGGCCCGACCGGGCGGCTCGCGGGCGTGCTGGACGACACGCAGCGGGTGTGGTCCGAGGTGGACGACCTGGAGGAGGCGCACGGCATCGACGCGACCGGGCCGCTCGACCTGGGCCTGGTGGCCGCCATGCACCGGTGGGCGTCCGGCAAGGGCCTCGACAGCGTGCTGCGCGGCTCCGACCTGGCGGCCGGTGACTTCGTGCGGTGGTGCAAGCAGGTCGTGGACGTGCTGGACCAGCTCGGCGGTGCCGCGCCGTCGGAGCGTCTGCGCACCACGGCCCGCAGGGCGCAGGACGCCGTGCTGCGCGGGGTGGTGGCCTACTCGAGCCTGTGACGGCCCCGGCGGCTGCCGCGAGCGGGTGACCCGCGGGTGGTCCTGCCTGCGCGGTCGCGCCCCGGTGCTGCCGATCGCATACAGTTCCGAGCGTGAGCCAGCCTGTCCGATCCATCCTGTACCGCAACGGTGTCGTCCACTCGTCGGCCGACCCCTTCGCCGAGGCCGTCCTCGTGGACGACGGCGTCGTGGCCTGGATCGGCGCGGACGACACCGCCGCGGGGCTCGCCGCGCGCGCCGACCGCGTCGTCGACCTGGACGGCGCCCTCGTGACCCCCGGGTTCGTGGACGCGCACGCCCACGTGCTGGAGACGGGCCTCGCCGCTGAGGCGGTGGACCTCGGCGCCGCGGCCGGCGTGCGGTCGCTCGGCCAGGCGCTGGCCGTGCTGCACGGGCGGGCGCGGCGGCTCGAGGTGGCCGACCCGTCGGGCGAGCAGGTGCTGCTCGCGGTCGGCTGGGACGAGCAGGCGTGGCCGGAGGGCCGCCCGTTCACCCGGTCCGAGCTCGACGCCGCGTGCGGCGGGCGAGCCGTGTACGCCGCACGGGTGGACGTGCACTCCGCGGTGATCTCCTCGGCCATGGCGGCCCGCGCCGGCATCGAGCGCGACCCGGCGTGGACCGGGGCCGCGGCCTCCGGCTCGGGCTGGTCCGACGCCCCCGCCGACACCGGCCTGGTCACCGCCGACCTGCACCACCGGGTGCGCGCCGTCGCGCACACCCTGACGCCCGACCACCGCACGCGCCTGTACCGCGACACGCTCGCGGCCTGGGCCGCGCGCGGCGTGGTGTCCGTGCACGAGATGAGCGGCGAGCACCTCGACACCCGCGCCGGGCTGGCCGAGCTGCACGCCCTGACCGCCGACCCGGCCGAGCACGCCCTCCCGCACCTGGCCGCCTACCGCGGCGAGCTGTGCCGCACCGCCGACGACGCCCGCGCGCTGCTCGCCGAGCTGCCGTTCCTCACCGGCATCGGCGGCGACCTCAACGTCGACGGGTCGATCGGCTCGCGCACCGCCGCGCTGCGCCACCCGTACTCCGACCTGCCCGCCGACCCCGCCACCGCGGGCTTCACCGGCGCGCTGACCCACCCGGACGGCACGCCCTGGACGGGCGACCTCTACCTCGACGCCGACCAGATCGCGGGCCACCTCGTCGCCGTCCAGGAGGCGGGCGTGCAGGGCGCGTTCCACGTCATCGGCGACCGCGCCATGGACGAGACCGTGCTCGGGCTGCAGGCCGCCGCCCAGATCACGAGCGACGGCGCCGTACGCTCCGGGCACCACCGCATCGAGCACGCCCTGTTCGTCGACGCCGCGACCCTGGCCGCCCTGCTCGTGCGGGGCGTCGGCCTGTCGGTGCAGCCCGCGTTCGACACGGCCTTCAACGGCAGCGACGGCGTGTACGTCACGCGGCTCGGCGCCGCGCGCGCCGGTGCGCTCATGCCGTTCGCCGACCTCGCGCAGGCCGGCGTCCCGCTCGCGTTCGGCTCCGACACCCCCGTGACGCCCGTCGACCCGTGGCAGGCGGTGCGCGCCGCGACCCGGCACGACGACCCCGACCAGCGCATCTCCGCCGGGGCCGCGTTCCGCGCGCACACGCGCGGCGGCTGGCGCCTCGCGGGCCTCGACCACACCGGCGCGGGCCAGCTGCGCGTCGGTGCGCCCGCCCACCTGGCGGTCTGGCGCACCGAGCGGCTCGGGGTGCAGGCCGCGCCCGGCCGCCTCGCCTCCTGGAGCGAGGAGGCCCGCGCCGGGACGCCGCTGCTGCCGGACCTGTCGCCCGACGCGCCCGAGCCGGAGTGCCTGCACACGCTGCGCGACGGGGTCGTCATCCACGACACGTTCTGAACCTCCGCGGACGGACCCGGCGGACGGACCCGGCGGGCGGCCCGACGTAGGCTGCGACCGTGCGCGCGCCCGAGCCCTCGCGGCTGCTGTCCCTGTTCCTCGCGGTCGCCGGCGGCCTCGTGCTCTGGGCCGCTTTCCCCGACGCCGGCGCGTGGCCCTGCGCGTTCGTCGCCGTGGCCGCCCTCTACCAGGCGCTCGGCCGCGACCACGCCGGCTGGAACGCCCTCATGGGCCTGCTGTTCGGGCTCGCGTTCTTCCTGCCGCACCTGTGGTGGGCGCGCGAGTCCACCGCGACCCTGCCCTGGATCGCCCTGTCCACCGTCGAGGCCCTGTTCGTCGCCGGGTTCGCCGCCCTGTGGACGTGGGCCCGCCGGGCGCGGTTCCTGCGCCGTCGCGGCTGGCGGCTCGCGGCGGCGTTCGCCGTGCTGTGGGTCGCGGTCGAGCAGTGGCGCGCCGAGCTCCCCTTCGGCGGGTTCCCGTGGGGCCGCCTCGCCTGGGCGATGGCCGACGCGCCCACCGGACGCGCCGCCTGGCTCGGCGGCACCGTCGCCGTGAGTCTGCTCGTCGCGTTCGCCGGGGCGCTGCTCGCCCTGGCCGTCGCGGCCGCCCTCCGTGCCCGTGCCGGCCGCGCGGTCGGTGCTCTCGCGCTCGGCGCCGCCGTCGCCGTCGTCCCGCAGGTGCTGCCGCTGCCCGCCTCCGCGAGCGCCGGCCCGGTGACCACCCCGGACGGCGAGGAGGTGTACGACGCGGGCAGCGACGTGGCCGAGCAGGGCACGCTGTGGGCGGGTGCGGTGCAGGGCAACGTGTCCGAGCCGGGGCTCGGGGCGTTCGCGAACCGGGCGGAGGTGCTGAACAACCACCTGGACGGGACGTACGCGCTGGCGGAGGACTTCGCGGGTGAGCTGGACGTGGTGCTGTGGCCGGAGAACGGCAGCGACCTGGACCCGCAGGAGGCGGCGGACGTGGCGCGGGGGCTCGACGCGGCGTCGGCGGCGGTGGGGGCGCCGATCCTGGTGGGGGCGCAGGAGTACCCCGAGACGGGCGGGCGGTACAACGTGTCGCTGCTGTGGCAGGCGGGGCGTGGGGTGATCGGGCGGTACGCGAAGCAGCACCCGGCGCCGTTCGCGGAGCGCGTGCCGCTCCGGTCGGTGCTGCGGCAGGTGTCGGACCAGGTGGACCGGGTGCCGACGGACATGCTGGCGGGGGAGGGGCCGCCGTACGTGGACGTGCCGAGCCGGCTGGGGCAGGGGGACCACCGGCTGGGGACGGTCATCTGCTTCGAGGTGGCGTACGACGAGATCGTGCGGGACGCGGTGCTGCGGGGTGCGCAGGTGCTGGTGGTCCCGACGAACAACGCGTCGTTCGGGTTCACGGCGGAGTCGACGCAGCAGCTGTCGATGTCGCGGGTGCAGGCGATGACGACGGGTCGGGCGGTGGTGCAGGTCTCGACGGTGGGGGTGTCGGGCGTGATCACGCCGGACGGCGCGGTCGTGCGGCGCGCGGGCCTGTTCACGGCGGACCGGCTGGTGGCGTGGCTGCCGCTGCGGTCCACGGTGACGCCGGCGGTGGCGGCGGGGCCCTGGCCGGGCCGGGTGGCCGGTGGGCTGACGGTGGTGCTGGTCGTGGCCGGTGCGGTCGCGGGGGTGCGGCGCCGGCGATGAGGCGGGAACGACCGTCGGCCCGGACCTGGTGGTCCGGGCCGACGGTCGTTCGCGTCTGGTTCAGCGGTGGGTGCTCCGGGTGCCTGTCAGGCCGAGCGGCGGAGCTTGCCGGCGCGCAGCAGCTCGAGGCGCTCGTCGAGCAGGTCCTCGAGCTCCTTGACGGTGCGGCGCTCGAGCAGCATGTCCCAGTGGGTGCGCTGGGGCTTGGTCGCCTTGGGCTCGGGCTTCTCGGCGTCCCGCAGGAGGGCCTCCTCGCCGCAGCGGCACTCCCAGATCGGGGGGACGTCCGCGTCGGTGGCGAAGGGCAGGATGATGGTGTGGCCGTTGGGGCAGTCGTAGTAGGCCTGGAACCGCGGGGCGAAGTCCACGCCCTCGTCGGACTCCATGCTCTTGCTACCGATGCTCATACCGCGCAGGGACCGGTCGGGCACGATGTCCTCCAAGGGTTGTCGGGGTGGGTGGTGGAGAAAAGGTCCGAGGAGTCAACGCAGGGGACCTCGGTGATGTTCCAGCCGCCCGTCCAGGCTAGCCGTCGGAGATGCGCCCGCAAGCGCACTCCGGGCATTCTGGACGCTGATGTGCGCGATCTCACGTGCGTCGGGGTGGGTGGGCGGCTGTGGCCGGGAACATCCGGCATGGCTGCCCGGTTGAGGCCAGTGTTCATGCATCTGCATGAAACGATCTGAGGGAGGCGCGACACATGCAGTTCGGGATCTTCAGCGTCAGCGACGTGACAACGGACCCGACCACCGGGCGGACCCCGGACGACACGGAGCGGGTGCGGGCGATGCTCACCATCGCCCGGCACGCCGACGAGGCCGGCCTGGACGTCTTCGCCACCGGTGAGCACCACAACCCGCCGTTCGTGGCCTCCAGCCCGACGACGATGCTCGGCTACCTGGCCGGCGTCACGAAGAACATCACGCTGTCCACGGCGACCACGCTCATCACCACCAACGACCCGGTGCGCATCGCCGAGGAGTACGCGATGCTGCAGGTCATCTCCGACGGCCGCATGGACCTCATGATGGGCCGCGGCAACACCGGGCCCGTGTACCCGTGGTTCGGGCAGGACATCCGCCAGGGCATCCCCCTGGCCATCGAGAACTACGCGCTCGTGCGGCGCCTGTGGACCGAGGACGTCGTGGACTGGGAGGGCAAGTTCCGCACCCCGCTGCAGGGCTTCACCGCGACCCCGCGCCCCCTGGACGGCGTGCCGCCGTTCGTCTGGCACGGCTCCATCCGCAGCCCCGAGATCGCCGAGCAGGCCGCGTACTACGGCGACGGGTTCCTGCACAACAACATCTTCTGGCCCATGAGCCACACCAAGCAGATGGTGCAGTTCTACCGTCAGCGGTTCGAGCACTACGGGCACGGCCGCGCCGACCAGGCGATCGTCGGGCTCGGCGGGCAGGCGTTCGTCCGCAGGAACAGCCAGGACGCCTGGACCGAGTTCCGGCCCTACTTCGACAACGCCCCCGTCTACGGGCACGGTCCCAGCATGGAGGACTTCACGCGCGAGACGCCGCTGACCGTCGGCTCGCCGCAGCAGGTCGTCGACCGCTACGGCTCGTTCATCGACGAGGTCGGCTACTACCAGCGGCAGATGTTCCTCATCGACCACGCCGGCCTGCCCCTGAAGACCGTCCTGGAGCAGATCGACATCCTGGCCTCCGACGTCGTGCCCGAGCTGCGCAAGATCGCCGACGCCAAGCTGCCCGCCGACGTGCCGGCCAACCCGCCCACCCACGCCGAGCGGGTCGCCGCCGCCCGCGCGGCGGGCGACGTCGTCGCCACGCACGTGGGCGAGGGCGGCGACGAGTTCACCGGCCGCAGGGCCGAGGAGGTCCGGTCGTGACGACGTCCCCCACCCGGCGCACGATCGCCGTCGTCCACGCGGGGCTGGGGCAGCCGTCCTCGACGCGGCTGCTGGCCGACCGGCTGGCCGAGGCCACCGAGCGCGAGCTCGAGGCCCTCGGGCACCCCGCGGCCGTCGAGATGATCGAGCTGCGCGACCACGCGCACGCCGTCGTCGACGCGATGCTCACCGGGTTCCCCACCGGGGACCTGGCCCGTGCGATCGAGACCGTCACGCGGGCGGACGGCCTCATCGCCGTCAGCCCGCTGTTCACCACGACCTACTCCGGGCTGTTCAAGTCGTTCGTCGACATCCTCGACAAGGACGCCCTGACCGGCATGCCGGTGCTGCTCGGCGCGACCGGCGGCACGCCGCGGCACTCGCTGGCCCTGGAGTACTCCATGCGGCCGCTGTTCACCTACCTGCGCGCCGACGTCGTCACCACCTCCGTGTTCGCCGCGACCGACGACTGGGCCCAGGCCGGCGGCCCGGCCCACGACGGCGGCACGTCGCTGCCCGAGCGCATCGAGCGCGCGGGCCGGTCGCTCGCCGCGCTCGTGGCCTCCCGCGACGAGCGCGGCACGCCCGACGACCCCTTCGCGGCCACCCCGAGCTTCCTCGACCTGCTCGGCGGCGACTGACCCGCCCACGCGCCTGACCAGGGCTTGCACCCCCACGACCCGCCAGGGAACATGGGGGAGATCTCGAGGGACAGGGCGCGCGGGCGAGGCGAGGGAGTGCGACATGGTGGACGGAACGGCTGACGGCGCCCCGGAGCGCGCACCCGAGCCCGGCGTCGCGGAGGAGACCGCTCCCGACGAGACGGCTCCGGACGGGATGCGCGTGGACGAGACCGGCACGGACGAGACACCCGCTGCCGCGAGCGCCGAACGGGTCTACCTGGCGCCGGACCCGGACCGGGTCGCGCGGATCGTGGCGGCGCTGCGGGCGGCGCATGCCGCGCAGCGCGTCGGGCGGGCCGGGAAGGCGGCCCCCGCCGCAGAGACCGGGCAGGCCGTGGGCGCCGTGCGCCGCGCGAGCACC
>NZ_JABEMG010000114.1 GCF_013004695.1 Promicromonospora citrea
GGCGGGTAGCCGCCGCCGCCCGCGGCAGCCGCCGCGGCCGCGGCCGCGGCTGCCTCCCGCTCGCGGATCTCGCGGCGCGTCATGGGACGACCCTTGTTGTCACTCATCGTGAAGACCTCGATACAGTCCGTGCTTGGCGATGTACTGGACCACGCCGTCAGGCACCAGATACCAGACCGGCAACCCCTCCTCGGCCCGCCTGCGGCAGTCCGACGAGGAGATGGCGAGCGCAGGAACCTCGAGCGTCGTCACACCGTCCCGAGGCAGCCCGTCCACGGAGAGCAGGTGCCCTGGCCGTGTGACAGCGACGAAGTGTGCCATGTCCCACAGCTGGTCGGCATCCTTCCACCGAAGAATCTGCTGGATGGCGTCGGCACCCGAGATGAAGAAGAGGTCCGCGTCGGGCCGCTGCGCGCGCAGGTCCCGGAGCGTGTCCACCGTGTAGGTGAGGCCCTCGCGGTCGATGTCGACCCGGCTCACGGTGAAGCGCGGGTTGGACGCCGTGGCGATCACCGTCATGAGGTACCGGTGCTCGGCCGGGGTGACCCGCTGGTGCTGCTTGAACCCGGGCCGGCCGGTGGGGACGAAGACGACCTCGTCGAGCCCCAGGTGCGCCGCCGCCTCGCTCGCGGCCACGAGGTGGCCGTGGTGGATGGGGTCGAACGTACCGCCCATCACTCCGATGCGGGGTCGGGTTCCGGCGGGAGCACTCATGCGGCGGGCGGGCTCAGTGGCGGTTGCCGACGTTGCGGAACGCGTACGTGACGATCAGAGCGGCCACGAGCGAGCCGAAGGCGATCAGGCCGAGCGCGATGGGCGAGATCGACTCGCCGGCGTGCTCCGAGGCGGCCTCAGCGGCCAGGACGGCGGTGTGCAGCACGGGTGTTCCTCCCAGTCGGACGTGCTCAGGTGCGCTTTAGTCTCTCACGGACGCTCCGGGCCCCGTGCACGTCACGGCTTCACGTGCCCGTCGCCCGTCACCACCCACTTGGTCGTGGTCAGCTCGGTCAGGCCCATGGGGCCGCGCGCGTGCAGCTTCTGCGTGGAGATCCCGATCTCGGCGCCGAGGCCGAGCTCGCCCCCGTCCGTGAACCGGGTCGAGGCGTTCACCATGACCGCGGCGGAGTCCACCTCGGCGACGAACCGGTCGGCCGCCGCGATGTCGCGCGTGACGATCGCCTCGGTGTGCCCGGAGGACCAGGTGCGGATGTGCTCGATCGCCTCGTCGAGGGACGGCACGACGCGCACGCCCAGCTCGAGCGCCAGGTACTCGGTCGCCCAGTCCTCGTCCGTCGCGGGCAGCGCGGTGGCGCCGGCCGGGGCGTAGGACAGGGCGGCGGGGTCGCCGTGCAGCACCACGCCGGCGTCGGCGAGCGCCGCGAGCGCCACGGGCAGGAACGCCGGCGCCGCGTCCTCGTGCACGAGCAGCGTCTCCGCGGCGTTGCACACGCCCACGCGCTGGGTCTTGGCGTTCAGGACGATCGCGACGGCCATGTCGACGTCGGCCGTCGCGTCCACGTAGACGTGCACGTTGCCGACGCCGGTCTCGATGACGGGGACGAGCGACTCGCGCACGACGGTCTGGATGAGGTCCGCGCCGCCCCGCGGGATGAGCACGTCCACGAGGCCGCGGGCCCGCATGAGCGCGACCCCGCCCGCACGCCCGTGGGCGTCGATGGACTGCACGAGGTCGCCGGGCAGGCCGCTCGCCTCGAGCGCGCCGCGCATCACCGACACGATGACGGCGTTCGACGAGGCGGCCGCGCTGCCGCCGCGCAGGATCACCGCGTTGCCGGACTTGAGGGCGAGGCCCGCCGCGTCGACGGTCACGTTGGGCCGGGCCTCGTAGATCATCCCGACGACGCCCATGGGCACGCGCACCTGGCGCAGCCGCAGGCCGTTGGGCAGGGTCTGGCCGCGCACGACCTCGCCGACCGGGTCGGGCAGGCCCGCGACGTCGCGCAGCGCGTCGGCGATCGACGCGATCCGCCGGGCGGTGAGCGCCAGGCGGTCGAGGAGGCCGTCGGACATGCCGCTCGCCCGGCCACGATCGACGTCCTCCGCGTTGGCGGCGACGATCGCGTCGGCGTGCGTCACGAGGGCGTCGGCGACGGCGCGCAGGGCGGCGTCCTTGGTCGCGCGGGTCGCGGTGGCCAGGGCGCGCGAGGCGACCTTGGCGCGGCGGGCGACGTCGTGCACCGCTGCGGTCACGTCGGTGCCCTGCGGCGGCTCCACCGCCCCGGTGGTCTCGCCTCCGGTCAGGGTCGCCTCGTGGCTCGTTGTCGTCATGCGTCGAGCGTACGTCGGACGGGCCGGGATGCCGAGGGCGATCCGTGGTGCGGACGGGCTACCGGCCCAGCACGAGGTCGTCGCGGTGCACGACGACGCGGTCGTACCCCTCGCCGAGCTCGTCGCGCAGCGCGTAGGTGGAGCGGCCGAGCAGCGCGGGCAGGTCGCTCGCGTCGAAGGCGACCAGGCCGCGGGCGAACACGGTGCCGTCGGGCGCGACGAGCTCGACGGGGTCCCCGGCGTCGAAGTCGCCCTCGACCCGGGTGACCCCGGCGGGCAGCAGCGAGGCGCGGCCGCCGAGCACGGCACGGGCCGCGCCGTCGTCCACGTGCAGGCGGCCCTCGGTGCGCGCGGCGTGCGCGATCCACAGCCTGCGGGCCGACGTGCGGGGGCCGGTGGCCGCGAAGAAGGTGCCGACGTCGCCGCCCGCGAGCGCGTCGGCCGCATGGGCTGCGAGCGTGAGGACGGCGGGCACGCCCGCGCCGGTCGCGATCCGCACCGACTCCAGCTTCGTGACCATGCCGCCGGTGCCCACCGCGCTGCCGCGCGCGGTGACCTCGACGCCCGCGACGTCCTCGAGGTCGGTGACGAGCGGGATGCGGCGGGCGCCCGGGCGCGACGGCGGGGCGTCGTGCAGGCCGTCGACGTCGGTCAGCAGGACGAGGGCGTCGGCGCGCACGAGGTGGGACACGAGCGCGGCGAGGCGGTCGTTGTCGCCGAACTTGAGCTCGTCCGTGGTCACGGCGTCGTTCTCGTTGATGAGCGGCACGACGCCGAGCGCGAGCAGGCGCTCGAGCGACCGCTGCGCGTTGCGGTAGCGCGAGCGGCGCACGGTGTCCTCGGCGGTGAGCAGGATCTGGCCGATCTGCAGGCCGTAGGCGGCGAACTCCTCCTGGTAGCGGCGCACGAGCTGGCCCTGGCCCACCGAGGCCGCCGCCTGCATGGTGGCGAGGTCGCGCGGCCGGGTGCCCAGGCCCAGCGGGCCGATGCCGGCGGAGACCGCGCCGGAGGTGACCAGCACGACCTGTCCCCCCGCGGCCTGCCGGGCGGCCAGCACCCCGACGACGCCCCGCAGCGCGTCGACGTCGAGGTGCCCGTCCGGGCCGGTGAGGGACGACGAGCCGATCTTGACCACGACGCGCCGCGCCGACGCGATGGCGGCGCGGGGGCCCGTGGTCTCTTCCGTGCGTTCTCCGGTGGGGTCGCTCACGGCCCCATCCTCACCGGATCGCGGGCCCGGGCGCGCGGTCATTTCACGCACCGGTCACGGGAGCGGCCGTCAGTCGTCCTCGGGGTCGGTCCAGTGGCCCGACTCGCGCTCGGTCCACAGCTCCTTGCGCGCCGCGGCCTTGGCGTCCATGCGCTCGTGGTGCTCGCGCCGCTTCTCGCCGCGCGTGGGCCGCTCGTTCTGGTCGAGACGCAGGTCCGTGCCGCGGCCACCGAGCAGCTCCGGCCCGGTCTGCAGCGTGGGCTCCCAGTCGAAGACGACGGCGTTGCGCGGGTCGCCGATGCGCACCTCGTCGCCCGCGACCGCGCCCGCCTTGAACAGGCCGTCCTCGACGCCGAGCTTGGCGAGCCGGTCCGCGAGGAAGCCGACCGCCTCGTCGTTGTTGAAGTCGGTCTGCCGCACCCAGCGCTCGGGCTTGTCGCCGCGCACCTCGAACCAGTAGTCGGTCTCGCCGCCCAGGCGGCGCACGGTGAACTTCGTCTCGTTCACGGCGCGGGGGCGCAGCACGACCGGCGCCGGCTCGGGCGGCGGCGCGGCCGCACGGGCCTTCTCCACCGTCTCGGCCAGCGCGAACTTCAGCTCGCGCAGGCCCTCGTGGCTCGCAGTCGAGATCTCGAAGACGCGCAGCCCGCGCGCCTCGAGGTCGGGCCGCACGAAGTCGGCGAGCTCGCGCGCCTCGGGCACGTCGATCTTGTTGAGCACGACGAGCCGGGGGCGCTCGGTCAGCGGCACACGGCCGCCGGCGATGCCCAGGTCGCCCGAGTAGGCGGCGAGCTCCGCCTCGATGACGTCGAGGTCGCTGAGCGGGTCGCGGCCGGGCTCGAGGGTCGCGCAGTCCAGGACGTGCACGATCATCGCCGTCCGCTCGATGTGCCGCAGGAACTCCAGGCCGAGGCCCTTGCCCTGGCTCGCGCCCGGGATGAGGCCGGGTACGTCGGCGACCGTGAAGCGCGAGTCCCCCGCCTGCACGACGCCGAGGTTCGGCACGAGCGTCGTGAACGGGTAGTCGGCGATCTTGGGGCGCGCGGCCGAGATGGCCGCGATGAGGGACGACTTGCCCGCGCTCGGGAAGCCGACGAGCGCCACGTCGGCGATCGTCTTGACCTCGAGCTCGACGTCGACCGCCTCGCCCTCCTCGCCGAGCAGCGCGAACCCGGGGGCCTTGCGCTTCGGTGACGACAGCGCCCGGTTGCCCAGGCCGCCCTTGCCGCCCGCCGCGACGACGTACTCGGCGCCGTCACCCACGAGGTCGGCCAGGACGTTGCCGTCCAGGTCCTTGACGACGGTGCCGTCCGGCACCTTGAGCACGAGGTCGCCGCCCTTGGCGCCGTCGCGGTCGTCGCCCATGCCCTGCGTGCCCGACGTCGCGCGCCGGTGCGGCGAGTGGTGGTACTCGAGCAGGGTCGTGGTGTTCGCGTCGACCACGAGGCGGACCGAGCCGCCGTCGCCGCCGTCGCCGCCGTCGGGGCCCGCCAGGGGCTTGAACTTCTCCCGCCGGATCGAGGCACAACCGTTCCCGCCGTTGCCGCCGACGGCGTGGAGCACCACCCGGTCCACGAAGCTCGCCATGTCTCGATCCTCTCAGGGTTGAACAGAACAGACGAAGGGGGCGCACCGTGACCGGTGCGCCCCCTTACGCGGAAGCCTGGATCAGGCCTCGGCAGCCACGATGTCGACGACCTTGCGGCCACGACGCGTGCCGAACTGGACGGCGCCGGCGTCGAGGGCGAACAGGGTGTCGTCCTTGCCACGGCCGACGTTGGCGCCGGGGTGGAAGTGGGTGCCGCGCTGGCGGACGATGATCTCGCCGGCCTTGACGACCTGGCCACCGAAACGCTTCACGCCGAGGCGCTGGGCGTTGGAGTCACGACCGTTGCGCGAGGAGCTCGCGCCCTTCTTGTGTGCCATCTGGAGAACCTGTCTTTCGGGACGAAGGAGAAGCTTGGTCGCACGCGGGCCCGTCAGGACGCGCCCGCAGCGGAAGTCACTTGATGCCGGTGACCTTGAGGCGGGTCAGCGACTGGCGGTGACCCTGGCGCTTGCGGTAGCCGGTCTTGTTCTTGTACTTGAGGATCGTGATCTTGGGACCCTTCTCGTCCCGCACGACCTCAGCGGTGACCTTGACCTTGGCCAGCTTCTTGGCGTCGGTGGTCACCTTCTCCCCGTCCACGAGCAGCAGGGCCGGGAGCTCGACGGTGTCACCGGCAGCGGCCTGGACACGGTCCATGACCACGATGCTCCCGACGGACACCTTCTCCTGGCGGCCACCGGCCTTGACGATCGCGTACACCACGTTCAACTCATCTCTCTAGTCTTGGCGTGCGCGCACGACGGGATCCACCGGCTTTGCTGTGACTCGCTCCGCCGCGGCGGTCGAGTGCGGTGCGCCATGGGCACGCAGGACGGGTGTGCAGACAGCACACCGAAGAACCAGGTTACGCGATGGGTTCTGCGGCGACAAACCGGTGGTCGGTGGCGTTGCCCACGTCCCCCGCCGCCCCTTTCCCTCGTCTGCTACGGTGCATGACTGTTTTTTGACTCAGATCTGCTGAACCCCCCATTCGCCGCACGAGAGGATCTCCGATGGCGAGCCGCAGAGGCACCAGCCGCCGTACCGCCCACCCCGCACTCCTGCCCGGACTGGGCGTGGAGCGCACCCACAGCGACTTCGGGACGAGCTGGGGGGTGTTCGCGTTCGCCGCCCTGCTCGTGGCAGGGGTCATCGCCTGGGGCGCGTTCGCACCCGACAGCCTCGCCGCCGCGTCGAGCGCGGGGCTGAGCTGGGTGTCGGGGTCCTTCGGCTGGCTGTTCGGCCTCCTGACGGTCGTCGTCTTCGGCTTCATGATGTGGCTCGGGTTCGGGCGGTACCGCGACGTCCGCCTCGGGCACGACGGCGAGAAGCCCGAGTTCTCCACCGGCTCGTGGCTCGCGATGCTGTTCTCCGCGGGCATCGGCATCGGCCTGCTGTTCTACGGGCCGTACGAGCCGATGACCTACTTCCTCGACCTGCCGCCGGCGTACGAGAGCCTCGACCCCGGCAGCAACCCGGCGATGCACGCCGCGCTGGTGCAGACCATCTTCCACTGGGGCCCGATGGCGTGGGCCTACTACGCGCTCGTCGGCGGCGCCGTCGCCTACGCGGCCTACCGCAAGGGCCGCAGCCCGCTGATCTCGTCGCTGCTCGAGCCGATCTTCGGCGAGCGCACCAAGGGCTGGCTCGGCGCCGTCGTCGACTCGTTCGCGATCATCGTGACGCTGTTCGGCGTCGCCGTCTCGCTCGGCATCGGGGCGCTGCAGATCGGGCGCGGCGTCGAGATCGTCGGGGGCACCGGACCGCTCGGCAACGGCGTGATCATCGGCATCATCACCGTCCTGTCGGTGGCGTTCATCGTCTCGGCGGTGTCCGGCGTCAAGCGCGGGATCCGCGCCCTGTCGAACATCAACATGGTCGTCGCGGGGCTCCTCGGCGTCTTCGTGTTCGTCGTCGGGCCGACGGCGTTCCTGCTCAACCTGTTCCAGGGCACGCTGCTGCAGTTCGTGGGCGACGCGTTCCGGCTCATGGCGCAGACCGCCGCGACCGCCCCGGACGCGCAGGCGTTCATGGACGGCTGGACCACCTACTACTGGGCGTGGTGGGTGTCGTGGACGCCGTTCGTCGGTCTGTTCATCGCCCGGATCAGCCGCGGGCGCACGCTGCGCGAGTTCGTGACCACCGTCATCGTGATGCCGAGCGCCGTGTGCCTCACCTGGTTCACGATCCTCGGCGGCACGTCCATGTGGATGGAGCAGGCCAACGGCGCGCTGAGCGCGGCCGAGTCGCCGCAGGACATGCTGTTCACCCTGCTGCACGAGCTGCCCTTCGGCACGTTCACGTCGCTCGCCGCGATGCTCTCGATCATCATCTTCTTCGTGACCAGCGCCGACTCCGGTGCCGTCGTCATGGCGAGCCTGTCGCAGCGCGGCAACCCGAGCCCCAGCCCGTGGGTCACGATCGTGTGGGGCATCGCGCTGGCCGCCATCGCGGCCGTGCTCCTGGTCGGCGGCGGGTCCGTGGCGCTCAACGGGCTGCAGAGCCTCGTCATCATCACGGCGCTGCCGTTCGCCCTCGTCGTGATCCTCGTCATGGTCGCCTGGGCGAAGGACCTCGCGCGCGACCCGCTGATGCTGCGCCGCCGGTACGCCCGCGAGGCGGTCGTCCGGGGCGTGCGCACCGGCATCGAGCGGCACGGCGACGACTTCGTCGTGGGCGTCGTGCACACCGAGGACCCCGACAAGGGCGCAGGCGCGTGGCTCGACACGACCGACCCCGCGCTCACCGAGTGGTACCAGCCGGAGGCGGACGGTTCCACGGGGAACGGTGCTGCGAACGGCGCGGCGAACGGTGCGCAGAAGGGCGCACAGAACGGGCAGTCCGAGGACCCGGAGCCGGTCGGCGCCCGCTGATCCCGCGGCTCCGGGACCGCGGCTCCGGGACCTGGCGACCGGGATCGGCCTGTGCCTACCCTGGAGCAGGTGATCTGCGATGGTCTCGGAGCCGGCGGTCGAGCACGACGACATCCAGCGCGCGCTGCGCGCGGTGCCGCGCCGCGAGTTCCTGCCGCGGGCGCAGCGGCCGTTCGCCGGCCAGGACCGCCCGCTGCCGATCGGGCGCGGCCAGACGTCCTCCCAGCCGAGCACCGTCGCCGCCATGCTGCGGCTGCTCCGTGTACCGCTGGGCGCCCGGGTGCTCGACGTCGGGTCGGGCTCGGGCTGGAGCACCGCGCTGCTCGCGTTCCTCACGGGGCCCTCGGGCCACGTGCTCGGCGTCGAGCGTGACGAGCGTCTCGCCGCCTGGGGCGCGAGCAACGTCGGGCGCACCGGGATGACGTGGGCGCAGGTCGTGCGGGCGGCACCCGGCGTGCTGGGCGTGCCGCGCGAGCGCGGCTGGGACCGGATCCTGGTGTCGGCGTCGGCGGACGCGCTGCCCCGGGCCCTGGTGGCGCAGCTCGGCTATGGCGGGCGCATGGTCATCCCCGTGCGGACCACGCTCGTGCTCGTCGAGCGGCTGCCCGACGGGCGCACGCGCGCGACGAACCACGGCGGCTACCGGTTCGTGCCCCTCATCGAGGACTGACCGTCGACGTGCCTGCGGCAGCGTGCCTCGTACGACTCCGACCCGCCGACGTGCGCCGCGACGGGCACGAGCGCGCCGCCCGGCCCTTCGGGCACGGCGGCGACCCGGACGTGGAACGCGGCGTCCGCGCCGCACACCGCACAGACGGCGGTGAGCTTCTCGACCGACTCCGCGAGCGCCATGAGCTCGGGCAGCGGCGAAAAGGGCTGCCCGTCGAACGTCACGGACAGGCCGGCGACGACCACGACCAGCCCCCGGCCGGCCAGCTCCGAGACGACGGGCACGAGGGCGGGGCCGAAGAACTGGGCCTCGTCGATCGCGACGAGCTCGACGGGCACGCCGTCGTCGCCGCCGGCCACGAGGGCGGGGAGGTCCGCGGCGTCGGCGGCGGTGCGCGAGGCGACGGCGGCGCCCGCGTGCGACGTCACCTGCCCGGCACCCCTGCGGGTGTCGAGCGCGTGGCTCACGACGAGGACGCCGCGTCCCCCGACCCGCGCCCGGCGCACGCGGCGCAGCAGCTCCTCCGACTTGCCCGCGAACATGGGACCGGCGATCACCTCGAGGCGGCCGGTGCCGAGACCGTCTTTCATGGTCGCCAGTCAAGCACCCGGCTACGGTGACGGGCATGCCACCCGCCGCGGACACCGTCCTGTTCCTTCCGGATCTCGGCGCAGGCCCCGACTCCTGGGCGGCGCAGCTGCGCGCCCTCCCGGAGTGGATGACCGGCCTGGCGCCCGAGATCCCCGGTCTCGACCGGGCCGG
The DNA here is from genome assembly GCF_013004695.1 of Promicromonospora citrea. GTDB lineage: Bacteria > Actinomycetota > Actinomycetes > Actinomycetales > Cellulomonadaceae > Promicromonospora > Promicromonospora citrea. Next base: position 9,393 of record NZ_JABEMG010000114.1, read on the forward strand.
CACGCCGGGCGCGTTCACGTTTCCCGGCGCCGCGGCCGGACTGCGGGACCTCCTCGACGAGCGCCGGATCGAGCGCGTGCACGTGTGCGGCCTGTCGCTCGGCGCCATGACGGCGACGCAGCTCGCGCTGGACTTCCCCGAGCGCGTCGCCTCGCTCGTGCTCTCGGGCAGCCAGGTGGCGCCGCACCCGGCCCTCATGACGGTCCAGCGCGCGGTGATCAGGCTGCTGCCGGAGAGCACAGCGGCCGGGATGGGACTCACCAAGGCGCAGTGGCTGGGCGCGCTGCGCGTCGTCGCGGACGCCGACTTCCGGCCGGGGCTGGCGAGCATCCAGGCCCCCGTGCTCGTGCTGTGCGGGGCCCGCGACGTCGCCAACCTGCCGGCGGCCCGCGAGCTCGCCGCCACGCTCCCCGACGCCGAGCTGCAGATCGTCCCGCGGGCGGGTCACACGTGGAACGTGGAGCTGCCCGACCTGTTCTCGCGGACGGTGGCCACCTTCTGGGCGCGGCTCGCGGCCCGGGCCTGACGCCGCCCCGGGAAAGTCCGCCGTGACCAGGCGATCAGGCACGCTTCAGGCCGGAAAACGTGCCAGATCGCCTGGTCGCGGGGGGGGCGGTCACCGACCGAGCAGCCGCAGCGCCACGCCGACGGCTGCGCGGCCGTCCAGGGCCGACGCGTTCGCGGCGGCGCCACCGGACACGGTGACCTCGACGTCGGGGAACCACACCGTCGTCACGACCGACTCCACGATCTCCGCGCCGAGCGTGAGGGAGTAGGCGACGCCGCCCGCCTCGGTCACGGCGGGGTCGGCGTGCTCCTCGAAGCTGTCCATCGCGCGCAGCAGGTCGAGCGCGGGCGGCTCGGCGGACTCGTTGGCCACCATCCCCACCTCGACGCTCCGGACGAGGCTCGGGTCGGTGGCGCTCTCGGGGGACTCCCAGAGGCAGGTCACGCCCCACTCGTCGACGACGTTGCCCTCGTCGGGCTCGAGGTCGGCGATGTGGTCGGCGACGACGGCGCCGACGTCGTCGCAGCTGCTGATGTGGGCCAGCGGCGCGCCGTCGGCCTCCTCGGGCCCTGCCTCGTCGGAGGCGGGTTCCTGGACAGCCGCGACGTCGTCGGCCGTGGCGGGCTCGTCGGTGTCACCGCCGGTGCACCCGGTCAGGGCGAGGGTGCCGAGCGAGGTCAGAGCAAGGGTCACGAACAGTCGCCTCACGCCGGGACGGCACCAACCGGACGTCACGCCCGACGGCGGGTTCACCCGTGTGACCAGCAGGTTCACCCGCCGACGAGCGGCACGCCGCGGGCTACAGGACCCGCTTCGCTCCCGGGATCCCGCGGAGCAGGCCCGCCAGGACCCAGCACAGCGGGACGGCGATCACGAGCAGCAGCAGGAACTTCACGAGCGCGGGTGCCGCGAGGGGCGCGAGCAGGATCGCGACGGCGACCAGCACGAGGGCGTGGATCAGGTAGACCGTGAACGATCCCTGCGCGGCCCACCGCGCCCACGCGGGCGTGCCGGAGAGCCGCTCGCGGAACAGCACCAGCAGCCCGACGATCGCGCTCACCGCGAAGACGTTCTCGGTGAGCGCGGCGACCGCCTGGGCCCCGAGGCCGGCACCCGGCGCCGTCCCGAGCGCGGTGCCGCCGAGCGCCAGGCCCACGGAGAGGACGGCCACCACGAGAGCGACTCGGCCCTGTCGTCGGCTCAGGCCGGCGAGCCAGCCCCGACGCGAGGCGAGGACGCCGACCACGAAGAGTACGACGTACTGCGGCAGGTAGGCCGGCGAGGGCAGACCGCCGAGCTCCCAGTAGGTACCGGCGGGCACGAGCAGCCGCCAGAGGAACGTGAGCACGGTGAGGAGCCCGACGAGGGCGGCGATGCCGCGGAACCGGACCGGCGCGGCCTCTTGCGGGGTGACGACCACGGGGCTGCCGCCCGACCGGCCGCGGACCGCACGGACGGCCGCGTAGGCGAGCGACATGACGAGCAGGACCTCGACGAACCACAGCGGACCGGCGTCGCCGACCGTGAACCAGAAGGTCAGGAACGACTCCCCGGCGGCGCGGTGCTCGGGCCATCGGGGAAGCGCGAGGACGGGGCGCGCCAGGAGGAGGAAGGCGGCGAGCGGGACGCCGAGGCGGACCAGCCGGTCCCGCGCGAAGGAGCCGGCCCCCTTGCGGTCGACCGAGCCGGCGACGAACAGCCCGGAGATGAGGAAGAAGAAGCCCATGAAGAAGAACTGGTTCGTGATGACCAGCAGCATCAGCGCGACGCCACCCGGGCCGGTGCTCGGCTCGGTCCAGTACCAGAGCGGGAGGGCGCCGTAGGTGAGAGCGGTGTGGTGCACGAGGACCAGCACGGTCAGCAGGATGCGCAGGTTGTCGATGTACCCGAGCCGGGTGCGGGGCGGTGCGGGGGTGAGGGTCGTCATCGGGAGCTCCGTCGTCGTGTCCACTGGTTCATTACTCGACCAATGAACCACAGAACCGACGAGGTGCGCAACGGTTTTCCGCGCGGGCACACGAAAACGCCGAGGGCCGCCACCTCGCAGTGGCGGCCCTCGGCGGGTCAGGAGCTCAGGTCACAGGCCGAACAGCCGGGCCCAGAACCCCTTCTTCCTCTGTGTCTCAGGCGACCTCGTCGCCGGCTCCTTTGGGCGGTTCCGGCTGCTCAGGACCGGAGCCTCCCTCCGGCGCGTCGCTCGTCGGAGATGCCGGAGCCGGCTGCGGCTCCGGCTCGGAGGAGGACGCCGAACCCGCCGTCGGCAGCTGGATCTCGTCCAGCGACGTCGGCCCCTCGGGCGCGGGCTCCTTGGCCTCGTGGGCGTGCTGCGCCGCTGCCGCGATGGTCGCGAGCGTGGCCTTGACGGCCTCGCGCGCCTCCGACCGCTCCTCGGGCAGGCTGGCCACCGGGGCCGCGGGCTCCGGGGTCGCCGCCACCTTGTCCTTGCCACGCTTGCGGCGGGCACGCGCCGAGCGCGGGCCCTCGTCGGACGACGCCGCACCCGAGCCGGACTTCTCGATCGGCTCGTCGTGCACGATGAACCCACGACCCTTGCAGTGCTCGCAGGTCTCGGAGAACGCCTCCACGAGGCCCTGGCCCACGCGCTTGCGCGTCATCTGGACGAGACCGAGCGACGTCACCTCCGCCACCTGGTGCTTGGTGCGGTCCCGGCCGAGGCACTCGACCAGACGGCGCAGCACGAGGTCGCGGTTCGACTCGAGCACCATGTCGATGAAGTCGATGACGATGATGCCGCCGATGTCGCGCAGCCGGAGCTGGCGCACGATCTCCTCGGCCGCCTCGAGGTTGTTCCGCGTGACGGTCTCCTCGAGCGTGCCGCCCGCACCGGTGAACTTGCCGGTGTTGACGTCCACGACGGTCATGGCCTCGGTCCGGTCGATGACCAGCGAGCCGCCCGACGGCAGCCAGACCTTGCGGTCCATCCCCTTGGCGAGCTGCTCGTCGACGCGGTGCACCGCGAACACGTCGGTGTTCTCGGCCCACTTGGACACGCGCTCGCGCAGGTCGGGAGCGAGCTCCTCGACGTAGTGCGCGATCTCGTCCCACGCGTTCTCGCCCTGCACCACCAGCGACGAGAAGTCGTCGTTGAAGATGTCGCGGACCACGCGGATCGCCATGTCGGGCTCGCCCTGCAGCAGCGCGGGCGCCGACGCCTTCTTGGCCTTGGCCTGGATCGCGTCCCACTGGCCCTGCAGACGCTCGACGTCGGCGCGCAGCTCGTCCTCGCTCGCACCCTCGGCCGCCGTGCGCACGATGACACCCGCACCGTCCGGCACGACCTCGCGCAGGATCTTCTTGAGGCGCGACCGCTCGGTGTCGGGGAGCTTGCGGCTGATGCCCGTCATGCCGCCGCCCGGCACGAACACGAGGTAGCGGCCGGCGAGCGTGATCTGGCTCGTCAGGCGGGCGCCCTTGTGGCCGATCGGGTCCTTGGTGACCTGCACCAGCACCGAGTCGCCCGACTTCAGCGCCTGCTCGATGCGGCGCGGCTGGCCCTCGAGGCCCGCGGCGTCCCAGTTCACCTCGCCGGCGTACAGGACGGCGTTCCGGCCCTTGCCGACGTCGACGAACGCGGCCTCCATGGAGGGCAGCACGTTCTGGACCCGGCCCAGGTACACGTTGCCCGCCATCGACGCCTGCGACTGCTGCGAGACGTAGTGCTCCACGAGCACGCCGTCCTCCAGCACCGCGATCTGCGTGCGGCCGTTCTTCTCCCGCACGATCATCGAGCGCTGCACCGACTCGCGGCGCGCCAGGAACTCGGCCTCGGTGATGATCTGGCGGCGGCGCCCGTGGTCGCGTCCCTCGCGGCGGCGCTGCTTCTTGGCCTCCAGGCGCGTCGAGCCCTTGAGCGCGGTGACCTCGTCGCTGCGGCTGGACCGCGCGGCGGCCGCCTCGGCGCGCTCACCCCGCGTGCCACGACGACGCCGGCGACGACGGCGGCTGCTGCCCTCGCCGTCCGCGCCGTCCTGGGCGTCGCCCTCGGTGTCGTTGTCCGCGTCGGAGTCGGAGTCGACCTCGTCCGACGACGACTGGGCGTCGTCGTCCTGGTCGTCGTCCTCGTCGGCGGAGTCGTCCTGCTCGTCGGAGCGGCCGGTGCGGCCACCCCGGCGGCCCCGCCCTCCCCGGCGACGACGACGGCGCGACGGGCGCACCTCCTCGTCGTCGTACTCCTCGAAGTCCTCGGGGGCGAGCTCCTCGAGCTCGACGCCCTCGGCCGCCAGCTCGTCCTCGATCGCGGCGACCTCGTCGACGGCCGCCGCGTCGTCGGCGCTCAGCTCGGCCGCGACGAACTGCGGGGCGGCGGACGGCGCGGTGCTCGCGCCGGCGTCGGCCTGCTGCGACTCGGCCTCCTGCGACTCGGCCTGGTCGGCACCGGCCTGTGCCGCCTCGACCTGCTCGGGCGCGGCCTGCTCGGGCGCGGCCTGCCCGCTGCGGCGGACGGC
>NZ_JABEMG010000115.1 GCF_013004695.1 Promicromonospora citrea
CGCGGGCGCACCCGGCGACCGTCCGCCGGGTGCGCACGGTCCGGCTGGGCACGACGTCGGCCGAGGCGACCGTGATCCTGCACGACGAGGGCCGGGTCCGCGCCGCCGCCGTGCGGCTCGAGGGCCGGCGCGGCACGTGGCGGGTGGCGGTCCTGGAGATCGGGTGAACCGGGCCGGGACCGCAGCACCCTAGGCCGGCTCGACCACCAGGTCCGCCGCGTGGCGGGTCGTCGCGATGAGCTCGGCGTTGCGCTGGTCGGAACCCCTCGCCCAGGCCTCGGCGTCGGGCAGGGGCTTGCCGAACGCGTGGTGGCGCGCGACGAGGCGGCGCAGGCGCTCGGCGTCGGGCAGCTCGAGGTACCAGACCTCCGCCATGCGCGCCCGCGCCGCGGGCCACGCGCCGTCGGGCACGAGAAGGTAGTTGCCCTCGGTGATCACCAGGGGCTGGTCCGCGACCTCGGTACCCGCCGCGACCGGTTCCTCGATCTCGCGCCGGAACTCCGGAGCGTAGACCGCCGGGTCGCCGGGCCGCCGGTCCGCGATCCGGCCGATCAGGGCGGCGTACCCGGCGTCGTCGAAGGTGTCGACGGCGCCCTTGCGGTCGCGGCTGCCGTGCGCCGCGAGCACGGCGTTGGAGAGGTGGAACCCGTCCATCCCCACGACGACCGCCGTGCCGGGTGCGAGCGCCGCGACGAGCGTGGCGGCGAGGGTGGACTTGCCGGCGCCGGGCGGGCCCGCGATGCCGAGCACCTGCGTCCGGCCGGTGCGTGCGGCCTCGGCGACGAGGCCGGCGGCCCGCTCGACGAGGTCCTGGGTGGTCAGGCGCACAGGTGCTCCAGCCACGACCGGGGGCCGACGTGCTGCACGCGCAGCGACGCGACCCGGACCGCCTCCTCGACGGCGGCCTCGAGATCGGCGCCGCGGCCGAGCGCGACGGCCAGCGCGCCGTGGAACGCGTCGCCCGCGCCGAGCGTGTCCCGGACGTCGACGGTCGGGACGGTGGTGGTGCCGCGGCGCCCGGACTCGTCGCACCACGTCACGGGGTCGGGGCCGTGCGTCGCGACGGTCGCGCGCGAGCGGTCGACGCCCTCGGGCGGGTAGAAGTCGGCGGAGGCCGCCGTGACGTCGGCGCCGCCGAGGAGGTCGGCGAACACAGGCCGCCAGCGGCCGGCGTCGAGCACGACGAGCGGGCGCGGGTCGAGCGCTCGCACGTAGGCGAGCACGCTGCGCGCGAGGCCGGGGTGGTGGCCGTCCAGCAGCACGACGTCGGGCCGGGGCAGGGTGTCGAGCACGTCCGGGGTGACGTCGAACGTGCCGGCGAGGGTGGCGTCGGGCGACACGACCGACCGGTCACCGGTCGCGTCGTCGACGACGACGGCGGACACCGCGAGCGAGATCTCCTCGCCCGCGGCGACGTCGTGCACCTCGACGCCGTGCCGCTCCAGGTCGCCCCGGGCGGCCGAACCGACGGGGCCGGAGCCCAGGGCGCTGACGAGCAGCGCCCTGGCCCCGAGCGTGGCGGCGGTGACCGCCGCGTTGGCCGCAGGACCGCCGGCGGACACGTCCTGCCGCACGGCGGTGATCTTCTGGTTGGGACCCGGTCTGACGGTGCTCCGATGGATCACATCAAGCGTCGTCAACCCGGCAAACCAGCACGTCAAACGTGGTTTTTGACGGTCGGTGGCTGCGGCTTCGAGCATGTGCAGAGGTTACCCGTGAAACCGGGTGTCACTGACCGGCCGGGTACGCGCGCTCCGCGAAGACGCGGAGCGTGTCGCGCACGAAGGTCGCGCCGCCGGTGCCCCCGTAGTTCGTGGAGAACCGGTCGTCGGCCACGTACAGGTCGGCGAGGCCCAGCAGGTAGCCCTTGTCGGGCAGCGACCGCTGGTGGCCCGGGGTGCCCGGGACGGAGACGAGCCACGCGGCGTGCCGGGCGGCGAGCGCCTGCGCCTCGTCCGAGGCGGGGTCGGTCCCGGCCTCGGCGGCCTCGGCCCATGCCGAGCTCAGCTCGGCGACCTCGGTCTTGAACGCGGCCTGCTCCTCGGCACCGAGCCCGCGCCACCAGCGGTCGCCCTGCTCGTAGGCGTCGCGGCCCCAGCGCTCCGTCACCTCCTGCTCGTACCGGGTGTGGTCGAATCCGTCGAGCATGTCCTGCGCCATGATGTCCTCCTTCGCCTCGGGGTCCTGCTCCAGGGCCGTGACCGTTCTCTCGACCGATGCGATCTGCCGCGCCAGCCGGTCCTGCTCCGCCCGCAGGGAGACGAGGTGGCGACGCAGCGCCGCCGCCTCGTCCTGTTCGCTGTCGAGCACCTCGGCGATGTCGCCGAGGCCGAGACCGAGGTCCCGGAGCAGCAGGATCCGCTGCAGCCGCACCAGCGCGGTGCGGTCGTAGCGGCGGGGCCCGCTCGCCGTCGTCCGGACGGCGGGCAGCAGCCCCACGGCGTCGTAGTGGCGCAGCGTCCGGCTCGTGACGCCGGTCAGCCGCGCGATCTCCTGGATGGACCAGTACATGACCTCCACGGTAGAGGTTGACGTCGCGTCAACTTCAACCTCCTTCTCGCCGCTCGGGTCACGCCCCCTCGAGCGCGGCCCACTCCTCGTCCGTGAACAGGCGGGAGCGGATGAGGAACCGCACCCCTTCGGGCGCCTCCACGCTGAACCCGGCGCCGCGGCCCGGCACCACGTCGATGGTGAGGTGGGTGTGCTTCCAGTACTCGAACTGGTTGCGGCTCATCCACACCGGCACCGTGAACTCGTCGACCGCGAGGTCGCCGAGGTGCACGTCGGCGTCGCCGGTGAGGAAGTCGCCGTCGGGGTAGCACATCGGGGACGACCCGTCACAGCAGCCCCCGGACTGGTGGAACATGAGGTCGCCGTGCTTGGCGCGCAGGCGCACGAGCAGCTCGGCGGCCGCCTCGGTCACGGCCACGCGGGCCGGTGCGGACACGTCGTCGGACATCAGGGCCTCCCTCCCGGGTACCGCGGCCGGGCGCGTGCGCCCGGCCGCGGCGTCGCGGCGTCCGTCAGAAGAAGCCGAGCTTCTGCGGCGAGTAGCTGACCAGGAGGTTCTTGGTCTGCTGGTAGTGGTCGAGCATCATCTTGTGGTTCTCGCGGCCCACGCCCGACCCCTTGTAGCCGCCGAACGCCGCGGCGGCCGGGTAGGCGTGGTAGTTGTTCGTCCACACGCGGCCCGCCTCGATCGCGCGGCCCGCCCGGTACGCGGTCTCGCCCGACCGGCTCCACACGCCCGCGCCCAGGCCGTAGAGCGTGTCGTTGGCGATCTTGATGGCGTCGTCGAAGTCGGCGAACTGCGTCACCGCCACCACGGGCCCGAAGATCTCCTCCTGGAAGACCCGCATCTCGTTGCGGCCCTCGAAGATCGTCGGCGTCACGTAGTAGCCGCCCGCGAGGTCGCCGTCGAGCTCGGCGCGGTGGCCGCCGGTGAGCACCTTCGCGCCCTCGGCCCGGCCGATCTCGAAGTAGCTGAGGATCTTCTCGAGCTGGTCGTTGCTCGCCTGGGCGCCGATCATCGTGTCCGTGTCGAGGGGGTTGCCCTGCTTCACCGCCTCGGTGCGGGCCACGGCGTCGGCCAGGAAGTCGCCGTAGATGTCGCTCTGGATGAGCGCGCGCGACGGGCACGTGCACACCTCGCCCTGGTTGAGCGCGAACATCGTGAAGCCCTCGAGCGCCTTGTCGTAGTAGGCGTCGCGGGCCGCCGCGACGTCGCCGAAGAAGATGTTCGGCGACTTGCCGCCGAGCTCGAGCGTCACCGGGATGATGTTCTGCGAGGCGTACTGCATGATCAGGCGGCCCGTCGTGGTCTCGCCCGTGAACGCGATCTTGCGGATGCGCGGCGAGCTCGCCAGCGGCTTGCCCGCCTCCGCGCCGAACCCGTTCACCACGTTGACCACGCCCGGCGGCAGCAGGTCCGCGATGAGCTCCATGAGGTAGAGGATCGACGCCGGCGTCTGCTCGGCCGGCTTGAGCACCACGGCGTTGCCCGCCGCGAGCGCCGGCGCCAGCTTCCACACGGCCATGAGGATCGGGAAGTTCCACGGGATGATCTGCCCGACGACGCCGAGCGGCTCGTGGAAGTGGTAGGCGATGGTGTCGCCGTCGATCTCGCTGATCGACCCCTCCTGCGCGCGGATGGCGCCGGCGAAGTAGCGGAAGTGGTCGATCGCCAGCGGCATGTCCGCGTTGAGGGTCTCGCGGACCGGCTTGCCGTTCTCCCACGTCTCGGCGACAGCCAGCTCCTCGAGGTGCTCCTCCATGCGGTCGGCGATCTTGTTGAGGATGATCGCGCGCTCCGTCACGGACGTGCGCCCCCAGGCCGGTGCGGCGCCGTGGGCGGCGTCGAGGGCCCGGTCGATGTCGTCCGCGTCGCCCCGCGCCACCTCGGTGAAGGTGCGGCCGGTGACGGGGCTGGGGTTCTCGAAGTACTGCCCGTTGGCCGGGGGCACGTACTCGCCGCCGATCCAGTGGTCGTACCGGGCGCGGTAGGTGGCGATCGCCCCGTCGGTCCCCGGCGCTGCGTACACGGTCATGGTCTGCCTCCTCGCAGGGTCCCGCGGCCCGCCCGGGTCTGCCCGACGGCGGAGCCGCACCTCGGGTGCACCAGCGCACCCGAGTGCGGCGAGCGTAGGCAGCGCCGGGTTGCATCGGCGTTGCAACCCGACCGTGACCTTCGCCGGGCAAGCGGGACGCGGGCGTCGACACAGGCAGGGCGAGGACAAGGTCGCCGCCCGCCGCGGGCGCGCGACGAGCCGAGACCCCGGAGGCCGCCCGTGAGGACCGCACAGCACGCCCTGCCGACACCCGCCCTGCCCCTGGTCGTTCCGCTCGCCGCGGCCCTGACGGTGGTGCTGGCGCTCACCGGCTGCACCGGGTCGGAGGACGGCGGCGAGACCGCCGTCGACGCGACGAACCTGTCGCTCCCGGAGGCGGGACCCGACATCGCCCCCGCCCCGGAGCCCGCCCCGATCGCGCCGGAGGACGCCGAGGAGTACGAGGACTCCCCCGAGCAGCCGTTCCAGGACGTCGCCACGAGCCCGCTGTCCACGTTCTCGGCCGACGTCGACACGGCGTCGTACTCGAACCTGCGCCGCCAGGTGAACCAGGGCGTGCGGCCGGAGGGGGTGCGCATCGAGGAGCTCGTCAACTACTTCGACTACGACTACCCTGCACCCACCCCGGGCGCCGAGCACCCGTTCACGGTGACGACCGAGGTCGCCGCCGCGCCGTGGAACCCGGAGCACCAGCTCGCGATGATCGGCGTGCAGGCGACGGAGGCGATCCCGACGTCGGAGGGCAACAACATCGTGTTCCTGCTCGACGTGTCGGGGTCCATGGACGAGCCGAACAAGCTGCCGCTGCTTGCCGAGTCGTTCGCTCTGCTCGTGGAGCAGCTCGGCGAGGACGACCGCGTGTCGATCGTGACGTACGCGGGCGACGACCGGGTCGTCGCGGACTCGGTGCCCGGCTCCGAGCACGGCGTGCTCGTCGACCACCTGCGCTCGCTGCGCGCCGGCGGGTCGACGGGCGGCGCGGCCGGGCTGGCCACGGCGTACGAGCTGGCGGAGAAGAACTTCGTCGAGGGCGGCAACAACCGGGTGATCCTGGCGACCGACGGCGACTTCAACGTGGGGCCCGCGACGCCGCAGGAGCTGACGGAGCTCGTCGAGGCCGAGCGCGAGTCCGGCGTGTCCGTGTCGGTGCTGGGCTTCGGCATGGGCAACCTCAAGGACAGCACGATGGAGGCGATCGCCGACCACGGGAACGGCAACTACGCCTACATCGACACCCTGGCGGAGGCGCGCAAGGTACTGGTGGACGAGTTCGGCTCGACGATGTTCGTCGTCGCGCAGGACCTCAAGGTGCAGGTCGAGCTCAACCCGGCGCGGGTGGGCTCCTACCGGCTCGTCGGGTACGACAACCGGCGCCTGGAGGACGAGGAGTTCGCCGACGACGCGCGCGACGCGGGCGACGTCGGCGCGGGGCACTCCGTGACGGCGTTCTACGAGCTGGTCCCCGCCGGGTCGGGAGACGCGGAGACCACGGACCTGACGTACTCCGACCGCCAGGTCGGCACGAGCGACGACTTCATGACCGTCCACGTGCGGTACAAGGAGCCGGGCGGCACGGAGAGCACGCAGGTCGACTTCCCGGTCGAGGCGGACGCGCTCACCGCGACGCCGTCGGCGGACTTCGCCTTCGCGTCCGCGGTGGCCGAGCTGGGGCTCCTCGCGTCCGGGTCGGCGTACCGGGGCGACGCCGACCTGGACGCGGTGCGGGAGCGGGCGGCCGACTCCCTTGGGGCCGACCCGTACGGGCTGCGGGCGGAGTTCGTGGAGCTCGTGGACGCCTATCCGCGCTGAGCAGATTTCTCCCTGCGAAAGAGATACGTGCAAAGGCACCGATATTCGCCCGGAAAAGCGGCGGCCGTTTACCGAAGATGACGGGTCGCGAAATTTCCGGACCCGGAGGAAATGCGCGATCAGTTTCCGTCGTGCGACGTGAGGATGGTGCGCTGGCCGACCGGCTCGCGCGTCTCGAGGGTGCGCTGCGCGCCCTGCGACTGCTGCACCATGTCGACGGCGGTGCGGAGGTCCTCGGCGGCCCAGTCGAGCGAGGTCTCGATGTGGGTCGCCTGCGCGAGCAGCGTGTGGGCCTGCGTGACGGACGACGGCGGGGCGTCGGTGACCCGCTGGGCGACGGCGGCGCGGGCGTCGGCGAGCGCCTCGGCGAGCACCTCGCGCGTCGCCGGGTCCGCGACCTGGCCCTCGGAGTGGTCGTACACGCGCTGGGCCGTGTCCAGCACGGCGGCCAGGTCCTCCGACCGGTCGGACGTGGTGCTGACCTGCGCCTCGATCTCCGTGGTCAGCGCGAGGAGGTGGCTGGCCTCGTCCGCCTTGGCCGCGCCGGACCAGAGACCGATCGCGACGGCGAGCCCGGTGACGGCGGCGGCGCCGTAGGTCCAGCGGCGGCGGCCGCGCGCTCCGGCGAGGTCGGCGACCGGCGGCTCCGGCGTGCCGAGCGGCGGCAGCTCTGCCTGGTGCTCGGTCCGCTGCGGTGCGTGCTGGGGCGCGGGGCTCGGCGTCGAGCGCTGCGCGGTGCGTGGGGTGGGTGTCTGGCCGCGACTGTCGCCGGCCGGGTCGTCGGTGTCGGACACTGTACTTTCCGGTCTGGACAAAGTGATGGTGTTCAACTCTTCCCCCAAAGAGAGTTCCCTGAAAACTATGTGTCGGGCCCCCTGGCCCGGCAACAACCCGTGCGAATGACGCTAGGACTACTTTTCAGGTCCTGCTCGGTGAAACCGTAATACGTCTGTGATCCGCTCGGACGACTTCTTCCCCGGCGCGTCCCCGACCCGCCCTTGAAGATCTCGGGAGCAACCCTGTCGACAGCCGTGGCCCGATGCCTACACTGGCCTGGTTCGACGACGACGTGCGAACGAGATCAGGGGCAGCATGGCGCAGGTGCCACACCGGGACGCGCAGTGGGTGCGCGCGGCCTACGAACAGTTCGTCGGTTCCGCCGGCTCGCAGGAGCCCACGGGGATCGACCCCGTCGTCGCGGCCTCCTGGCGCCGGTCCCTGCGCAACGGCGTGGACCCCGACCGCCCCGGGTCGGTCACCGTGGCGCCGTCGGACGAGCTGGACGACTACCGGCGCCGCCACCCGCTCGCCGTCGCGATGCCGCTCGTCCGGGACCTGGTCGGCGGAGCGACGGGCGACGACCTCGTCGTCGCCGTGTCGGACGACGCGGGCAGGCTGCTGTGGGTCGAGGGCCGCGGGCCGGTGCGCTCCACGGTCGACCAGGTCGGGTTCGTCGAGGGCGCCGTCTGGCGCGAGGAGTCGGTGGGCACCAACGCCCCGGGCACGGCGCTGGCCACCCGCCGCCCCGTGCAGGTGCTCGGCGCCGAGCACTACGCCCGGCCCGTCCAGCGGCTCAGCTGCACCGCCGCGCCGGTGCACGACGCGTCCGGCGGCATCGTCGGCGCCATCGACCTCACGGGTGGCAGCGCGGCCGGGACCCACGTGGCGCTCGCCCTCGTGCGCGCGACGGTGGCCATGGTCGAGCGCGAGCTCGCGGCGCGTGCGACGGCGGGCGGAACCGACCCTGCGCCATGGACACGCTCCGCCGCCGTGGACGCCGCCCCCGAGACCCTGCCCGATCTCCGGCTCCTCGGCGTCCCGACCCTGCGCGGCCGTCGGCTCTCCCTGCGCCACGCCGAGATCCTGCTGCTCCTCGCCGAGCACCCCCGCGGCCTGACGGCGGAGGAGCTCGCCGTGCTGCTGCACCCGGGCGACCTCTCACTGGTGACCGTGCGCGCCGAGATCTCTCGCCTGCGCCGGGTCGCGGACGCCGTCCTCGGTGCACCCCTGCTCGCCGGATCGCGCCCCTACCGGCTGGCCCGCCCCCTGCGGACCGACGTCGGCGTCGTCCGCGAGCACCTCGCCCGCGGCGACGTCCGCGCCGCGCTCGCGGCGTACGGCGAGTGCCTGCTGCGCCGGTCGGTGGCGCCGGGCGTCGAGCAGCTCCGCGAGGAGCTCACCGAGGAGGTGCGCTCAGCGGTGCACGCCTGCGCGGACGTCGCGGCGCTCGAACGGTGGACGATGCGCGCCGAGGGCGCGGACGACCACGGCGCGTGGGTGCGGCTGGGTGAGCTGGCCGAGCCGGGGAGCCCGCTGGCACTGCGGGTACGGGCGCGGCTGGGGGTGCTGGAGCGGCGGTTGGGGTGAGCGCGGCAGCCCCCGGGATCGTTTCGCCCCTTCGCCGTGTTCACAACGACGACAGCACACGCGCCCCCGAGGAGGACCCATGACCGCCCCCGTCGACCCGTCCGAGAAGTTCGCGCAGTACGCCCACCCGGAACGCCTCGTGAGCACCGCCTGGCTCGCGGAGCACCTCAAGGACCCGGGGGTCGTCGTCGTGGAGTCGGACGAGGACGTGCTGCTCTACGAGACCGGTCACATCCCCGGCGCGGTCAAGGTGGACTGGCACACCGAGCTGCAGCACCCGCAGATGCGCGACTACCTGGACGGCGCGGCGTTCGCCGCCCTCCTGGGGAGCAAGGGCATCGCGCGCGACACCACGATCGTGCTGTACGGCGACAAGAACAACTGGTGGGCGGCCTACACCGCGTGGGTGTTCACGCTGTTCGGCCACGAGGACGTGCGCCTGCTCGACGGCGGCCGCGGCCTGTGGACCGCCGAGGGCCGCGAGCTCACGACGGACGTGCCCGCCCCTGCCCCGGTCGAGTACCCGGTGGTCGAGCGTGACGACACGACGGTCCGCGCCTTCCGCGAGGACGTGCTGGCGCACCTCGGCACGGGCCCGCTGGTCGACATCCGCTCGCCGCAGGAGTACACCGGCGAGCGCATCGCCATCCCGGACTACCCCGAGGAGGGCGTCCTGCGTGGCGGCCACATCCCCACGGCGCGCAACGTCCCGTGGGCGACGGCGGTGGCCGAGGACGGCACCTACAAGACCCGCGCCGAGCTCGAGGAGATCTACACCGCGGGTCTCGGCATGAGCCCCGACGACGCCGTGATCACCTACTGCCGCATCGGCGAGCGCTCCAGCCACACCTGGTTCGCACTGACGCATCTGCTCGGCTACCGGAACGTCCGCAACTACGACGGCTCGTGGACCGAGTGGGGCAACGCGGTGCGCGTGCCCGTCGCGACCGGCTCGGAGCCGGGCACGGTCTGAGCCCGCCTCAGTCCCGGCCGAAGGCCGTGCGCAGCTCGTCCTTGGCGCGCTCCAGCACCTCGCGCTGGTCCGCGTCGAGGTCCTTGCCCGCCCGGTTGATGTAGAAGGTGAGCATCGACATCGCCGACCGGTACGGCGAGCTCTTGCGCCGGTCGCTCGCCTCCGCCGACTTCTTCAGCGAGCGGGCGATCCGCGCGGGGTCGTCCCACGTGAACACGCCCTCCTCGAGGTCGAGGGCGTCGCTGCCCTCGGTGACGCCCTGGGACCAGCGGTCCGGGCCGTCGTCGTCGCGCGTCTTCTCGGCCATGCTCCTCACGCTACGACGACGTCGTGCCGCTCGCCCGGGCGCTGGCCCGCGCGAGCGGCACGGTGAAAGGATGAACGGATGAGTACCGACGACACCGCACTGCCCGCGGCTCTCGCCGAGCTGCGGGACGCCTTTCTGGAGACGCCCGAGCGGGACCGCCTCCAGCTGCTGCTGGAGGTGTCGCGCGAGCTCCCGCCGCTGCCCGAGCGGTACGCGGACGCGCCGGAGCAGCTCGAGCGGGTCCAGGAGTGCCAGTCCCCCGTCTACGCGTTCGCCGAGGTGGACGACGCCGGCGTGGTCGCCTTCCATGCCACCGCACCCGAGGAGGCGCCGACCACCCGCGGGTTCGCGTCGATCCTCGCGCAGGGCCTCACCGGGCTGACGGCGCAGCAGGTGCTCGACGTGCCCGACGACTATCCCCTCCAGCTCGGCCTCACCAAGGTCGTCAGCCTGCTGCGGCTGAACGGCATGGCGGGCATGCTCGCCCGCGCCAAGCGTCAGGTGCGCGAGCAGGTCGAGGCCGCCCGCGCCTGACCCGCGCGCCCGGTCAGCCCCGCACGGTCAGCCCAGCCGGGACCGCAACCACGGGATGCAGGCCTCCGCCTGGATGCGCTGGAACGCCCGCAGGTGCGGGATGCCGGGCGGGGCCTCGAGCAGCGAGCTGCGCACGAAGTAGGCGGTCAGCACGGCCACCCACACGGTCACCGCCTCGGGGTCCGTGCCGGCAGGGAGAGGCGTCCGCGCCAGCACCTCCTCGGGCGACGGCCCGCCCGTGGCAGCGACGACCGGCAGCGTCGCCGTCTGGTCGACGAAGGCCGGCCCGCGCTGGGCGTGCGGCCAGTCGACGGCCACGGCCTCCTCCCCGCCGTCCGCCGACCGCACGACCAGCGCGTTGTCGGCGCGCAGGTCGTTGTGCACCAGCCGGGACCCCGTCAGCGCCTCGCGCTGCCGGTCGGGCGCCGCCAGTTCGGCGAGCCGGTCGAGGTGGGCGGCGAGCCAGGGGTCGTAGGCGGCGAGGGCGGCCGGGCGCTCGTCGGCCAGCAGGCCCGCCTCCGGCCAGAGGTGGTCGGCCGCGTCGGGGAACGCGCCGCCCGCGGGCACCTCGTGCTCGGCGATCCGCCGGGCGAGTCGCTGCAGCCGATCGAGGTCGTCGAGGTCCCAGGGCTCGGACCGCAACGCCCGGCCGTCGACGGCGTCGGACGCGATCACCACCCAGGACGGCTCCGTCTCGCCGGGGTCGGCGATCTCCTCGGCCCAGCGGAACGCAGGGGCGGGGACGCCGGCGGGCAACGCGGCGGAGCGGACGGCCTCCGCGCGGTGGAAGCGCGCGGCGTCGGCGTGGTCGGTCGACGCGACCTTGACGAAGGCACGACCCGCGGCCGTCTCGAGCGTCAGCGCCCACCCGGGCGAGAAGCCGCCGTCGTGCGACGCCCACGCCGTGACCGGACCACCGAGGCGCGCCACGACGACGTCGCGGACAGGAGCGGGCAGGTCGGGCCAGGTGGGTCGGATGCGGGACATCCCGCGATCATCCCAAGCACCCCGTGCGGGAGCTGAATCATTTTCGGCGCGCACCGTTCTGTTGGACATCCGTCCTATATCACGGTTGTGATGTCGGGGTTGCCGTGATTCCTGGTGCATTTCGCCGCCGGGGCGGTCCTGGAATGTCGGAATCAACCGGCCGAATGCATGCGCATGCACCGATTGACAGGGTGAAAGAAGACACCCACTCTGCTTTCTGGTGAACACACATGTGTGCTCCACCAACTGTTACGACGGAGCTATTCGAGGGGAAACACCATGATCCGAGGATTCCGTGCAATCAGTCGTGCTGTCGCAACCGTGGCCGTCTCGGCCGGCCTGGTCTGCGCAGCCACCACCGGTGCGAGCGCCATGGTGGCGGCCGAGGGGGACACCCCGGCGGTTCACCAGGTCAGCGTGTCCGAGCCCGCAGCAGAGGCCGTCCCCGCGGAGGCCGTCGTCGAGGCGCCGGCCGCCGAGGAGACGGTCGTGAGCGACCCGGTCCCGGACGTCCCCGTCCCTGACCTCCCGGTGCCGGACCTGCCGGTGCCGCTGCCGACCCCGGGCCTGCTGGACGGCCTGCTCGCGGCGATCGGCAACCTGCTCGCCTCGCTCCTCGGCGGCCTCCCCGTACCGGTCCCCGTCCCCGGCGTGTGACCCCACGCCCCCGTCTCGCCGGACGCCGCCAGCACGCCCGGCACCCGACGTCCTTTTCACCGGCCGTTCGTGAACGGTGGGGCCGGTGACAAAGGGCTCCTGAGGAAGAGCCCCCTTTCCGAACCGGAAAGGGGGCTCTTTCTCTGCCCGGAGCCGAGATGGTCCGCTCCGAGAACGACCTGGGGTACCGATTCTCCGCCGAATCGGTACCCCAGGTCGTTCTCGCGAGGCCCGGCGCCCGGAACGGTCAGAAGTCGAAGAGGTCCTCGAGGAAGGACTCGCGGCGCTTCTTCTTGTACCGGCGGTCACCGTACGAGTCGTACCGGCGGTCGCCGTCGTACCGGCGGTCCCGGTCCCGGTCGTACCGGCGGTCGTCGTCGCGGCGACGGTCGTCGTACCGCGGGTCGTAGGCGGGCTGCGGCGTGCCGTACGCGGGACCCGCCTGCACGGGGTTCGGTGCCACCGGCGCCGCAGGCTGGTTCTCGGCGGCGATCTCGGTCTCCACCGAGCGGTCGATGACCTTGTCGAGCTCACCGCGGTCGAGCCACACGCCTCGGCACGTGGGGCAGTAGTCGATCTCGATCCCCTTGCGCTCGGACATGACGAGCGTGGTCTGGTCGATGGGGCACAGCATCGGATTCTCCTCGCGGTCGCGTGGTCTACCCGTGGCCCAACGCGCGGGGCGGCGCCGTGGTTCCGGCACCCGGAGCCACCTGCGCGAGCGCTCCGGTGGTGCCCGCGTCGGCGGCCACGACCGCCCACACGATCGCGGCGACCACGAGCAGCGCGGCGAGCACGGCGAGCGTGATCTTCCACGCCGACCAGGGCCGCTGGCCCACCACCTCGCCCGTGCGGGCGTTGACCAGCACCTGGAACGGCTTGCCGCCGTAGAGATAGGTGGCGATCCACACCGGCAGCAGCAGGAGCTTGTAGGTCACGGCGGAGTAGTTCGTGTGCACCTGGTGCACGCGCTGCTCGTCGCCGCCGATGTCGCTGCGGCAGTCCCGCTCGATGACGGGCGCCATCTTTCCCTTGGCGCGCTCCAGGCCCGCTTCGGGCTCGACGTCGTAGCGCAGGGTCTCGTACCCGGCCAGGTAGTCCGGCTGGTACGGGCGCGCGTCCTGGAGCGGCCACGGGCTGAGCTTCGCCAGGTGCTCGGGCATGACCCGACCCGTGCCGGCCACGAGCACGTCGTCGAAGTCGCGCGCGACCGTGCCGGAGGCGGGGTACCACCGGGTCTTGCGCACCTGGCGCGTCTCGGTACGGGTGCGCCCCTCGGAGTCGGTGGTCGTGTACGTCTCGGTGACCCAGTAGTGCTCGCCGCGCTGACCCGTGTACTGCGACCGGGTCCGCGCGTCGAAGGTCCAGTGCGGCAGGTAGACGCCGTGCGCCTGCTCGGCCGAGACGACCCGCTTGAGCGCGGACGGCGCGAACCACCGCGAGCGCACCCACTCCCGCAGCCTGCTCTGCATCGAGGCGCGGTCGACCTCGAACGGCAGCACGGCCTCCGGCTCGACGAGCCCGAGGTTCTCGACCTCCGCGACCATCGGCGACCCGCAGAACCCGCACCTCTGGGACAGGTGGTCGCTCGTCGTGACCGCCCCGCACGTGCCGCACCGGAAGTCGTGGGTGGCCGGGGCGGCGGGGCGGGGTGCCGCGGCGAGCGCCGCGTAGTCGTGCTCGCGCACGTCCCGCTCGGCCACGGCGACGTGCTGCACGTGCCCGCAGTACGGGCAGGTCAGGGCGCCGGTGCCGGCGGTGAACTCGACGCTCGCGCCGCACTGCTCGCACGGGTAGGCGTGGTGGGCGGCCCGGCCGCCCTCGGTGAGCTCCGCCATCTCAGGCCTGCGGCAGCGGAGGCGGCGTGGCACCCAGGTGCCTGGCCACCTCGGGCACCGCCGACGCCGGCTCCCAGCCCGCCATGCCGGCCCGCCACACGAGCGTGCTCGCCGTGAGCGTGCCCGCGGCGGCCTGCCCGGCGAGCGCCGCGTCGTCGAACGGGCCCGACTGGCTGCCGCCGTTGCCGAGGTACCAGCCGGGCAACGGGGGCGGCCCG
>NZ_JABEMG010000116.1 GCF_013004695.1 Promicromonospora citrea
GACGGCCCCGCGTACGACGGCCCCGCCTACGACAGCCCCGCCTACGACAACCGGACGCGGCGGGGCCGCGCGACGTCGGGCGGCCCGCGCCACGCCTGACCGGGCGCGGCCCGGCCGCCGGCGTCAGCGCCGCAGCTCGACCGCGCTGAGGCCCGCCAGGCTGACCATGACGCGGTCGCCCGCGTCGACGAACGTCGCGAGCACCTGGTCGCAGCCCGCGCAGCGGGCCACGAGTCCCGGCGCGTCGGTGAAGACCATGGCCTCGGCGAGAGGGCTGGTGCGGCCGCAGCCGGCGCACCGCCCCCGCGCGGTGGTCACGTCGGCCGTGAAGATCTCGGAGAGGGCGCCCGCGAGCACGTTGCCGTCAAGGTGGTGTGTCATGTGAGGCCTCCGAAGCGTTCGGTGTGGATGTCGCCCGCGGCGTGACCCAGCTCCTGGAGCCAGCCCGCCACCGTCTCGACGAAGCCCGTCGAGCCACAGACGTAGACGCGCGGCCGCTCGGCGGCCGGCAGGACGCGGGCGGCGAACGACTCCCGCGTGAGACGCCCGACGACGTCGGCCGTGCCCTCGGGCGCGCGCCGGGTGTACACGAGGTCGAGAGCGAGGGTCGGACCCGCCAGCGCGGCGAGCTCGTCGGCGAACCAGACGTCGTCCGGCGTGCGGACGGAGTAGAGCAGGCGGAAGGGCGTCTCGTCCGCCGCGGCGGCGTGGGCAGCGGCCATGGCGTACAGGGGGACGACGCCGGAGCCCCCCGCGACGAGCTGGACCGGGCGGGTGCTCTGCCCGGGGCGCCAGACGAAGAACGCGCCGAGCGGCCCGTGCAGCTCGAGCTGGTCGCCCGGCCGCACGTCGCGGACCAGGAACGGGGAGACCTCGCCGTCGGGCACCTCGTCGACCGCGAGGACCACCTGGCCGGGCGACCCGGGTGCGGCCGGCGTCGACGCCGCGACGGAGTAGGAGCGGCTCGCCTGGTAGCCGTCGGGCGCGGTGAGGCGCAGGTCGAGGTGCGCGCCCGCCTCGCTGCCCGGCCACGTGGGCACGTCGAGCACCAGCCGCACGGCCGTCGGCGTCTCGCGGCGGGTCTCGGCGACGGTCGCGACGTGCCAGGCCGGGCGTGTCCGTGGCCGGGCGAGCGTCGATGCCGCGGGCTCCGTGCTCACCAGTACCGCTCCTCCTTCCACGGGTCGCCGTAGATGTGGTAGCCGTACTGCTCCCAGAACCCGGGCTCGTTGTCCGGCATCATCGTGAAGCCGCGCAGCCACTTGGCGCTCTTCCAGAAGTACAGGTGCGGCACGAGCAGCCGCGCCGGGCCTCCGTGCTCGGGGTCCAGCGGTGCGCCGTCGGCCTCGACCGCGACCCAGGCCTTGCCGTCGAGCAGGTCCTCGAGCGGCACGTTCGTCGTGTACCCGCCGTAGGAGTGCGCCATGACGAACTCGTGCTCGGACTCGACGTCCTCGAACACCTTGTCGAGGCTGACGCCGCGCCACTCCATGCCGAGCCGGGACCAGTGGGTCACGCAGTGGATGTCGACCGTCACGTCCTCGACGCCGAGGGCGAGCAGCTCGTCCCACGACCAGCGGTGCTCCGTGCCCGTCTCGTCACGCACCGTGAGGGCCCAGTCGCCCGTGTCGATCTGCGGTGTGGGGCCCGCGCTGAGCACCGGCCAGTCCTGCACCAGCGTCTGCCCGGGTGGCAGGCGGTCGTCCCGCTCCCGTCGGCGACCGGAGAAACCTCGGGTGGCGAAGGACATGGCGGCTCCCTCCCGGCGAACGGTGCCCGCCGCGGGCACCGGCACGATGGTGGGACCAGCGTAGGGTCGGCCTCATGACGACGCAGCCCCTGCGCCCGGGTGATCTCGACACGTTCGAGGCGTCCCGGCCCCGTCTCGAGGCCATCGCGTACCGCCTGCTCGGTTCGGCGTCCGAGGCGGAGGACGCCGTCCAGGAGACCTACCTGCGCTGGGAGGCGGCGGACCGCGCGCAGATCCGGGTCCCGGAGGCGTGGCTCACCCGCGTGCTGACGAACCTCTGCCTGACGCAGCTCACGTCGGCGCGGGCCCGGCGCGAGGTCTACGTGGGGCAGTGGCTGCCCGAGCCCGTGCTGGGCGGGGACCCGATGCTCGGTCCCGCCGACACCGCGGAGCAGCGCGACTCGGTGTCGACGGCGGTGCTCCTGCTCATGGAGCGCCTCGCGCCGACGGAGCGCGCTGTCTACGTGCTCCGCGAGGCGTTCGGGTACTCGCACGCGGAGATCGCGGACCTGGTCGGCCTCAGCGAGGCGGCCAGTCAGCAGGCGCTGCACCGGGCCAGGCAGCACCTCGCCGAGCGGCGTGCCCGCGCGGCGGTCGACGCCGCCGAGGCACGGCCGGTCGTGGAGGAGTTCCTGGCCGCCGCGACGAGCGGCCGCCTCGAGCCGCTCGTGCGGCTGCTCACGGAGGATGCCCAGGGCGTGGGCGACGGCGGCGGCACGGTCGCGGCGCGCCGCACGCCCGTGCTCGGCGCGACGGCGGTGGCGCGGTTCCTGCGCGGCCTGTTCCGGCCCGCGGACGCCAAGCGCGCGCAGCTCGGCGGCAGCCCGGACGTCTACGCATGGACCGCCAACGGGATGCCCGCCCTGGTCGGCGTCGTCGGCGAGCAGGTGGTGGGCGTGATGACGCTCGAGGTCACGGACGAGGGCATCGCTGCCGTCCGGACCCAGGTGAACCCGGACAAGCTCGGCCGCGCGGCGCGGCAGTGGGCCGCCGCCGACCACGGGGAGCCGCTCGTGCGCGGGTGGTGACCGCCCGTGGGCGTGTGACGCACGTCACCGTCCCGGGGTGTCAGGGATCGCTGCGCTGCCCGGTTCAAGGGGCGCGAACATCCCACCCACACTCCGACACGGAACGAGGACCCCATGAAGCACCGCATCGTCATCCTCGGCGCCGGCTACGCGGGTCTGCTGGCCGCGGGCCGGCTGGGCCGCCGTCTGCACGGCGACGACGTCACGGTCACCCTGGTCAACGCCGAGCCCGACTTCGTCGAGCGGGTCCGCCTGCACCAGCTCGCCGCGGGACAGCACCTGCCCGCGCGCCCGCTCGTGCGCATCCTGGCAGGCACCGGCGTCGCGCTGCGCGTCGCGCACGTGACGGGCGTCGACGTCGAGCGCCGGGTGGTCGCCGTGACCGCCACCGACGGCGCGGGCACCGAGGAGCTGTCCTACGACACGCTGGTCCACGCCCTGGGCAGTGCACCGGCCGACCCGGGCGTGCCCGGCGTCGCCGAGCACGCCGACGAGCTGGCGAGCCGGCCCGGTGCCCTGCGGCTGCGGGAGCGGCTCGCGGGTCTCGGCGCGGGCGGCCGCGTGGTCGTGGTCGGCGGCGGGCTCACCGGGATCGAGGCGGTCACGGAGATCGCCGAGGCCCGCCCCGATCTCGACGTCGCGCTGGCCGCGCGGGGTGGGCTCGGTGACTGGCTCTCCGACGCGGGGCGGCGGCACCTGCGCCGCGCGCTCGTCAGGCTCGGCGTCACGGTGCACGAGCGCACGGACGTCGCGGCCGTGCGGGCCGGTGCGGTCGAGACCCGCGACGGCGCGGTGCTGCCCGCCGACGTCACGGTGTGGGCGACGGGCTTCGCGACCCACCCGCTCGCCGCTGCCGCGGGGCTCGAGGTCACGGCGCAGGGGCGGATCGTCGTCGACGGCACCATGCGGTCGGTCTCCCACCCCGACGTCTACGCGGTGGGCGACGCCGCCCAGGCCGAGGGGCCGCTCGGCAACCCGCTGCGCATGTCCTGCGCGTCGGGCGGGCCGATGGCGTGGCAGGCCGCCGACGCGATCGTCGCGCGCCTGACCGGCGGCCGGCTGCCGCACATGCCGCTCGGCTACGTGCACCAGTGCATCAGCCTCGGCCGGCGGGACGCCGTCATCCAGCTCGTGACGCCCGACGACCGGGCGCGGTCGGCCGCCCCGGGCGGGCGGGCCGCCGCCTGGTACAAGGAGCTGATCTGCGCCTCCGCGGTGTTCCTCGCGGCGCACCCGGCCCCGGTGCCGGTGCGGCGCCGCCGGCTGGTGGCGGCAGCCTCACCCGCCGTCGCCCGGCCGTAGGGCGGCCCCGCCGTCTACGCTGGGCGCCATGCACGACAGACCCGTCATCCTGCTGGTCGGCGGCGCGCACGCCGACGTCATGGAGCAGGAGTTCCGCGCCCGTTACGACCGGGACTACCGCGTCGAGGCGGCGGTCGGCGCGGAGGCGGGACTCGAGCGGGCGCGTGAGCTCGTCGCCGACAAGGCGCAGATCGCGATGGTCGCCGCCGAGCACGGCCTCGGCGACGCCTCCGCCGTCGAGCTCCTGCACCAGGTGCCCGCCGTCGTCGCGACCGCCCGGCGGATCGCCCTCGTCCCGTTCGAGATCTTCGGCGAGACGGTCGGCGAGCTGCGGGCGGCCGCGCTGCGCCGGGACATGGACACGTTCGTGCTCCTGCCCCGCGGGCCGCGCGACGAGGAGTTCCACACCGCGCTCATCGAGCTGCTCTCCGACTGGAACTGGTCGGTGGGCCGGCCCGTCGTCACGGTGACCGACGTCGTCGCGGAACCCAAGGACCGCGACGCGGCGGCGATCCGCGACCTGCTGGAGCGGCTCGGCTTCCCCTACCGCTCGCTCACGCCGGCCGACGACGCCGCGGCGGCCGTGCTCGAGGCCGCCGGGCCGGGCGCCGAGCTGCCGGTGGTCAGCACGCACACCGGCCGCGTCCTCACCGCGGCGACACCGGCCGCGGTGAACGAGGCGATGTACGGCGGCTTCGACTCGATCCCGGACGGCGTCATCGCCGACGTCGCGATCGTCGGCGCGGGCCCGGCAGGCCTGGCCGCCGCCGTCTACGCGGCGTCGGAAGGGCTGGCCACCGTCGTGATCGAGCGCGACGCGATCGGCGGGCAGGCGGGGTCGAGCTCGATGATCCGCAACTACCTCGGGTTCCCGCGCGGGATCTCGGGGATGCGGCTCGCGCAGCGCTCGCGCATCCAGGCGGGCCGGTTCGGGGCGCAGTTCTTCTCGGGGCGGCCCGCGATCCGGATCGAGCCGGGACCGCCGGACGAGCCCGAGCACCACCACGTGCACGTGCCCGGAGCGCAGCTCTGCGCGCGCACGGTCGTCCTGTCCAACGGCGTGACCTACCGGCGCCTCGGCGTGCCCGGCATCGAGGACCTCGTGAGCGCGGGCGTCTACTACGGCGCGGCGACGTCGATGGCGCGCGAGATGCAGGACAGGGACGTCTACGTGGTCGGCGGCGGCAACTCCGCCGGCCAGGCCGCCGTCCACCTCGCCAAGTTCGCGGGCGGCGTGACCATCCTCGTGCGGCGCGACAGCCTCGCCGAGACGATGTCCGACTACCTGGTCCGCGAGATCGAGGCGACGCCGACCATCCAGGTGCGCACGCGCACCGTCGTCGTGGACGGCGGCGGCGACGGCTGGCTCAGGTGGCTGCTGCTCGAGGACCTCGACACGGGCGAGCGGACCAAGACGACGGCCGACGCCCTGTTCTGCCTGCTCGGCGCCGAGCCCGACTGCACGTGGCTGCCCGAGGGCGTGGCGCGCGACGCCCGCGGGTTCGTGCTCACCGGCCGCGACGTGCCGCGCGAGGCGTGGGCCGACGGTCGGCCGCCCGCGAGCCTCGAGACGACCGTGCCCGGAGTGTTCGCCGTCGGCGACGTGCGGGCCGGGTCGATGAAGCGCGTCGCCTCGGCGAGCGGTGAGGGCGCCTCGGTGCTGCCGCTCGTGCACGCGCACCTGGCGCGGCTGCGGGCCCGCGAGTTCGGGGCCTGAGCGCCCGAGCCGGCATCCCGGACACCGGACATTCACGGCGAAGCGCATGCATTCGCATGCTTGCCCGCGCGCCCACGGGGCACCGCTCCTACCGTGTGCACGTGAAGCGCACTGCAGGGGGCCTGGGCGTGGTGGCGGCGGCTGTCCTCGTCGCCCTCGGAGCCGTCACCCCGACCGCGTCGTCCGCCGTCGCCTCGACGCTCGTCCCGGCCGGCACCGCCCCGGCCGCCGCGACAGGGGGCTGGGCGGACTGGGAGCCGCTCGACGGCGCCCCCGGCGACTGGTCGACGACGGTCCGCCTGCCCGCGACCGGGTTCCCCGCCGCGACGGTCACCTCCGACGCGCGGGGCGGCGTCGGCGTCGTCTCCGGGGCGTCGAGCTGGCTGGGGCCCGCGACGCCGCCCGGCGAGGTCTTCGGGTCCAGCCGCGGCCAGGCGTACCTGAACCTCCGGCCGCAGGCCGACCGGGCGGACGCGCCGTCCACCACGACCTACACCTTCGAGCGCCCGACGCCGGGCGGCGGCTGGGCCTTCGTGCTCGGAGACATCGACGCCGACCGGGCGGTCGTGACGGCGCTCGGCGCGGACGGCCGCGAGCTGACCGCGGGCGAGCTCGGCTGGCAGGGCGGCTTCAACTACTGCGGCGGTGCCGGGTCGCCGTCGTGCGTGGGGGACCCGGCCGACGTGGCGACGTGGGACCCCGGGACGCAGGAGCTGGCCGGCAACGCCGCGGCGGCGGACACCGCGGGCGCGGCCGGCTGGTTCCGGCCGACGACGCCCGTCGCGAGCCTGACCGTCACGTTCTTCCGGCGCACCGGCTTCCCCGTGTACCAGACCTGGTTCGCCTCGCTGGGCCGCGACGTCGCGGGCACGGTACGGCTCGTGGACGCGGCGGGCACGCCGCAGGGCGTGCTGCCGGACGCGCGGCTGACGCTGTTCGCCGCCGACGGCACGGAGATCGCCACCACGACCTCCGACGCGAGCGGGCAGTACGGGTTCGACGGGGTCACCGCGGCGCCCGGGTACCGCGTCGAGCTGACGGACCTGCCCGAGGCGGGCGAGCTCCACCCGCACGGGCTCGTCGCGGTGGGGGAGCGGGTCGCCGACGAGATCGACCTGCGCGAGGCCGACGCGACCGGCGTGGACTTCGCGGCGCGTGACGTCGTGCCGGTCGCGGTGAGCGGCACGGTGCTGACCGACGACGGCGACCCCGTGGCCGGCGCGACCGTCACGCTCGCGCCCGTAGGCGGCGGGGCCGTCCTCACGGCCGTGACGGACTCGACGGGCGCCTACCTCGTCGACCGCGTGGGTCAGGACGGAGTGGTCGGGCTGCCGCAGCAGTACACGTTCGCGCTCAGCGGGCTGCCGGAGGGCTTCGTCGTCGGCTCGGCGCCCGACCCGGTCACCGTCCGGCCGGGGCAGGAGGAGCCGAGCACCGGGAACGACTTCGTGGTCCGTGCACCTGCGTCCGTCTCCGGCACGGTGACCTCGGGCGGCGAGCCCGTCGCGGCCGTCGTCGTGCGGATCGACGGGGAGGGCGGTGCCGCGGGCACGACGACGGGCGCGGACGGCACCTACCGGTTCGAGGACGTGCTCCCGGGCGACCACACGGTGACCGTCGAGGCGCCCGACGGCTACCGGCCGGACGGACCCGACGCGCGGGACGTCACGGTCGGGCGCGACGACGTCACGGGCGTGGACTTCGCGCTCGTCACGCCCGGCGCGGTCGGCGGTACCGTGACCGACCCCGCGGGGGAGCCCATGGGGGGCGTCACGGTCACCGTGACCGGGCCGGACGGCGCCGTCGAGCGGGTGACCGACGCCGAGGGCGGGTACTTCGTCGGCGACCTCCCGCAGGGCGACCACACGGTCGCCGTCACGGTGCCGGACGGGTGCGCGGCCGAGGTCACCGAACGCACCGTGACGATCACGGCGGCGGGTGAGAGCCTGCTCGCCGAGGACTTCGTCGTCGCCTGCGGGCCGGAGCCGAGCGCGTCGCCGAGCCCCTCGGCGACCGGCTCCCCGAGCGCGGGGCCGACCGGCAGCCCGAGCCCCGAGCCCGGGCCGGGACCCGGTGGCCCGGACCGCGGTGACCTCGCGGCGACCGGCGCCATGGTCGGGTCGGTCGCGCTCGCGGCCGCCGTGCTCGCCGGCGTGGGCGTCGGCCTGGTGCGCGCCTCGCGCCGGATACCGCCCCCGCCGAGCGGCCGCTGACGCCCGCGGGGCAGGCGATGGCATCACGCACCCCGTGAGATGCGGAAAGATGCGCGCATGAGGTTTGAGTACTTTGTGGCTCCTGACGACGAGACGGCGGTCCTGACGATCGACGGCGGTGAGATCGACGGAGCCGTGGCATCCCACGTGGTCGACCCCGCCTCGGTGCTGGGCCAGCTCGAGCGGCTCCTCGGTGGCCCCACCGCCGACGACGGCCTGCGCAGCGCCCAGCTCGTCGCCGAGAGCCCCGACGGCGCCCGGCTGCTGATCCGGCTGTCGAACCACCTGGTGACGCTGTTCGGCATGGTGCGACCCGCCACGCTGGACGACGTCGTGAAGCACTGGTCGCGCTCGCGGCGGTTCCGCCGGGCCGAGCCGGAGGATCTCCACGCCTTCGCCGCGGGCCTGCACGAGCTGTGCCGGGGCGGCGGCAAGCGCGTGTACTGCCGCGCCACGGCCGACGAGAGCGAGCTCGCCGCGGCCATGGCGCCCGCGGGCGCCCCGGCGGGCGGGGCGGAAAACTCCGACGAGCCCCGCCCGCTCCCGCGGCGTCGATAGGGATTCCCCTTACTGACAGGTTAGTAAGGGCCTCCGTAGGGTGAGGTGCCGCCGCGACGACGCGGCGCCACACCCTGCCGGAGGCTGTCATGTCGGGTTTTCTGGTCCCCTCTCTGGTCCCACGAGTGCGCGCACGGGCGCGCGCCGTGGTCGGCGCGCTGGGCGCGCTCGTCCTCGCCGGCCTGCTGGGGGTGGTGGCGACGCCCGGCGCGGCCGCCGCCACCACGGGCACCGTCGTCGGTGCGGGCAGCGGGCGCTGTCTCGACGTCACCGAGGGCTCGACGGCGAACGGCACCCGCCCGCAGGTCTGGGACTGCACGCCGAACAACGCGAACCAGTCGTGGACCTTCGCCGACGACGGTTCCGTGCGCGGCCTCGGCAAGTGCCTCGACGTCGCGGACGGGTCCACGGCGGACGGCGCCGTCGTCCACCTCTGGGACTGCTACGCGTCCCTGGACAGCCAGAAGTGGACCCTCACCGCGGCGGGCGACCTCGTGAACCGGGCGGCGGACAAGTGCCTCGACGTCGTCGGGGGCGGCACGGCGAACGGGACGCGCCTGCAGCTCTGGAGCTGCACCGGTGCGAGCAACCAGAAGTGGTCGCACCGCGGCGGCTCGGTGCCGCAGCCGGACCCGGACCCCGTGCTCCCCGACCCGGCCAACCCGGACCTCGGGCCGAACGTGTCGGTCTTCGACACCTCGATGTCCCGCAGCGCGATCCAGGCGCAGCTCGACCGGGTCTTCGCCGCGCAGGAGGAGAACCAGTTCGGGCCCGAGCGGCACGCGTTCCTGTTCTACCCGGGCTCGTACGACGTCGACGTGAACGTCGGCTTCTTCACTCAGGTCGCGGGCCTCGGCCTCGTGCCGGACGACGTGAACGTCAACGGCCACGTGCACGTCGAGGCCGACTGGTGGCCGGACGGCTCGCAGAACGCCACGCAGAACTTCTGGCGCTCGGCCGAGGGTCTGTCCGTCACCCCCGCCGACGGCAACGACCGCTGGTCGGTCTCGCAGGCCGCGCCGTACCGCCGCATGCACCTGCGCGGCAACCTCGCCCTGTCCGACGGCGGCTGGTCGTCGGGCGGGTTCATCGCCGACTCGCGGATCGACGGCACCATCGACTCCGGCTCGCAGCAGCAGTTCCTCACCCGGAACTCCGCGATGGGCCGCTGGGTGGGCTCCAACTGGAACCAGGTGTTCGTCGGCACCCAGGGCGCGCCGGCGGACAGCTTCCCGGCGCCGCCGTACACGACGCTGCCCACCACCCCGAAGATCGCCGAGAAGCCGTACCTCTACGTCGACGACAACGGCTCCTACCGGGTCTTCGTCCCCGCGGTGCGGACCGGCACGACCGGCACGACCTGGGCGGACGGCGACCCCGCGGGCCGGTCGCTGCCCATCGCCGACTTCCACGTCGTGCGCCCGGGCGACTCCGCGGCGAGCATGAACGCCGCGCTGGCCGCCGGCAAGCACCTGCTGGTCACCCCCGGTACCTACCCGGTGAACCAGACGCTCCAGGTGACCCGGCCCGACACGGTCGTGCTCGGCCTCGGCCTCGCCACCTTCGTGCCGCAGGGCGGCATCGACGCCATGCACGTGGCCGACGTCTCCGGGGTGCGGCTGGCGGGCATCATGTTCGACGCCGGCACCGGAGGGTCCGAGGTGCTGCTCCGGGTCGGGCCGCGCGGCGCCGCGGCCGACCACGCCGCGAACCCGACGGTCCTGTCCGACGTGTTCCTCCGGGTGGGCGGCTCGATCGCGGGCCGCGCGGTGATCAGCATGGAGGTCAACAGCGACGACGTCATCGGCGACCACGCCTGGATCTGGCGCGCCGACCACGGCAACCCCGGGACCGTCGGCTGGACGGTCAACACCGGCCGCAACGGGCTGATCGTCAACGGCGACGACGTGACGATGTACGGCCTGTTCGTCGAGCACTACCAGCAGTACCAGACCATCTGGAACGGCGAGCGCGGGCGCACGTACTTCTACCAGAACGAGATGCCGTACGACCCGCCGAACCAGGCCGCCTACATGAACGGCTCGACCCAGGGCTGGGCCGCGTACAAGGTGGCCGACTCCGTGACCGACCACCAGGCCTGGGGGCTGGGCAGCTACGCGTACTTCAACGTCAACCCGTCGGTGGTCAACGCGCGGGCGTTCGAGGTGCCCGTGCGGCCGGACGTCCGGTTCCACCACATGGTCACGGTCTCGCTGGGCGGCGTCGGCACGATCCGGCGGGTCATCAACGAGACGGGCGACACGGTCAACAGCTCCCGCCACGAGACGTTCCTGACGACGGGCCCGTGACACCTGCCTCGCGTACCGCCTCAGCGCTGGGCCGCCGGGCGGACGATGATCTCGTTCACGTCGACGTCGGCCGGCTGGGCGAGCGCGTACGAGACGGCGCGGGCGATCGCGTCCGCCGGGATGGTGTTCCGGCGGTAGGTGACCATGAGGTCGCGCGCGCCCGGGTCGGAGATGTGCTGCGCCAGCTCGCTCTCGACCACGCCGGGCGAGATCGTCGTGACCCGGATGCTCGGGTCGGACTCCTGGCGCAGCCCCTCGGTGACCGCCCAGGCGGCGTACTTCGTGGCGGAGTACACGGCCGACGTCGGCGACACCTGGTGCGCGCCGATCGACGCGACCGTCACCAGGTGCCCGCCGCCCTGCCGCCGGAAGTGCGGGAGCACCGCGGCGACGCCGTGCAGCAGCCCGCGCACGTTGACGTCGATCATGCGGTCCCACTCGTCGACCAGGCCGGCGTCGAGCCGCGAGAGCAGCATGACGCCCGCGTTGTTCACAACGACGTCGATGCGGCCGTGCTCGGCCACGACCCGGTCGACGACCGTGCGCACGTCGTCGCGGTCGGTGACGTCGAGGCGCTCGGCGCTCGCGGAGCCGCCGTCGGCCCGGATGCGGGCGACGAGCGCGTCGAGGCGGTCGGTGCGGCGGGCGCCGAGGACGACGTGGTGGCCCTCGCCCGCGAGGCGGAGCGCCGTGGCCTCGCCGATGCCGCTGCTGGCGCCGGTGACGAGGACGATCTTGGGGGTGGTTCGTTCCGTGGTCATACCGACCAGCCTCGGGCGACCCGCCGCCGGCAGGAAGGGGCGCGGTCTTCCTGGGTGCGGCACACCCTGGATGCTCCGGGGAGCGCGGGTACCGTCGAGGGATGACCTCCTCACCGCTCGGCGGCTACCTCCGCGGCCGGCGCGACCAGCTCGCGCCCGAGGCGCTCGGGCTGCCCGCCTCCGGCCGGCGCCGCGTGCCCGGCCTGCGCCGCGAGGAGGTCGCGATGCTCGCCGGCGTCAGCGTCGACTACTACGTGCGGCTCGAGCAGGGCCGCGAGGTCAGCCCCTCGCCCCAGGTGCTCGACGCGCTGGGCGAGGTGCTGCGTCTCGACCAGGACGGGCGGGAGCACCTGTACCGCCTGGCCGGGCTCAGCCCGCGCCCCGCGGCGCCCGCCCCGGTCGAGGAGGTGGACGCGTCGCTGGTCGAGCTCCTGCTCACCTGGCGGGACAGCCCTGCGATCGTGTTCGGCCGGGCGTACGACGTGCTGGCCGCGAACCCGCTGGGCGAGGCCCTGTTCGGCGGGTTCGCCGTCTCGCGCAACCTCGTGCGCCGCACGTTCCTCGACCCCGCGGCGCGGAGCTTCTACCCCGACTGGCCGGACGTGGCCGAGAACACGGTGGCGGGCCTGCGGCTCGCCGACGGCAGGACGCCGGGCGACCCCGCGATCCGCGCGCTCGTCGACGAGCTGCGCGTCAAGAGCCCCGAGTTCGCCGCGCTCTGGGAGCGGAACGACGCGCGGGGCAAGCGGCTGACGACCAAGCGTTTCCTGC
Organism: Promicromonospora citrea; assembly: GCF_013004695.1. Classification (GTDB taxonomy): domain Bacteria; phylum Actinomycetota; class Actinomycetes; order Actinomycetales; family Cellulomonadaceae; genus Promicromonospora; species Promicromonospora citrea. Next base: position 12,410 of record NZ_JABEMG010000116.1, read on the forward strand.
ACCCCGACGTCGGGTACCTGGAGCTGCGCCTGCACGCGTTCGAGGTCCGCGGGGCGCCGGGGCAGGAGCTCGTGGTGTACCACGCGACCCCGGGCTCGCCGTCCGCCCAGGCGCTCTCGCTGCTCGGCTCGGTCGCGGCGACCCGCGCCATCGGCTGACACGCGCCGCCAGAGACCCCCGCCGTCTGAGATCCTAGGTCCCGTGGCAGATCGGATATCCCCTGGCGTCCCCACCCAGCCAGGCCCGCGGCCCCGTGTCGACATCCCGTACCCCCGGCTCTCGCCCGGCCTGCGGAGCTACTTCGCCACCGAGGGCGGCGGCGCGACCCTGCTGCTCGCGGCGTCGGCCGTCGCGCTCGTCTGGGCGAACGTGGCGGGCGGCTCCTACCACCACCTCTGGGAGATGCCGGTCAACCTGACGGTCGGCACGTGGGAGCTGCACCTGACCCTGCACCACTGGGTCAACGACTTCCTCATGGCCATCTTCTTCCTGGTGGTCGGCGTCGAGGTGAACCGCGAGCTCACGGTCGGCGAGCTGCGCAGCTTCCGCGCCGCCTCCGTGCCGCTGTTCGGCGCGATCGGCGGGCTCGCCGTCCCCATCGGCCTCTACCTGCTCATCAACCCCACCCTGCCCGACGCCGCGGGGTGGGGCCTGCCGATGTCCACGGACACCGCGTTCGTCATCGGGGTGCTCGCCCTGGTCGGGCCGCGCTGTCCCGACCAGCTGCGCATCTTCCTGCTGACGCTCGCGATCTTCGACGACATCGGCGCCATCGCGCTGCTCGGCATCTTCTACTCCGACCAGCTCATGGTCGGTGCCCTGCTGCTGGCCGCCGCGCTCGTGGTGGTGCTGTTCGCGATGCGGTGGATCGGCATCTGGCAGATCACGCCCTACCTGCTGGTCGGCGTCGTGCTGTGGGTCGTCGTGCTGCAGTCGGGGCTGCACCCGACGCTCGCGGGCGTCGCGGTCGGCCTCGCGGTGCCGACCGCACGGCGTGGCCACGACGACGAGGCGCGCTGGTACTTCGGTGTCTACGGGCGGGCGCTCATGGAGGAGCTGGACCCGGCCCGCTCGCGCCTGGCGGTGAGCGCCGCGCGGTCCGCGGTGCCGGCGAGCGACCGCCTGCTCGACGCGCTGCACCCCATGAGCTCGTTCGTGGTCGTGCCGGTGTTCGGCCTGGCCAACGCGGGTGTGGAGCTGTCCGGCGAGGCGATCGGCGCGGCGATGTCGAGCCCCGTCACGCTGGGTGTGCTCGTCGGCCTCGTGTTCGGCAAGGCCGTCGGGGTGTTCGGCGGCGCGATGGTCGCGCTGGTCACGGGGCTCGGCGCACTGCCCGGCCGGGTGCGCTACGGGCACCTGGTGGGCGGCGCGTTCCTGTGCGGCATCGGCTTCACCATCGCGCTGTTCGTCACCGAGATCGCCTTCGACGACGAGGCCCTGATCAACGAGGCGAAGGTCGGCGTGCTCGCCGGGTCGCTGCTGGCGGGGGTCATCGGCGCCCTCGTGCTGCGGTACTTCGGCGAGCGGCTCCCGCTGTGCTCGCCGAACGAGGCGCAGGGCGGCCCGCCGCCGCTGCCCGAGGGGGTGTGGCGCGCGCCGGCGTGACGCGTCCCGGGACCGGGGTCGCGCCGCGCGGCCTCAGTTGCCCAGGATGGCCGCCAGCACGTCGAGGTGGTCGGCCACCCGGCCGGCGGTGAGCATGCCGCTGCCCGCGGCCGTCTCGCCGGCGGCGGGC
>NZ_JABEMG010000117.1 GCF_013004695.1 Promicromonospora citrea
GGTGCGCTGGGCGGCGCCGGCGGGACGGCCTGGGGGCTGCCGACCGGCGGCGGCCTCACCGCCTACATGGGCGGCGTGCTCGGTGTGGTGGCGGTGACGCTCGCGGCGTCGGCCACGCTGCTGCTCGTGCGGCAGGCCACGGCGCGACCCGCCACCTGACCCACGCCGGCCGGCTCACACCGCGAGCGCACGGGCCGCCGCAGCGGCCCGTGCGCCCGTCACGCCGGTGCGGTCAGGTCACGGCGTCGACCAGCCGCCCGTGTACGAGCCGGACCCCGTGTACGAGACGACCACCCAGCGGTAGGTGCCCGACGTGCCCGTGTAGGTCACACGCTCGTCCGGCGACGTCGTGATCGCGCGGGCCACCGTCGTCCACGCGCCGCCGCTCACCTTCTGCAGGTAGAGGTCGAAGTCGGTGCCGGACGGACCGTCGAGGCAGCCCGTGATGGTGCCGGAGCCCGAGGTGAACCCGGAGGTGCCCGGCTCGGCCGCCTGGCCGCCCGAGCTCAGCGAGCCGCTGAACGCCGACTCCTCGCCCGAGCAGCCGCCCGGCGTGCCGCCGCCGCCACCGGTGGTGATGAGCGAGACCCCCGCGGCGCTCAGCGCCTCGTTCACCGGCTGGAAGTACGTGGTGCCGCCGCTGCGGCAGTTGCCGCTGCCGCCCGACGTCATGCCCTGGGCCTGCGTGCCGGCGAGCAGCGAGCCGCCCGAGTCACCCGGCTCGGCGCACACGTTGGTGCGGATGAGGCCGCTCACGGTGCCCTCGGCGTAGGTGACCGACGCGTTCAGCGCCTGGATGGTGCCGCAGTGCCAGCCGGTCGTGGAGCCCGAGCGGCAGACCGTCGCGCCGACGGCGGCAGCGGTCGAGCCCGCGACGTTGACCGTGCCGCCGCTGTAGTTGTTCACGGCGCCGACGAGGGTGTCGTCCGTGCCCGTGTTCACGTAGGCGTAGTCGTTGCCTGGGAACGAGGACACCTGGAAGGTGCCGGAGGGCTGGCTCGTCGTGGCCCCGCGCACGCCGCAGTGGCCGGCCGTGACGAAGCCGCCCGTGGCGGAGAAGCCGACGGAGCAGCGCGCCCCGCCGATGTAGTAGGCGTTGCCGCCGATGACGTTGATGAACGTCCGCGGCATCTCGGCGACCTCGACGACCGAGACGGAGCCCGCGGGCACCCCGGCCGCGCGGACCGCCTTCGTCGCAGCGGCCTTCGCGCCCTCGGCGACCTCGAGCACGACGGTGTTGGACTCGACGTCCACGTAGGCGCTCGCGACGTCGGCCTCCGGCGCCGCCTCGTAGGCGCGGGTGGCGATGCGGTCGAGTGCCGCGAGGGACCGGTCGACGGTGACGGCGGTGGCACCGGCGGCGCGGACCTGGGCGGCCGCGGTCTTGTCGGTGACGGCGACGTACAGCTCGTCGCCCTCCACCCACGAGCCCGCGTACTGCTTCTCGAGCGACGTGGCCTCGAGCGACTTGATGAGGGTGTGCGCCGTGGCGGAGAGCGCCTCGTCGGTGCGGAGGCGGTCGATGGCCTCCGCGGTGTCCAGGCCGAGGTCGCGCTCCATGGCGGCGACCAGGCCGGGTGCGTAGCGGGAGGCGTCCGGTGCGTCGGTACCGGCCGCGGTGCCGGCGGAGGCGGCGGTGATGCCTGCGGCGATGAGCGTCGCGGTAGCTGTGGCCACGGTGACTGCTCTGAAGGATGTGCGTCTCATGTCCAGCGACTCCTTGTCGTCGGGGCAATGGATTCACCCAGTGCCGCACAGCGTAAGGTCGCTTTCAGGTAACTCCCAGATACCGTTTAGGCCATATCGGGGGAATATGCGGACATGCCGAGGTGGCGGGTAGGGGAAGCCCCTACCCGCCACCTGCGGTGGCGTGTCGGCTCAGTTGGTCAGCAGGCTGACCCCCGCGGCGCTGAGCGCCTCACCGACGGGCTGGAAGAAGGTCTGACCGCCCGACGAGCAGTTGCCGCTGCCGCCCGACGTCATGCCCTGGGCCTGGTTGCCGGCGAGCAGCGAGCCGCCCGAGTCGCCCGGCTCGGCGCAGACGTCGGTCTGGATGAGACCGGTGACCGTGCCCTCCGCGTAGTTCACCGTGGCGTTGAGGGCCTCGATGGTGCCGCAGTGCCAGCCGGTCGTGGAGCCCGAGCGGCACACCGAGGCGCCGACGGCGGCGGGCGACGAGCCCGCGACGGCGACCGTGCCGCCGTTCCAGTCGTCGACCACGCCGACGGGGGTGTCCGAGTCGACCGAGACGTAGCTGTAGTCGCTGCCCGGGAACTCGGAGACCTCGAACGTGCCGGACGGCTCGCTCGTCGGCGAGCCCACCGTGCCGCAGTGGCCGGCCGAGACGAAGCCGCCGGTCACGGCGAACCCGACCGAGCAGCGCGCGCTGCCGATGATGTAGTAGGCCTCGCCGCCGATCACGTCCGCGAACGTGCGCGGCCGCTCGGTGGTCTCCTGGAGCGACACGGCCGACGCGGGGACGCCCGCCGCCGCGACGGCCTTCTCGACGTCGGCCGTCGCGCCCTCGACCACGTCGATGACGATCTCGTTGGTCTCCACGTCGACGTGGTAGGAGGTGACGTCGGACGCCGCGAGCGCGCCGCCCAGGTCGGCCGTCCAGGTGTCGAGCGCCGTGAGCGAGTGGTCGACGGTGACCGGGGTGGCGCCCGCCGCGCGGACGGTCGCGGCCTCGGCCGCGTCGGTGACGGCGACGTGCAGCGCGTCGGCCCCCTCGAGCCAGGCGCCGGCGTACGAGCCGCCGAGCGACGCCTCGAGGCTCTGCTGCGTGGCGGACAGCGTCTCCTGGAGCGCCAGCCGGTCCACGGCCTCGGCGGTGCTCAGGCCCAGGTCGCGCTCCATCGCGGCGACCAGGCCGGGCGCGTAGCCCGCAGCGGACTCGGCGTCGGCGGATCCGGCGGCGACGGCGTTGACCGTGCCGGCAAAGAGGCCCACGGTGGCGGTTGCCACGGCGACGCCCCGGAGGGAAGTGTGTCTCATCTCCAGCGACTCCTCGGGTCGGAGGGGGGTGAAGTTCCACCCGCAGGTGACTTTTCACCCGCCCGACCACCGTAGGAGGAGATGGACTACCCGCCCAGATCACACTCAGGTCATACATATTTCCTATGGAGGGCAAACCCCAACCCCGCCGAGGTAGTCATGGGGCGAGGTAGTCATGGGGCGAGGTAGTACTACCTCGCCACGTGACTACCTCGCCCTGTGACTACCTCGCCAGGTGACTACCTCGGCGGGCGGGGAGGGTCAGCCGAGCATGCCGTACATGCCCAACCACTGCTCGTACTGCGGGCTGCGCCGGACGGCGTCCCGGTGGGCGCGGTGGGCGGCGCCCTCGACGGCCTCGACGTCGACCCGGAGGTCCGCGTCGTGCCGCCAGCCCAGGTAGTGCGTCCGCCGCAGGGGCGCACCGGCGAGCGGCACCGTGACCACGCCCGGCGGGTCGAGCTGGCCGGGCTCCACCAGGGCGACGGCACGCCCGGCCCGCACCTGGTCGACGGCCGTGGTCCACTCCGCCTCGCCCATGCCGCGCGGCGTGAACCCAGCGCGCACGCACGCCGAGACGAAGCACTCCTCGACGCCGGTGTGGGCGGGCACGCACAGCCACTGCTCCTCGGCGAGCTCGGCGAGCGCGACCTCCGGCTTGCCCGCGTACGGGTGGTGCTCGTCGAGCAGGACGAACATCGGGTCGGTGCACACCCGCGTCCACGCCACCTCGACGGCGGCGGGCGGTGAGACGTCGGAGCACACGCCGACCAGACCGACGTCGATCGTGCCCCGGGCGAGCCGGGAGGCGACGTCGTCGGCCACGTGCGGCATCGCCGTGGTGACCTGGGCGCCCGGCAGGGCGACGTGGAGCTGGTTGACGAACAGCCCGCCGAGCGCGGTGCCCGTGATGCCGACCCGCACCGTCTCGCCGCGGGCCACGTCGCCGTTGACGAGGCGCTCCGCGTCGTCGGCGAGGGCCGCCATGGCGGGCAGCAGGACGCGGGCGTGCCGCAGGATCAGGTCACCGAGCTCGGTCGGGCGCGCGCCGAACCGGTCCCGGACGAAGACGTTGCCGCCCAGCGACCGGTCGATGCGGTTCAGCTGCGCGGTCAACGCCGGCTGCGCGATGCCGAGGGCAGCAGCTGCCTTCGTGACGCTGCCCGACTCGGCAACGGCGACGACCATCCTCAAGTGCCGCATGTCGAGTTCCACACGGTGGAAAATAACTGTCATGTCCCCGGATGTCTCTGTTCGGGACAAGATTCAGCGCTGTCACAACCCGACCGTTACGTCCCGGAAACGAGCGTTCCGCCCGCGGCGCCTCGCGGCGGGGGCCTCACTCCGCCAGGAACCCGTCCCGGACGAGGTTGCGCACGGCGGGCAGCAGCTCGGCCGCGAGGGCGTCGGCGGGCACCTCGTAGAGCGCCGCGAGCGCGCCCACGATCTGCCCCACCGTGAGCTCGCCGTCGCACGCGCCCACGAGGGCGGCGAGCGGGCTCGAGGCGTGCACGCCGCGCCCCAGGCCGTCGCCCTGCCGCACGACGACGACGTTCGGGTCGGCCGCGCCCGGCTCGAGGTACCGCTCCTCCGTGACGTCGGCCGCCACGACGAGCCGTGCACCGGCCAGGGCGGTCTCGTCGCGCGCGGCCAGCCAGTCGTGCGCCGCGAGGCTGCGGGCGATGTGCGCGCCGAGCGGCTGGCGCACCGAGCCGGTGTGCTCCTCGAGGCGGCGCAGGGTGGGCGTCCCGGACTCGGGGCGCCGCAGGGTGACGATGCCGAACCCGACCGCCTCGACGTCGCGGGCCGCGAAGTCGTCGAGCCACGCGCCGTACGCGGCGGCCCACGCGTCGGGCTCACGGTCGGGTGTGGTGCCGCCGTCGCGGATCCAGGTCTCGGCGTACTCGGCCGGGTCGAGCACCTCGCGCTGGATGATCCAGCCGTCCAGGCCCGCCTCGTCGAGCCACGCGCCGACCCGCTCGGTCCACGCCTGCCCCGTGCGGTGCTCCCAGTTCCCGAGGAGCTGGGCGACGCCGCCCGGCACCAGCACGTCGCGCAGCCCGAGGACGAGATCACGCACGAGGTCGTCGCCCGCGCGGCCGCCGTCGCGGTACTCGTAGTCCCCGAGGGCCTCGGCGACGGCGCGGCCCGCCGCGCCGGTGCGGGGCGTGATGACGAACGGCGGGTTGGAGACGACGAGGTCGAACCGGTCGCCCGCCACGGGTTCGAACATCGAGCCCGCGCGCAGCTCGACGTCGGCGTCCGCCGGCGCGTTGAGGGCCACGTTGAGCTCGGCGAAGGCCAGCGCGCGGCGGGAGATGTCCGTCGCGACGACGCGGCGCGCGTGCCGGGCCGCGTGCAGGGCCTGGATACCGCACCCGGTGCCGAGGTCGAGCACCTGCCCGGTCGGCCGACGCACCGTGACCTGGGCGAGCGTGAGCGACGCGCCCCCGGCGCCGAGCACGTGATCGGTCGCGAGCCGGCCTCCGGTGGCGAGCTCGCCGAGGTCGGAGGCCAGCCACCAGCGGGCGTCGCCCACGGCGTCGGTGGACGCGTAGGGGCGCAGGTCGGCGAGCGCACGCACCTCGTCGTCCGCGTCGGCGCCCCGGGCGGTGACCAGGCCGAGGCGCGCCATGCCGTCGGCGCGCACCGTGGGCAGCGCCCGGTCGAGGGCGGCCCGCGGTACGGGCAGGCCGAGGAGGAACAGGCCGGCGAGCGTGGCGCGGGGGTCGTGGTCCGACGGCGCGCGGCCCGCCACGGCCGCCGACACCGCGCGGCGCGCGGGGAGCGCCTGCTCACGGTGCAGGGCGGCCGCGGCGAGCGGCCCGAGCAGGTCCTCGACGCCGTCCACGTGGTACGAGCTCGCGGTCAGGTCGGAGCGGAGGGCGGCGACGAGCGCCGGGTCGGTCACGGGAGGGTGCACGTGCCCATCCTGCCCGCAGGACGCACCGCAGGCCTCATCATCCCCGCCGGGGAGCCGGGGTGGCACCGGGCACGCCCCGCGTCAGCCGCCCTGGCAGTTGGACGCCACGTACTCCTGCACCCGCTCGAAGGCCGCGACCATCGCGTCGGTGTCCAGCTCCTGCTGCGCCCCGCCCACGGCCGAGGTCACCGCGGCGCCGTCGTTCGGCTTCACCTTCTCGATGTTGTTCGCGACCGTCGAGTAATAGGTGTACGCGATCGCCCAGTCCTCCGCGATGGCCTCCGGCGGCGTCACGCCCTCGAGCGCGTTGCGGGCGTTGATGAAGCCCTTGCGCAGCGTCTCCGGCTGGTCCTGGACCATGGCCGACTGCGCGTTGGCCGCCTGGGTCCACGCCATCTGGGTCTGGGCGCACGACGCCGCGTCGGCGGCCGACAGCGGGGCGTCGTCACCCGTGAGGCTGGTGCCCCAGCCGGCGCCGAGCCCGAGGAGAGCCGCGATCACGCCGGCAGCGACGAGCGTCGTCGGCCGGTCGAGGAGCGGCGGCAGGCCACGGCGCAGGGATGTCCTGATGCGCTTCTGCTGCGCGGTGTCCGGCGCGAGCCGGCCGCGCGGGCGCGTGCCGGCCTTCTTCGCCGAGCCCGCCTTCTTCGCGCCGCCGCGCTGCGCAGGACGGCGCCCGGGAGCCGCGTCGGCCTCCGGCTCGGCGTCGGGCGCCGGCTCCGGAGCGATCTCGGGCAGCACGTCCGCGAGGCCGCCCGGGGCGTCCGCCTCGGTGAAGGGCGGCGCGTCGGCCACGCCCTCGGCGGCGTCCGGGGCCGGGTCCGCGCCGACACCCCCGCCGACACCTCCACCGACACCTCCACCGACAGGGAAGCCGCCCGCGGGAGTCGGCGCGACGTCGGTCTTCGGGGCGCCCTTCGCGCTCGGCCGCCCGCCCTTGCCCTTGGACCGCGACCTGCCGGACCGCCCGCCCTTGCCCTTGGACCGCGACCTGCCGGACCGGCCGCCCTTGCCGCCCTTGCCGCGCGCGTTCTTGCTGCCCCCGCGGGGCTGGTCGGGGTCCGGGCCGACGACGGGTCCCCAGGGGTTCGCGTCGCCCTCTGCGGGCGCGTCGGCGACGGCGGGTGCGGGGATCGGGCCCCACGGCGAGCCGTCGTCCGCCGTGCCCGTGGGGGCGGCCGACGACGTGGGGGCCGAGGTCGGGGAGGATCCGCCCACGCTGCCCCACGGGCTCGGCGTCGCGTCCTTGGCCGCGAGGCCCTCGGCCCACTCGAGGGCGCTGGAGCCGGGGGCGGGCTCGCCCGACGCGAGACTCTCTGCCCAGGCGAGCGCGTTGGACGCCGGGGGTCCGGCGGCACGGGACGCAGCACGACCACCCCGTGAGCCCTTGCGCCGTGTCGCACTCATAGCCGCGAACTTTACCCGCAACCCCTGGGAGCACCGGAAGGGCAGCCGTGGGTCGCGTGGTGGAGGTCGGGTGAAGTTGGCCCGGCCCTGACCCGGGTCGGACTACCGGTTGACGTAGCTGATGCTCGAGAAGAGCACGACGGCCGCCATGGCCACGAGCCCGATCGCGAACGTCAGCAGGCCCCAGTTGCGTGCGCGGCGGGACGCCTTGCGCGCCTTGTCGTGCTCCCCGGCCTTCCAGAACGAGTTCACGCGGGCCGCGTTCACCAGGGCGACGAGGCCCGTCGGGAAAAAGAAGAAGATGGTGACGAGGATCGAGAACAGCAGGTAGGTGCGCGGCGGGTACTGGAGCTGGGCGGGGTAGGTGTGGACGTTGACGTGCACGGGCCCACGCGCTCCACCCGGCACCGCGGCGTTGCTGCTCATGACCATTTCCCCCTCACTGATGTAAAGGGAGAACTTAGTCCATTTTCGGTCATTTGTTGAATGCGCAGGTCAGCCCGGGATCTTGCGCAGCACCTCGCGATAGAAATGCACACCCCGCGCCAGCGACTCCACGCTCAGCCGCTCCCCCGCGCCGTGCACCGCCCGGCGCTGCTCGGCCGTGAGCACGAACGGGCTGAGCCGGTAGACGTGGTCGCTGATCGGGGTGAACGCCCGCGCGTCGGACGCGGCGAGCTGCACGTGCGGCGCGACGACGGCGTCCGGGTACACCGACCCGACGGCCTCGCCCAGCAGCGTGAACTGCTGGCCGTCGTACGGCGAGACCTCGCTCGGCTCGCCGGAGCCGAGCACCTCGAGCTCGACGCCCTTGTCACCGATGACGCGGCGCAGCCGCGCGACCGTCCGCTCCACCGTGTCGCCGAGCGCGACCCGGACGTCCACGTGCGCCCGTGCGGACGACGCCGCGACGGTCGCCCCCACGCTGCCCTCGAGCTCGGTGACCGCCGCCGTGGTGCGGACACTCGCCCACGCCTCGGGGCCCCCGCGCCCGACGAGCCACGCCGCGACGCCCCGCAGCGGGCCCGACGACAGGCGCGTGGCCAGGCGCAGCAGCGCACCGCGCGCACCGCTCGCGCCGGGCGCCACCCGCTCGAGCAGGGCCGCCGTCGGCGGGCTCACGCGGGCGGGGAAGGCGTGACCGCTGACGCGCGCGACGGCGCGGCCCAGGCGACCCGTCGCCGTACGGCGGCCGGGCGTCGCGGCATGCCCGCCGGCGTCGGTCGTGTACAGGTCGACGCCGATCCGGCCCTTCTCGGCCACGCCGACGAGTGCGACCTGCTTCTCGACGCCGGGCACCGCGTCGGTCACGACGCCGGCACCCTGGTCGAGCACGAGCCACGGCCGCACGCCCAGCTCGTAGAGCCGCCGGACGGCGCGCTCGGCGGACTGCCCGGTGGTCTCCTGGTCGGCGCCGAAGAACAGCCACACGTCCCGTTCGGGGACGAACCCGTCGCCCAGCAGGGTCTCGACGGCGTCGAGCACCGCGACGAGCACGCCCTTGCCGTCGACCGCACCGCGGCCGTGCACGACGCCGTCGCGGATCTCGCCCGAGAACGGGTCGCCCGCCCAGTCGGTCTCGAGGACCGGCGCGACGTCCTGGTGCGCCACGAGCACGACGGGGAACGGGTGCAGCACGTCCTCGCGCCCGCGGCCCGGCCACCGGAACAGCAGGCCGTGCTCACCGACGGGCTCGCTCTGCAGGGCGTGCACGCGGGGGTAGAAGGCCGCCAGCGCCGCGCGGTGCCGGGCGAAGGACTCGTGGTCGAGGTCGTCGGGGTCCCACGCGGACACGGTCGGGATCTGCACGAGGGAGGAGAGGTGCGCCGCGGCGATGTGGCCTGCGGCGAGGTGCCCGTCGCCGTACTGCTCGGACGAGGCGAAGGACGCGCCGCCGGGCAGCACCGCGTCGGGCGCTGCGGGCTGGTCGGGGACGGGGCCGTGCGCGGGGGCGTCCCCGGCCGGCGGCTCCGGCGGGGCCGGTGGCTGTGCCGGGGCGCTCTCGGCGGGCGCCTGCGCGGGCTGCGGGGCCGGGCGGGCCGCCGCCTTCGCGATCATCTCCGCCGTGACCTGGGGGATCGCCTCGGTCGGGTCGGTGTCGGCACTCACGGGACCTTCTCCTGCTCCGGGTCTGCCCCGAGGGGCTCCTGCGACGGGTCCGCGCCCGCTCCGGCGAGCGCTGGATGGCACAACACCGCGAACGATAGCGGTCGCTGCGGCTTTTCCACAGACCTGGTGCGAGGTGCATGCCTGTTCCATTTTGCCGGAAAGCCCCGAATCCTGCCCCTCGACGCCGCTGTGGCGTTGACCGCCCGCGGGTGTGCGGGTCCACTGGTGCCATGACCACTGAGCGATGGAGCCAGGCCACCGTCTATCCCGACATGTGGGCCGACCCCGAGGAAGACCCCCGCGAGGCGTTGTCCGACCCCGTGGGCGAGAAGGAGACACTCTGGAACTACCTGAGGCACTACCGCCTCACCCTGGAGATGAAGTGCCAGGGCCTCGACGCCGAGCAGATGGCGCGCCGGTCCGTGCCGCCGTCGACGATGTCGCTGCTCGGGCTCGTGCGGCACCTCGCGCAGGTCGAGCGGGGCTGGTTCCGGGAGGTGCTCTCCGGCCAGGACGACGCGGGTGACCTGTACGGCAGCGGTGACGCGGACTTCGACGGCGCCGTCGCGGACCCCGCGGTCGTCGAGGAGGCGTGGGCGAACTGGCGGGACGAGGTGCACCACGCCGACGCGTGGATGGAGACGCTGCCGGAGGACGGCCTGGGCGCGACGGCCACGCGGCGCGGCGACGAGATCCCGGTGCGCGACGTGCTGGTGCACATGGTCGAGGAGTACGCGCGCCACGTGGGCCACGCCGACCTCCTGAGGGAGTGCATCGACGGCCGCGTCGGCCAGTGACGGCACCGGCACGACGCCGGTCACGAACGAGAACGACCTCGGGTACCGCATCCGGTCGGATGCGGTACCCGAGGTCGTTCTCGAGGTGTCAGACCGTCGCCTGCGCGGCGTCCTGGTTGGCCTCCTCGGTGGCCTCCAGGCGCGAGGCCCGCACGCGGGACCAGGCCACGGCGCCGAACGCCACGGCGGCCGCCACGAGAGCGATGCCGATGCGCAGGGCGTGGTTGGCGTCCTCGGGCACGCTGATCGCCACCACGGCGGGCGCGATGAGCAGCGCGACGAGGTTCATGACCTTGATCAGCGGGTTGATCGCCGGGCCCGCGGTGTCCTTGAAGGGGTCACCCACGGTGTCGCCGATGACGGTCGCCGCGTGCGCGTCCGACCCCTTGCCGCCGAACTTGCCGTCCTCGACGATCTTCTTCGCGTTGTCCCAGGCACCGCCCGAGTTGGCGAGGAAGATGGCCATGAGCACGCCCGTGCCGATGGCTCCGGCGAGGAAGCCGGCCAGCGGGCCGACGCCGAGGCCGAACCCGACGGCGATCGGCGCGAACGCCGCGAGCAGGCCCGGTGTGACGAGCTCGCGGAGCGAGTCGCGCGTGCAGATGTCGACGACCTTGCCGTACTCGGGGCGCTCGTCGAACGTCATGATGCCCGGGTGCTCGCGGAACTGGCGGCGCACCTCGAAGACGATGGCACCCGCCGCGCGGGTCACGGCGTCGATGGCCAGGCCCGAGAACAGGAACACCGTGGCGCCGCCGAGGATGACGCCGACGAGCGTGACGGGCGAGATGATCTCGTAGCTGAGCATCGAGGCGACGAGGCCGCCGCCCACGGCGCCGACCTGCGCGAGCGCGTGCGACACGGCGTCGGCGTACGAGCCGAACAGAGCCGTCGCCGCGAGCACGGCCGTGGCGATCGCGATGCCCTTGGTGATGGCCTTCGTGGTGTTGCCGACCGCGTCGAGGTCCGTGAGGATCTGCGCGCCCTCCTCGTCGACGTCGCCCGACATCTCCGCGATGCCCTGCGCGTTGTCGCTGACCGGGCCGAACGTGTCCATGGCGACGATGACGCCGACCGTGGTGAGCAGGCCGCAGCCGGCCAGGGCGACGAGGAACAGCGCCAGCGAGATCGAGCCGCCCGCCAGCAGGAACACGCCGCAGATCGCCGCGGCGATGATGCCGGCGGTGTAGACGGCGGACTCGAAACCCACGCCGATGCCGGACAGCACGACCGTCGCGGCACCCGTGCGCGACGTCGCGGCGACGCCGAGGGTCGGCTTCTTGTCCGTCCCGGTGAAGTAGCCCGTGACCCACAGGATGACGCCGGCGAGCACGACACCGATGAGCACGGCGAGCGCGGACACGACACGCGGGTCGGCCGTCACGCCGGACAGGTCGGCGGTGCCGCTGAGCTGGTCGAACGACGACGGCAGGTAGGCGAACGCCGCGACGCCCGCCAGGACGGCGCCGATCACGGCGGAGACGTAGAAGCCGCGATTGATCGCGGTGAGGCCGCTCTCGTTGCCCCGCACGCGCGTGATGAAGACGCCGAGCAGCGCGACGAAGGCGCCGATCGCGGTGACGATGAGCGGGAAGACGAGGCCCTGCTCGCCCATCGCGGCCTTGCCCAGGATGAGGGCGGCCACCAGGGTCACGGCGTACGACTCGAACAGGTCGGCCGCCATGCCGGCGCAGTCGCCGACGTTGTCGCCCACGTTGTCCGCGATGGTGGCGGCGTTGCGCGGGTCGTCCTCCGGGATGCCCTGCTCGACCTTGCCGACCAGGTCGGCGCCGACGTCGGCCGCCTTGGTGAAGATGCCGCCGCCGACGCGCATGAACATGGCCAGCAGCGCGGCGCCGAAGCCGAAGCCCTCCAGCACGGCGGGCGCCTCGACGTCGTAGACCAGCACGACGAGCGCGGCACCCAGCAGGCCGAGGCCCACCACGGACATGCCGACCACGCCGCCGGTGCGGAACGCGATCCGGGCGCCCTCCGCGCGGCCGCCGGGCCGGGTCGCGGCCGACGCCACGCGGACGTTGGCGCGCACGGCGAGCCACATGCCCAGGTAGCCGATGGCCGCGGAGAACCCGGCCCCGAACAGGAACGCGACCGAGCGGCCGAGCCGCACGCCGCCGTCCCCCGGCAGCAGGAACAGCAGCGCGAACACGACGGCGGCGAAGAGCACCAGCGTCCGCAGCTGCCGCCGCAGGTACGCGGAGGCGCCCTCCTGCACGGCCTGGCCGATGTCCTGCATCTTCGCGGTCCCGTCAGGCGCGGCGAGCACCTGGCGACGCAGCACGAAGGCGCACCCCAGCGCCGCGGCAGCGATGAGAGCGATCACCGCGACCGTGGTGTAGCTCCCTGCGCCGAAAACAATCTCTCCTTCGGGCATCCGTCCTCCTCGACGAGCTCCGGGGAGTTCCCCCAGACGTGTGTGTACCCCCATGACCAGCACAAGGCTGATGCGCCCCGCCGGCAACGTCGAAGGCGGGAAGAAGCAGAGTCTACCCACATGTGACGGCAGTCACTATGTCGCCGTATGCCCCGTCCCGCACCTGGATCCGGTTGCATCCACCGAGGGGTCGCGACGCCGCGGCCGGCCCCGCTCAGCCGGCGTCCGCGCCGCCCGTCAGGGTCCTGATCTCCTGCAGCAGCCCGGCCGCGTCCGTGAGGTCCCGCAGCACGGCATCGGCGCCGGCACCGACGAGCCGCTCGGCGGGTGTCGTGCCCGAGGCGACGGCGATCACGTGCGCGCCGCCCTCGACGCCCGTGCGCACGTCCTCCAGCGAGTCGCCGACGACGACCGTGTTCGCCGGGCCGAAGGTCGCCCCGTACCGTGCGGCCGCCCGGCCCTGGGCGACGCCGACCAGCGCGGGGCGGTGCGCGTCGTCCGACGAGAAGCCGCCGACCGACGCGTCCACGTACCGGTCCATGCCGAACACGCGCAGCTTGATGAGAGCGTTCGCCTCGAGGTTGCCCGTCACCACGGTCGCGACGAGGTCGGGCTCCGCCGCGACGGCCTTGAGGGCCTGCATCGCACCGGGCAGCACGGTGCCGAGCCGGCGCACGTCGTCGGTGTGGGCGGCGAACCGCCGTGGCACGGCCTCGAGCATGCGGGGCAGGAGCTCGTCCGCCGCGTCCGCGGTGACGCCGTTGTCCTCGAGCAGGCCGCGGATGGCCAGCGGCATCGTCATCCCGGTGCCCTTGGCCGGGAGGCGTTCGGGGGGTCGTCCCACGACCTCGGCGAACGCCTCCCGGTATGCCGTTCGATCCACCTCCCCGACATAGACCAGCGTGCGGTCGATGTCCCAGAGCACGAGCGCTCTGGCGGCACCGCGGGGGGTGGCCGGCGTCGTCACGACGCCAGCGCCGCTATCCGCTCGGTCAGCACGCGCGACCCGACGGCGGACCGCCGCGTCGAGCCGCCCCGGCGCAGGTCCGCCGAGAGGTCGCGCAGGTGCTCGCGCAGCCGGGCCGACTGCACGGTCTCCGCGATCGCGACCGCCTCCTCGCCCACGGCGCAGGCCGCGTCGAGGTCGCCCGCCCGGGCGTGCGCCTGGGCGGCCCGGCTGAGGAACAGGCCGTGGGTGCGGCGCTCGCCGTTGCGCTCGGCCCGGATGGCGTGGCCGAAGCTCTCGACGGCGCGGGCCGTGTTGCCCAGCGCGAGGTGGGCCGACCCCGACTGACCGTGGATCTCGCCCTCGTTCATCCAGTACAGCCAGTGCGGGTCGTCCTCGCCACGGCCGCGGGCGCACAGCTCCGCGGCCTCGCCCAGGGCGCGGCGTGCGGCCTCGCCCTCTCCGGCGGCGGCGTGGCCGCGGGCCTGCCGGGTGAGGAGGGTGGCGGCCAGGTGCGGGGCGTCGAGCCGCTCGATGCGCCGGCGGCCCGCCTCGGCGGCTCGCACGGCGTC
>NZ_JABEMG010000118.1 GCF_013004695.1 Promicromonospora citrea
CGGGCCGCGCCGTCCGGGCACGAGCCGGGCGACCGCCCCGGCGTCGCCCGCGTCGTCCGTCCCGCGGGCGAGCGTGCCCGCCACGCGCCGCAGGCCGCCGCCGGACGCCGGGTCCACGCTCACCAGACCGAGCTCGCTCGCCGCGACGGGCGCGGGCTGCGGGCCTTCGCTCGGGCCCGCACCCGCGTTGACGACGGGCCAGCCGTCGATCCAGTCCATACGGTCCATGAGGGTGGGCCGCCGGTTGACCCCGCCGGGCTCGTCGAGCCACGCGTCGTCGCGGTCGATGGCGTGGTAGAGCATCCAGTCCTGCCCCGAGGCGTCCGTGAGCACGGCGTGGTGCCCGACACCGATCCACCGGTTGCCGTTCTGCGCGACCACCTGCGTGCCGCCCACGCGGGACGCGTCCAGGCCGACGCCCTCGTGGTCGACGAACGGGCCCAGCGGCGAACGGGACCGGCCGGTGTACACGCTGTACCCGGTCACGGGGCCGGCGCAGCAGTTCGCGGACGAGCCCATGAGGTAGTACCAGCCGTCGCGCTTGACGACGAACGCGCCCTCGTACCGGTCGTTGGCCGTGACGCGGGTGGGCTCGCCGACGGCGCGCGTGCCGGTCTCGTCCAGCTCGGTGACCCAGATGCCGCCGTTGAAGCCGCCGAAGTAGAGGTACTGCGTGCCGTCGTCGTCGGACAGGAGCGCCGGGTCGATGGTGTTGAGGTAGCCCCCGCCGGGCGCCGGGCGTGGGTCGAGGACGGGGCCGCCCGAGTCGGTCCAGGGGCCGGTCGGGGTCGGCGCCGTGGCGACGCCGATGGTGTAGTCCCACGGGTCGGGGTTCGCCGCGGTGTCGGTGACCGTGTAGTACATGACGTACTGCCCGCCGACGTAGCGGATGTCGGGCGCCCAGAAGAACGACTCCTCGGCGGCCCAGGCGGGAAGGTCGCCCTCGTCGAAGATCGTGCCCACATACTCCCAGGCGGCGAGGTCGCGCGAGCGCGCCACGTGCATGTTCCCGAACGGCCCGCCGGACACGAGCGGGTCGCTCGTGGCGTACAGGTACCACCAGCCGTCCTTGCCGCGGATGACCGCGGGGTCGGCGTAGGTGTCCGCGAAGGGCTCGGTGACGGGGTTGGTGTAGGTGCCGGGCGCCGGAGCCGGGGGCGGCGGGGGAGCTGCCGCGGCGGGCTCGGCGCCCCCGCCGTCGGACAGGAGGGCCGTGCCCACGCCGAGCGCGAGCGTGGCGAGGGCGGCGACGAACCGTGACTGCATGGGCTTCATCCCTTCGTGCGACGCCCGGGGGCGTCGCCTGTCGCGTCGTTGTGACAGTGCCGGTACCGCGATGCCGGTCGTGCGGTACAACGTGGTACCAGACGGTAAGCATACCGTGCGGCCCCGTCCACGGTGAGGCACGCCACCGCTGGTCGGGACCGTGACGCACTAGACTGGTCGCGCCCCCGTCGCTGTGGGCCACCCCGTCGTACCACCCACCCTTGACCGTGAGGACCCCTGCGTGATCACTGCCCATGGCGTCGAGCTGCGCGTCGGCGCGCGCGTGCTGCTGAGCGATGCGACGTTCCGCGTCGCCTCGGGCGACCGGATCGGCCTCGTCGGCCGCAACGGCGCGGGCAAGACCACGCTCACCAAGACCCTGGCGGGGGAGACCCAGCCCACGGGCGGGCAGATCGTCCGCGGCACCGACATCGGCTACCTGCCGCAGGACCCCCGCACGGGTGACCTCGAGGTCCTGGCGATGGACCGCGTCCTGTCCGCGCGCAACCTCGACCACGTCATCACGCAGATGCGCGAGACCGAGGCGGGCATGGCCTCCGACGACCCGGCCGTGCAGGCCGCCGCGATGGAGCGCTACCCCAAGCTCGAGACGCGGTTCCTCGCCGCCGGCGGGTACGCCGCGGAGTCCGAGGCGCAGATCATCACGGCCAACCTCGGCCTCGACGAGCGCGTGCTCGGGCAGCCGCTGAGCACGCTGTCCGGCGGTCAGCGGCGCCGCATCGAGCTCGCGCGCATCCTGTTCAGTGGCGTCGAGACGCTGCTGCTCGACGAGCCGACCAACCACCTCGACGCCGACTCGATCGTCTGGCTGCGCGACTACCTCAAGGCCTACAGCGGCGGCTTCATCGTGATCAGCCACGACGTCGAGCTGCTGCGCGCCACCGTGAACAAGGTGTTCCACCTGGACGCCAACCGCGGGGAGCTGGACCAGTACAACATGGGCTGGGACGCGTACCTGGAGCAGCGCGAGACCGACGAGCGCCGCCGCCGTCGCGAGCGGGCCAACGCCGAGAAGAAAGCGAGCACGCTGCTCGCCCAGGCCGAGAAGATGCGCGCCAAGGCGACCAAGGCCACCGCGGCGCAGAACATGATCAAGCGCGCCGAGAAGATGCTCGGCGGGCTCGAGGCCGAGCGCGCCTCGGACCGCGTGGCCAAGCTCCGCTTCCCGACGCCGGCACCCTGCGGCCGCACCCCGCTCACCGCCGCGGGGCTGTCGAAGGCGTACGGGTCGCAGGAGGTGTTCACCGGGGTCGACCTGGCGATCGACCGCGGGTCGCGCGTCGTCGTGCTCGGCTTCAACGGCGCGGGCAAGACGACGCTGCTGCGCATCCTCGCGGGCGTCGAGCAGCCGGACACCGGCGAGGTCGTGCCGGGCCACGGGCTCAAGCTCGGCTACTACGCCCAGGAGCACGACACGCTCGACATGGACGCGACCGTCGTGGAGAACCTGCGGCACGCGGCCCCGGAGCTGACCGACACCCAGGTGCGCTCGGTGCTCGGCTCGTTCCTGTTCAGCGGGGACGACGCCGACAAGCCCGCCGGCGTGCTGTCCGGCGGTGAGAAGACGCGTCTGGCGCTGGCCACGATCGTCGTCTCCGGCGCGAACGTGCTGCTGCTCGACGAGCCGACGAACAACCTCGACCCGGCGTCGCGTGCCGAGATCCTCGGCGCGCTCAAGACGTACGAGGGCGCTGTCGTCATGGTCACCCATGACGACGGCGCGGTCGAGGCCCTCGAGCCCGAGCGCGTGCTGCTGCTGCCCGACGGCGACGAGGACCTGTGGAACGACAGCTACCAGGAGCTCGTCTCCCTGGCCTGACGCCCCTTCCCGCCGAGGTAGTCATGCGGCGAGGTAGTCATGTGGCGAGGTAGTCCTGACTACTTCGCCAGATGACTACTTCGCCAGATGACTACCTCGCCAGATGACTACCTCGAGAACGGGTGACTACCTCGAGAGCCGGTGATCACCTCGAGAGCTGGGCCTCGATGAGGGCGTCCTCCTCGTCCTCCGCCGTCGGCCGGCGGTCGCGGGGAGACCTGCGGGCGCGCACGCCCGCGCCGTCGCCGGCGTCGCCCGAGGCGAGCAGGAGGTCGCCCGCCGACACGTTCTCGCCGCGCAGCGCACCACGCTCGCGGCGCCACAGCAGCACGTACCCGCCGATCGCGCCGATCGCGAAGATGGCCCACTGGAACGCGTAGGACAGGTGCGACCCCGGGTCGGTGTTCGGTTCGGGCAGCGAGATCAGTCCGGCCGCGGGCGCCGGGTCCTCCGACCGCAGCGCGCCGTACGCGCCCACGGTCCGGCCCTGCGCCCACGCGTCGCCGTCCGGGGCGGCGGCGAGCACCTGGGCGGTCGAGATCGCCTGCACCTGCCCGTCGGGCGCGCCCCGGTCGGACGGCGGCTCGTCGGCCCGCAGCGACGCCACCACCGTCACGGTGCCCGACGGCGGAGCGGGCACGGCGTCGGGCGCCGACGCGTCCGACCCGATCGGCACGAACCCGCGGTCGATCACCATGACGAGCTCCTGGCCGTCCGGCAGCTGCGCCTCGAACGGCACGAGGACGTGGAAGCCCGCGGTGCGCTGCACCGGCCGGTTGCGCAGCAGCACCGTCGCCTCGGGGACGTACTCGCCGGTCAGCTCGACCCGCTGCCACACCTCGGACCCGGGCACGACGGCCCCCGGACCGGGCAGGATCTCCTCGACGGGCACGACGGGCGCCGACCAGTTCGCGTTGACGAGCTCGATCTCGGCGTCCCGCGCCTGCGCGCGGTTCCACTGCCAGCGCCCCGCGACCAGGCACAGCGCGGCCAGCACGACGGCGGCGATCGCGAGCACCACCCACTGCCGGGTGGTGCGGGGACTGCGGGCCTCGCCGCTCACGATGCCGGGTCCGACGCCGGGTCCGATGCCGGGTCCGACGCCCGGTCCAGCTCGGCGACCGGGACCGTCTGCTTCCAGAACCCGCGCGCGGACAGGAACTGCTCGAGGTGCTCGCGGTGGTCGTGGCACGCGAGCCACACCTTGCGGCGCTCGGGCGTGTGCAGCTTCGGGTTGTTCCAGAGCAGGCCCCACGCGGCGGCCGCGCGGCAGCCCTTGGCGCTGCAGACCAGCTCGCCGTCGGGCACGGCGTCGGGCCGGGGGCCGGGCGCGGGCTGCGAGGCGCCCAGGGCGCCGAGGACGTCCATCTGTTGTGCTCCCTCAGATCCCTCAGTCGTCGACGTGGTCGATGACGCGTCCCGCGCCGGGCGTCTCGTCCGGGGCGGGCAGCTCGGTCAGCGCCGGGGCGGGCGCGGGCGTCACGGGCGAGGTGTCGTCGGTGGTGCGCTCGCGGCCGGCGTTGGCGACCAGCACGGCGGAGTACGGCAGCACGACCGCCGCGGCGACGAGGACCCAGCGGAGCCACCCGTCCACCACCACCGCGCCGATGATGCAGACCACGCGGATCGACATCTGGATGAGATAGCTGCGGGTGCGGCGTGCCTGGTCCACCGCCAGCGGCACGGGCGCCGAGGTGATGGACTGTACCGGCTCGGTCATCCAGCCAGTCTACGTCCGCCGTCGGCCCACCGGGAAGGTGGTCGGGGCGACGATTGGAGGAATCCGACAAGAACCGTGGCATCCCTGTGGCCCGCCACGCGCGGCGTCGGCTCGGCGGCCGGGGTAGCGTCGCAGCGGACCCGGATCGCGGTCCTGGCCGCGGCCCCCCAGCTGTCGCGCGGCCGTCGTGCAGCCACCACCATCAAGGAGCTTCAGGTGACCACCACGCCTGCCACCCAGACCATCGCAGGAGGCCCCACGGGCCGCGTCGTCGTCGTGACGGGAGCCGCACGCGGCATCGGCCGTGCCATCGCGGAGCGTTTCGTGGCCGACGGCGACCGGGTCGCCACCATCTACCGTGGTGGCGATCTGCCCAAGGGCGTCGAGCCGTACGTGGCGGACGTCACCGATACCGAGGCCGTCGACGCCGCGTTCGCCGCGATCGAGAAGGACCTCGGCCCGGTCGAGGTGCTCGTCGCGAACGCGGGCGTCACCAAGGACCAGCTCCTCATGCGCATGAGCGACGACGAGTTCGAGCAGGTTGTCGACGTCAACCTCAAGGGCACGTTCCGCTGCGTGCGGCGGGCGTCCAAGGGCATGATCCGCGCGCGCAAGGGCCGCATCGTGCTGCTCGGCTCGATCGTCGGCCTGTCGGGGGGCCCCGGGCAGGTCAACTACTCGTCGTCGAAGGCCGCGCTCGTGGGCATGGCCCGCTCGATCACGCGCGAGCTCGGCGGGCGCGGCATCACGGCCAACGTCGTGGCCCCCGGGTACGTCGAGACCGACATGACGGCCGCGCTGTCCGAGGACGTGCGGGCCGGCTACCTCAAGCAGATCCCGGCGGCCCGCTTCGCGTCGCCCGACGAGATCGCCGCCGTGGTCTCGTTCGTCGCGTCGGAGGCCGCCGGCTACGTCTCCGGTGCGGTCATCCCGGTCGACGGCGGTCTCGGCATGGGCCACTGAACCGACCCTGCCGAACCCGGTCTACCGGTACAAATACGCCAATCCAGACATCACACGCGGCGCGGAGTTTCGTACCGGGCCGTGTTCCGCATTACGCTCGCACCCAAGCGCAGGGGTCGCCGCGGCACGCCTGCGCTCGAACGGAAGGACAACATGGGTCTCCTCGAAGGTAAGAAGCTGCTCGTCACGGGCGTGCTGACCGATTCGTCGATCGCGTTCCACGCCGCCCGCCTCGCGCAGGAGGAGGGGGCTGAGGTCGTCCTGTCGTCGTTCGGGCGGCAGATGAAGCTCACGCAGGCGTTCGCGAAGCGGCTGCCGGTCCAGGCTCCCGTCGTCGAGCTGGACGCGACGAACCAGGAGAACCTGGACGGCCTGGCCGACGCCGTGCGCGCAGAGGGCTTCGACCGCATCGACGGCCTCGTGCACTCGATCGGGTTCGCACCGCAGTCCGTCATGGGCGGCAACTTCCTCTCCGGCACGTGGGAGGACGTCGCGACCGCGCTGCACGTGTCGACGTTCTCGTACAAGTCGATCGCCGTGGCCGCGCAGCCGCTCATGGCCGGCGGCGGCGCCGTCGTCGGCCTCACGTTCGACGCGCAGTTCGCCTGGCCGGTCTACGACTGGATGGGCGTGGCGAAGGCGGGCCTCGAGTCCGCGAACCGGTACCTCGCGCGCGACCTCGGTCCCGAGGGCATCCGCTGCAACCTCGTCTCGGCCGGTCCCATCCGGACCACGGCCGCGAAGTCCATCCCGGGCTTCGAGACGATGGAGGACGCCTGGCCGAAGCGTGCGCCGCTGGGCTGGGACCAGACGACCGCCGAGCCGGCGGCGCGTGCAGTGTGCGCGCTGCTGTCGGACTGGTTCCCCGCCACCACGGGCGAGATCGTGCACGTCGACGGCGGCGTGCACGCGATGGGCCAGTAACCAGCTTTCTCGGGAGGCACTGATGGGCACAGCTCCGGGCACCGAGCCCGCCACGTCGCCGGTACGGCGGCTGGTGCTGCTCCGGCACGCGAAGGCGGAGCCGCCGTCAGAGCTGCCCGACGAGCAGCGCCCGCTGGCGCTGCGCGGCCGGGACCAGGCGGTGAAGGTCGGCGCGGCGCTGGCCGAGGCAGGCCTGGTGCCCGACGCCGTCGTCGTCTCCGGCGCGGTCCGCACGCGGCAGACGTGGGACCTCGCGCGCAAGCACCTGGGCGAGCCGCCGGTGGTCTACACCGACGACCTGCTCGGCGCGATGCCGCGCGGGGTCCTCGCGATCGTGCGTGAGGTCGCCCCGGAGGCGCGGACCGTGCTCGTGGTCGGTCACGAACCCGCGATGGCGGGCACCGCCGAGCTGCTCGCGGGCCCCGGCTCGGCGGACGACGCGATCGCCCAGGTCCGCGTCGGCGTCCCCACGGCGACGTACTCCGTCCTGGAGGCGGAGCTGGCCTGGTCCGACTGGGACCGCCGCCAGGCCCGCCTCCTGACGGTCACCCGCCCGGCCTCCTGACCCCGCCCGCTGAGCGCGGGATCCTCTCCTGTGCGATGATCCCGCGCTCAGCGGCGTCAGAGAAGGTCCAGGACCGCGTCGAGGCGGCCGTCGACCGCGTAGGGAGCCTGGGCGCGGACCACCGGCTTGGCGTTGAACGCGACGCCGACGCCGGCGACGGCGATCATCCCGAGGTCGTTCGCGCCGTCGCCCACGGCGACCGTGTGCTCCAGCGGCACGCCCGCCGCGGCAGCCCACTCCCGCAGCGTCGCGGCCTTCGCCTCGCGGTCGACGACGGGGCCCACCGTGCGGCCGGTCAGCACGCCGTCGGCCACCTCGAGGCGGTTCGCCCGCACGAGCTCGACGCCGAGCTCCTCGACGATCGGGCGCGCGATCTCCTCGAACCCGCCCGACACGAGCCCGAACACCCAGCCCCGCGCGTGGCACTCGGCCACGAGCTCCCGGGCGCCCGGCGTCAGCTCGACGGCCGCGCGCACCTTCTCCAGCGCCGCGACGGGCACGCCTGCCAGCGTCGCGACGCGCTCCCGCAGCGAGGCGGCGAAGTCCAGCTCGCCCCGCATCGCCCGCTCGGTCACGGCCGCGACCTCGTCACGGGTGCCCGCGTGCTCGGCGAGGAGCTCGATGACCTCCTGGCGGAAGAACGTCGAGTCGGCGTCGGTCACGATGAGTCGCTTCACGGGCACCAGTGTGCCGGAGCGCGCGGTACCCCCACGCACCGGTCCACCAGCTGTCGCCGAGGTAGTCACCTGGCGGGGTAGTCATGTGGCGAGGTAGTACTACTTCGCCAGGTGACTACTTCGCCAGGTGACTACCTCGGCGGGGGTGGTCAGTCGACGACCGTGCCCTTCGGGACCACCACGAGGCCGCTCTCCGTGACCGTGAAGCCTCGAGCCCGGTCCTCGTCGTGGTCGACGCCGATCCGCGCGCGCTCGTTGACCACCACGTTCTTGTCGACGATCGCCCGGTGCACGTGCGCGTACCGGTGCACCTGGACGTCGTCCATGAGCACCGAGTTGGACACGTTCGACCACGAGTGCAGGTGCACGCCCGGCGAGAGCACCGACCCCGCCGCCTGCGCGCCCGAGATGAGCACGCCCGGCGACACGATCGACTCGACCGCGTGCCCCATGCGGCCCGGCCCCACGTGCACGAACTTGGCCGGCGGCAGCCCCGTGTAGCCCGTGAACAGCGGCCACTCGTTGTTGTACAGGTTGAACACCGGGTGCACGGAGATGAGGTCCATGTTGGCGTCGTAGAACGAGTCGATCGTCCCGACGTCCCGCCAGTACCCGCGGTCGCGCTCGGTCGAGCCCGGCACGTCGTTGCGCTTGAAGTCGTAGACGCCCGCCTCGCCCTGCGCCACGAACGCCGGGATGATGTCGCCGCCCATGTCGTGCCGCGAGTCCGGGTTGGCCGCGTCCTTGGTGACGGCCTCGACCAGCGCGTCGGCATCGAACACGTAGTTGCCCATCGAGGCGAGGATCTCGCCGGGGGAGTCGGGCAGTCCCACGGGATCGGTCGGCTTCTCCAGGAACTCCCGGATCTTGGTCGGGTCCGACGGGTCGACGTCGATGACGCCGAACTGGTCCGCCATGTCGATCGGCTGCCGGATCGCCGCGACCGACGCCCGCGCGCCCGACTCGATGTGCGCGTCGACCATCTGCGAGAAGTCCATGCGGTACACGTGGTCGGCGCCGACCACGACCACGATGTCCGGCCGCTCGTCGTCGATGATGTTGAGGCACTGGTAGATCGCGTCCGCGCTGCCCAGGTACCAGTGCTTGCCGACGCGCTGCTGCGCGGGCACCGGTGCCACGAAGTTGCCCAGCAGCGGCGACATGCGCCACGTCTTGGAGATGTGCCGGTCCAGCGAGTGCGACTTGTACTGCGTCAGCACGACGACGTGCAGGTACCGCGAGTTGACGATGTTCGACAGCGCGAAGTCGACGAGCCGGTAGATGCCCCCGAAGGGGACGGCGGGCTTGGCGCGGGCGGCGGTCAGCGGCATCAGCCGCTTCCCCTCACCACCGGCGAGGACGATCGCGAGCACGCGAGGGGAGGAAGCCATACGTCGAGATTAGGGCTTTTCGGCCGGGTACGTCGGGTGACGCGCCCGGACGGCCCCCGCGCTAGGTTGGGCACGTGCCCGACCTCGCCGCCAGCCCGGCCCCCGCGACCGCTCCCCGTGCCGACCGCAGTGCCGACCGCAGTGCCGACCTCCGGGTCGACCTCCGGGTCGACCTCCTCACCCGCGAGTACCCGCCGCACGTGTACGGCGGGGCGGGCGTGCACGTCGCCGAGCTCGCCGCCGTCCTCGCCCCGCACGCCGACGTGCGCGTGCGCTGCTTCGACGGCCCGCGCGACGCCGCGACCGAGGGCGCGGGCGTGACCGGCTACGAGACGCCGGCGGCGCTCGCGTCGGCCAACCCCGCGCTCGCCACCCTCGGCACGGACCTCGTGATGGCCGACGACGTCGCGGGCGCCGACCTGGTGCACTCCCACACCTGGTACGCCAACATGGCCGGTCACCTGGGCGGGCTGCTGCACGGTGTGCCGCACGTCGTCACCGCCCACTCCCTGGAGCCGCTGCGCCCCTGGAAGGCCGAACAGCTCGGCGGCGGGTACGCGCTGTCCTCGTGGGCCGAGCGCACGGCGTACCTCGGCGCCGCCGGCGTCATCGCCGTCTCCGCGGGCATGCGCGCCGACATCCTGCGCGTCTACCCCGAGCTCGACCCCGACCGCGTGCACGTGGTGCACAACGGCATCGACCTGACGGGCTGGCGGCGCCCCACGCCCGACGACGCCGACGCGCAGGCCACCGTGCGCCGGCACGGGATCGACCCCGACCGCCCCGCGGTCGTCTTCGTCGGGCGGATCACGCGCCAGAAGGGTCTGCCGTACCTGCTGCGGGCGGCGGCGCAGCTCCCGCCCGAGGTGCAGCTCGTCCTGTGCGCGGGCGCGCCCGACACGCCGGAGATCATGGCGGAGGTGCGCGGCCTGGTCGAGGACCTGCGGGCGACCCGCACCGGGGTCGTCTGGATCGAGGAGATGCTGCCGCGTCCCGACCTGACCGCGGTGCTCGCGGCGTGCACCGTCTTCGTGTGCCCGAGCGTCTACGAGCCGCTCGGCATCGTGAACCTCGAGGCCATGGCCGTGGGCCTGCCCGTGGTCGGCACGGCGACGGGCGGCATCCCCGAGGTGGTCGACGACGGCGTCACCGGCGTGCTCGTCCCGATCGAGCAGGCCGACGACGGCACGGGCACCCCGCTCGACCCCGACCGCTTCGTCGCCGACCTCGCCGCGGCGCTGGCCCGTGTCGCGACCGACCCGGCGGGCGCGGCGGCGATGGGCGCGGCCGGCAGGCGTCGCGCCGAGGAGCACTTCGCGTGGACGGCGATCGCCGAGCGCACGATGGAGGTCTACCGGCAGGTGCTGGCGGGCTGACGGGCCGGGCTGTCAGGGCGCGCTCAGCCCATCCGGCCGTAGGTCGCCGCGCTGAGCGCGTGCCGGGCGGTGCGGTCGACCTCGCGCAGCGCGGTGGAGCGCTGGTCGACCTGGAAGACGTTCACCGCGCCGCCGTCGTCCACCGTGCCGAGGGCCACGATCGCGCGCAGGCGCGTCGCGAGGTCGAGCACCCGCGCCCGGCGCCCGTCGAGCTGCGGCACGGGCCACGACGCGGTGCTCGCGGAGCGGATCCGTTCGATCGCGTCGGCGGCGTCGTCGCGCCAGCGGGCGACGTCGAGCTGGTCGAGGGCGTCGGTCGCCGTCATGAGGCTCGTGCGCAGCTCGCGCTCGGCGTCGGCGAGCGAGCCGATCGTGCCCAGCACGAGCGTCGTCCAGGCGGGCACCGGCCGCACGCGCCACGTCACGAGGTGTCCGGGTTCCAGGTGGCTGCCGAACGCCTGGACGCGCGGCACGGCCGCCCAGCTCCCCGCCGGTGTGGTGATCACCACGCACTCGCCCGCCTCGGTGGCGTCGTGGTTCGCGTCGGCGGGCACACCCGCGGGGTCGCCCGGCGCCGGGAGCAGCGCGCACACCTCGCGCGGGCCGGTCGTCCACGCGGTGAAGAGGGTGCCGAGGTCGGTGCCGTCGGCGAAACCGGGCAGCCCCTCGACGGTGTGCGGCTCGTCGTCGCCCACCACCGACTTCACGGCGTCCGAGGTGTCGCCGACGCCCTGCAGCCACAGGGCGAGCAGCACGCTCCGGGGGAGGTCCTGGTCACTGTTCACCGCAGCACTGTAAATGACGGACGACCAGGTAGGGTCGGTGCCCATGAGCTCGGTTCTCGACCTTGCGGGCGTCACCGTCCGGCGCGGCACCTCGACCATCCTCGACTCCGTCGACTGGCAGGTCAACGAGGGGGAGCGGTGGATCGTCCTCGGCCCCAACGGCGCGGGCAAGACCACCCTCCTGCAGATCGTCGCGGCGCGCATGCACCCGACGTCGGGCACGGCGACGGTGCTCGGCTCGACGCTCGGCCGCGTCGACGTCTTCGAGCTGCGCCCGCGCATCGGCCTGTCCAGCGCGGCGCTCGCGGAGCGCCTGCCGACGGGGGAGGCCGTGCGCGACGTCGTGCTGACCGCCGCGTACGGCGTGACGGGCCGCTGGACCGAGAGCTACGACGAGCTCGACGACCAGCGGGCCAAGGACCTGCTCGCGGCCTTCGGGGTCGACCACCTGGCCGACCGCACCTACGGCACGCTGTCGGAGGGTGAGCGCAAGCGCGTGCAGATCGCCCGTGCGCTGATGACCGACCCGGAGCTGCTGCTGCTCGACGAGCCGGGTGCCGGCCTCGACCTGGGCGGCCGCGAGGAGCTCGTCGCGGCGCTGTCGGAGCTCGCGAGCGACCCCGCCTCGCCCGTGCTGGTGCACGTGACGCACCACGTGGAGGAGATCCCGCCGGGGTTCACGCACCTGCTGCTCATGAAGAAGGGCGGCATCCAGGCGGCCGGGCCGCTCGAGGAGGTCCTCACCGCGGACAACCTCTCGGCGGCCTTCGGGCTGCCGCTCGTGGTCGCCCACGGCGGCGGTCGCTGGCTCGCGCGCGCGGCGCGCTGAGGACTCGCGGACGCCCTGTCCAGGGCGTTGCGTCACGATCTGGCACCACACCACGACTTTGCTACCGCCGTGTCGGTGGACCTTGGTAAAGTCCGGGCAAAGGTCCGAGGTAGCGGGAGATTCCCCGCGAGGGCCCGCCGGGGGAGAGGTTCCGCCGGCGACCGGTCGCCAGCCGGAGGGGACGCTCGGAGGGAGCGATCATGGCCTGGTTGTGGTGGGTAGGCGCGGCACTGGTCTTCGCATTGATCGAGCTGCTGTCGCTGGACTTCGTCTTCATCATGTTCGCCGGCGGCGCGCTGGCCGCCGGTATCGCCAACGGCGCCGGCGCCGAGCTGTGGGTGCAGGCGATCGTGTTCGTGGTGGCGACGGTGGTGCTGCTCGTGACGCTGCGGCCCACGCTGATCCGTCACCTGCGCGAGAACACGCCGAAGGCGCCCACCAACGCCGAGGCCAACGTCG
This sequence comes from Promicromonospora citrea, assembly GCF_013004695.1. Lineage (GTDB taxonomy): Bacteria > Actinomycetota > Actinomycetes > Actinomycetales > Cellulomonadaceae > Promicromonospora > Promicromonospora citrea. The sequence goes on from NZ_JABEMG010000118.1 coordinate 12,796, forward strand.
GCCGCACGGCGTCGGTGGTCCAGGAGGTCAGCACGGCGTCCGGGCTGATCAAGCTGAGCGGCGAGGTGTGGAGCGCGCGGGCCGTGCCCGGGTCGCCTCCGCTCGCCGCCGGCACTACCGTTCGTGTCGTCCAGATCGACGGCGCCACCGCCGTCGTCGAGCCGGAGGCGTAGCCGCATGCCACCTGGGCGCGGCCACGGGCACCACCTGCAGCACGCAAGTCCCAGGAAGTCCAAGTCAGAAGCTTGAAACCGTCCGGCGGGCCAAGGAGCCCGCGTGAGGAGACGTCGTGGAGTCATTCGGGCAAGTCCTGCTCTACCTGATCATTGCCCTGGTCGTGATCGTCGGTATCGTCGCGGTGATCCGTGCGGTGCGGATCGTGCCGCAGTCCGTCGCGCTCGTGGTCGAGCGCCTGGGTCGTTACTCGAAGACGCTCGACCCGGGCCTGCACGTGCTCGTGCCGTTCGTCGACCGCGTCCGGGCCGGCGTGGACCTGCGCGAGCAGGTCGTGTCGTTCCCGCCCCAGCCGGTGATCACCAGCGACAACCTGGTGGTCGAGATCGACACCGTCATCTACTTCCAGGTGACCGACGCCAAGTCCGCGGTCTACGAGATCGCGAACTACATCACGGCCATCGAGCAGCTCACCGTCACCACGCTGCGTAACGTGATCGGTTCGATGGACCTGGAGCAGACGCTGACCAGCCGCGACCAGATCAACGGCCAGCTGCGCGGCGTGCTCGACGAGGCGACCGGCCGCTGGGGCATCCGCGTGAACCGCGTGGAGCTCAAGTCGATCGACCCGCCGCCGTCGGTGCAGGGCTCCATGGAGCAGCAGATGCGCGCCGAGCGTGACCGCCGCGCCGCGATCCTCACGGCCGAGGGTGTCAAGCAGTCCGCCATCCTCACGGCCGAGGGCCAGAAGCAGTCCGAGATCCTCAAGGCCGAGGGTGACGCCCAGGCGCAGATCCTGCGCGCCGAGGGTGAGTCCCGCGCCATCATGCAGGTCTTCGAGGCCATCCACCGCGGCAACGCCGACCCCAAGCTGCTGGCCTACCAGTACCTGCAGACGCTGCCGCAGATCGCCAACGGCACCTCGAACACCACCTGGGTCATCCCCACGGAGTTCACCGCCGCGCTCGGCAACATCGCGCAGGGCTTCGGGGGCGGCGCCGCGGGCCCGGGCGGCCCCGGCGTCCCGCCGGTCCCGCCCGGCGACGGTCCGACGACGCCGCACGAGCCCACCGACTCGGTGCTCGACGAGCCGCTCCTGCCGGACCCGGCCGAGGCGCTCGCCGAGGCCCAGCGCCAG
>NZ_JABEMG010000119.1 GCF_013004695.1 Promicromonospora citrea
GCCGCGCGCAGCGCCCCCGTGAGGTACTCCTTCGCCGCCCGGACGGCCGGCTCCCAGCCGTCGTGCCGCGGGCGCAGGACGGCGCACGCCGAGCTCAGCGTGCACCCGGTGCCGTGCGTGTGGCGCGTGGCGACCCGCGGCGCCGCGAGCGCGACGACGCCGTCCGGCCCCGCGAGCTGGTCGACCGCCTCGGGCCCGTCGAGGTGCCCGCCCTTGACCAGCGCGTGGCCCGGTCCGAGGCGCAGCAGCGCGGTCGCCTGCTCCGCGGCCTCGGCGGCGTCCCGTGCGGGCCGCGTGCCCAGCAGCACGGCCGCCTCGGGCAGGTTGGGCGTGACGAGGTCGGCCAGGGGCAGCAGCTCGTCGCGCAGCACGGCCTCGGCGTCGGCCGCGAGCAGCCGGTCGCCCGACGTCGCGACCATCACCGGGTCGAGCACCACGTACGGTGGGCGCCCGCCGGCGCGCAGGTCGCGCAGCGCCGCGGCGATCGCACGCGCGACGGCGGCGTCCGTCGTCATGCCGATCTTGACGGCGTCGAGGCCGACGTCGGCGGTGAGCGTGCCGAGCTGGTCGGTGACCATGTCGGCCGGGACGGGCAGCACCCGCGTCACGCCCGTCGTCGACTGGGCGGTCAGGCCCGTGAGCACCGCGCAGCCGTAGCCGCCGAGGGCCGCGAACGTCTTGAGGTCGGCCTGGACGCCCGCGCCTCCCGACGGGTCGGAGCCGGCGATCGTCAGGGCCACGACGGGGTGGTCGTCCCCGCGGACGGGGGCGGGCGTGGGCAGGTCAGCACCCATGAGGCGTTCCCTTCGCTAGCACTACCTAGATCAGGTTCCACGGGTGCATCTCAGCCGGGCCGTGCCGGCGCCCCGCGCCATGTGTGCGCACACCCTACGACACCGGCGGGCGGGTCCAGGCGTCAGCGCCGCCTGCTCCAGCGGAACACCGCCCAGCCCGTGACCAGCGCGCTCACGGTGACCAGGGCGGTCGCCACGACGGCCTCGGCTGCGCCCAGGAGGCCGGCGTCCAGGGCCACCTGCACCGTGCCGATGAGGGCGTAGACGCCCGCGAACACCGTGATGGCGGAGAGGGTGCCGTCCATGAGCCGCCGCCGGGAGCGCTCGCGCGCGGCCTCCTCCTCGCGCTGCCGGTCGCCGTGCAGGCGCTCGAGGGCCGCGAGCCGTGCGGCGATGGGCTCCTGCAGCAGCTCGCGCAGGCGCTCGGTGACCAGGGCCGCCTGCTGCTCGAACCGGGACGCGTGCAGGAGCTGCGTGAGCATCCGGGACTCGAGCGCCGAGGCGAGGAAGGTCGGCGAGGCGATGGTGGTGAGCGTGGTGCGCACCTCGGAGGCGAACTCGTGCAGCCGCAGCTGCTCGCGGGTGAGCCGCTCCTTGCGCGCGGCCAGGTCGGTCCCGTTGTTCACGTCGTGGTCGGCGAGCAGGGTCGCGACGATGCGCAGGTGGTCGGCGAGCGTCGCGTTCCAGGCGCTGAACAGCCCGTTGAGGCTGGCCACGAACTCGGCGAGCGAGCCGTACTGCGAGATCTTGAAGTGTGCGGTGCCCACCAGCGCGACCGTGGTGGCGTTGGTGGCCACGGCGACGAGGTCGCCCAGGTGGCGCACGCCCTCCAGCAGCACGGGGTTGCGCTGGCGCAGCGTCCAGTCGGCGGGGGTCGCGGTGCCGTAGGAGACCGGCTGCAGCAGCACCTGCGAGCCGAAGGCGGCCAGCATCTCGTCGCTCATCCGCACCGGGGTCCGCTCGGCGGCCGGTGCGGCGGGCCCCTGGCCCGTGCTGGCCTCGTAGACGCTGGTGACGACGTGGGCGCGGCCCTGTGCGATCTCCGTGCCCTCGCGGACCAGGTCGGTCGTGGCGCGCTGGAGCAGGTCGGCGAGGTCGAACAGGCGCTCGGGCGGCAGCGCGCCGCCGGGGTCGACCTCGAGCGGCCCGTCCGGACCGACCCACAGCACCCGGATGTCGGCGTGCAGGTTGGACAGGCGGAAGCGCGCGTCGCGCACCTCCTGCGGCGACCGGTCGCGCGCCGAGTAGCGGAACCGCACGTAGTGGTTGCCGAACTCGGTGAACCGCACGTCGCACGTCAGCTCCTCGATGAACGTGCCGTCCGGCTGCTCGAGCCGGACGTTCGGCATCGAGACCGACACCCCGCCGTAGGGGCGCGCCGCCCGGTCGACGCTCGACCAGACGTCGTCCATCTTGAGGCTGCCCCGCACGGCGTGCGCCCGCACGCCCAGCAGGTGCGGGCGCTCGTCCCGGTCGGCCAGGGCGCGCAGCGCGGCGACGGCGGCGGCAGGGCTCACGTCGCGCAGGCCGAACGGGTAGATGTAGATGTTCTTGAGCCGGTCGAGCGTGAGCCACCGGTTGCCGAGGTTGCGGTGCAGCTCGGTCAGGTGCATCCGGTAGGAGCGCAGCTCGCTGGCCAGGATGTAGTTGAGGTGGGGGTCCGTCTCGGCCGCGCGCAGGGCCTCGAGCGCCGGTCCGAGGTGGTCGGGGGTGCCCCCGGCCATCGCGTCGTCGGCGGCCCGCGCGGCCCGGGCGAGCGCCCGGAAGTACCGGATGCGGGTCGCGGCCTGGGGCACCAGCAGGCGGCGGAACGGCGAGGCCGGGTCGGGGATCGCCCGCGCGGCGGCCAGCAGCTCGACGCACCGGTCCGCGGCGCGGCTCGCGGCCTCGGCCAGGCGCGGCAGGCTGCCCGCGCTGCGTGCCGCGGACGTGTGCATCTGCGTGACGAGCGTGCGCAGCAGCACGGCGACGGCGTCGCCCTCGGCACGGCACACGTCGTCGGGCGCCTGGTCGCGGACGTCGGTCCACGTGTCGACGAAGGCGCGCAGCGGCACGATGATGCGCCCGTGCCGGAAGGTGTACTGCAGGGCGTCGCTCGCCTGCGACCAGAGGTAGACGCCGAGCAGCGCGGCGGCCCTCGGCCGGTGGGCGACGGCGGTGAGCTCGGCTGCCGTCCGCGGGCCGCGGGGGTCGCCGGGCACGGGGTGCCTGCGGTTGGGCGCCTCGCCGTCGTCGCCCATGTTCCAGCGGGACGCGGCCCAGATCGTGGCGACGTCGACCCCGAGCTCACGCAGGTGCTGCGCGACCTCGGCGGTGCCGTCGGCGCCCTGCCAGGCCTCGGTCTGGAAGAGCGGACGGAGGGTGTCCCCGAGCGACGACGGTCCGTGGACGTGCGGTTCCCGGGGGCCCGGCGCGACGGGGGCGGCCGCGGGGCGGGACGATTCCGACATGGGCGTCAGGTTAATGATCGGTAACCGATCCTTCAACGAATCATCATGTGCGGCAGCGGTCCGTGGACGTCGCGTGCGCGGGCCGGGGGCGAACCAGCGGTCGCCTTCCGGGCTGTCGGAGGCGTGACGTAGTCTCGGCGCCGTGAGCATCGTTCCGCACATCGTTGGTGTGCTCGTCCTCCTGCTCGGCGTGCTGGTGTCCGTCGGGCTGCACGAGCTGGGCCACATGGTCCCGGCCAAGAAGTTCGGCGTGCGCGTGAGCCAGTACTTCGTGGGGTTCGGGCCCACGCTGTGGTCGCGGACCAAGGGCGAGACGGAGTACGGCATCAAGGCGATCCCGCTCGGCGGGTTCGTGCGGCTCGTCGGCATGATGCCGCCGGCGCCCGAGGGTGCCCGCCGCGGCAGGGGGTTCTGGAACGACCTGGTGGCCGACGCGCGGGACGCGTCCGTCGCGGAGGTGCGGCCCGGCGAGGAGCACCGCGCCTTCTACAACCTCTCGACGCCGAAGAAGCTCGCCGTGATGTTCGGCGGGCCCTTCATGAACCTCGTGATCGCGACGGTGCTCATGGGCGTCATCCTCCTGGGCTACGGCGTGCCCGCCGTCTCCACCACGGTCGCCCAGCTCTCCGAGTGCGTGCCCGCGTCGGTCACGTCGCCCGCCTCGGGCGAGGACTGCGAGGGCCGGCCGCCCGCGCCCGCCGTGGCGGCGGGCCTCGAGCCGGGCGACGAGGTCGTCTCCTTCGCCGGCGTCGAGGTGCACGGCTGGCAGCAGCTCGTCGGCCTGATCAACGACGCGGCGGGGCAGCCGTCGCAGGTCGTGGTCCTGCGCGACGGCGAGCGCGTGCCGCTCGAGGTGACCCCGGCCCCGGCCGACCGCCCGGTCGTGGACGAGACCGGCGCGCCGGTGCTCGACGCGGCGGGCGAGCCGGTCGTGCGCCAGGGCGGGTTCGTCGGCTTCTCGCCGCTGCAGGTCCGGGAACGGCAGCCGCTGTCGGCGGTGCTGCCCGCCGTGGGCGAGCAGACCTGGGCGACGGCGACCATGGTCGCCACCCTGCCGGTGCGCGTGGCCGACGCCGCGACGCAGGCCTTCACGGCGGAGGAGCGTGCGCAGGACTCGGTGCAGTCGGTCGTCGGCGTCGCACGGATCAGCGGCCAGATCATGGCGCTGGACGAGGCGATCCTCGACCGCGTCATGATCTACCTCAGCCTGCTGGCCAGCCTGAACATCGCGCTGTTCGTGTTCAACATGATCCCGCTGCTGCCGCTGGACGGCGGGCACATCGTCAACGCCCTGTACGAGGGCGCCAAGCGCACGGTCGCCCGCGTGCGCGGGGCCCCCGTGCTGCCCGGCCCGGCCGACGTCGCCCGCATGACCCCGGTGGCCTACGTGGTCTTCCTCGTGCTGCTCGGTGTCGGCGGCGTGCTCATCGTGGCGGACGTGGTGGATCCGGTGCGGATCACGTGACGCCGGGCACGATGTGCGCAACCGACCTGTCGAAGAGGGGATACTGAGTTCGTGACCGCAATCAGCCTCGGTATGCCAGCAGCACCCCCGCCGGTCCTCGCCCCCCGCCGCAAGACCCGCAAGATCAAGGTGGGCAAGGTCGAGGTGGGCGGTGACGCACCCATCAGCGTGCAGTCCATGACCACCACGCCCACCACCGACATCAACGCGACCCTCCAGCAGATCGCGGAGCTCACGACGGCGGGCTGCGACATCGTCCGCGTCGCCGTCCCGAGCGCCGACGACGCGGAGGCGCTGCCGATCATCGCGAAGAAGTCGCAGATCCCCGTCATCGCGGACATCCACTTCCAGCCGAAGTACGTCTACGCCGCGATCGACGCCGGCTGCGCCGCGGTCCGCGTGAACCCGGGCAACATCCGCAAGTTCGACGACCAGGTCAAGCAGATCGCCCAGGCTGCGAAGGACGCGGGCGTCTCGCTCCGCATCGGCGTCAACGCCGGGTCGCTCGACAAGCGCCTGCTGGAGAAGTACGGCAAGCCCACGCCCGAGGCTCTGGTGGAGTCCGCCGTCTGGGAGGCGAGCCTCTTCGAGGAGCACGACTTCCACGACTTCAAGATCTCGGTCAAGCACAACGACCCGGTCGTGATGGTGCGCGCGTACGAGCTGCTCGCCGAGCGCGGTGACTGGCCGCTGCACCTCGGCGTCACCGAGGCTGGTCCCGCCTTCCAGGGCACCATCAAGTCCGCCACCGCGTTCGGCGCGCTGCTCAGCAAGGGCATCGGCGACACGATCCGCGTCTCCCTCTCGGCCCCGCCGGTCGAGGAGGTCAAGGTCGGCAACCAGATCCTGCAGGCGCTCAACCTGCGCCCCCGCAAGCTCGAGATCGTGTCGTGCCCGTCGTGCGGCCGCGCCCAGGTGGACGTCTACACGCTCGCCGAGAAGGTGACCGCCGGGCTGGAGGGCATGACCGTCCCGCTGCGCGTCGCCGTCATGGGCTGCGTCGTCAACGGCCCGGGCGAGGCCCGCGAGGCGGACCTCGGTGTGGCGTCGGGCAACGGCAAGGGCCAGATCTTCGTGAAGGGTGAGGTCATCAAGACCGTCCCGGAGGCGATGATCGTCGAGACCCTCATCGACGAGGCGATGCGGATCGCGAGCGAGATGCCGACGCCGGAGAATGAGGCACAGGCCGGTTCGCCGGTCGTCTCGGTCGGTTGAGAGTCGCCGGGAACCCGAGTCGAACGGAGCAGAGCATGGGCCGCTGGCGCACCCCGGTACCCGCCGGGGCGCGCCCTGACGGCCCCGACCGGTCCGGCGAACCGGACATCTTGGCGCGTCGGGGCCGGCGCGAGGTCGCCCGGACGCTGACCCGGGCGGACCTCGCGCGGGCCCTCGAGGTCTGCGCCGTCGACCCGGTCGCGTCGGTCCTCGCCGCCGCCCGCCTCGAGATCGCGGTCCGCGCCGGCTTCGGCGCGGCCGCCGGTCAGGCCTGGGGCTTCCCGGACACCGGCCCGCTCGAGGCCGTCTGCTGGGCCGGGGCCAACCTCGTGCCCGTCGTCCCCATCGAGGACGCCGAGCGGCGGGCCCAGGCGGTCACCGCGTTCGCGGACCTGGCGCGCGTGCACGGCCGCCGGTCCTCGTCGATCGTGGGCGAGCAGGCGGCCGCGCTCTCCCTGTGGGAGCAGCTCGCGCCGCACTGGCCCCCGGCGCGCGACGTGCGCGCCGACCAGCCCTCGATGGCCATCGACACGGCGCCCTCGCTCACGCCCGACCCGACCGTGCGACGGTCCGTCCCCTCCGAGCTCGGCCTCGTGCTGCCCGCCTGCGTGCGGATGTTCACGGAGGAGGTCGGCTACTCGCCCGTCGCCGCGGGCGGCTCCGCCTACGCCGAGCGTGTCCGCGCGCTCATCACCGAGGGCCGCTCGTTCGTCCGCATGGTGCCCGACGGCGGCGGCCGCCCCGCCATCGCCTTCAAGGCCGAGCTGGGTGCCGTGGCCGGCGGCGTCGCGCAGGTGCAGGGCGTGTGGGTCGAGCCGGCGTTCCGCGGTCGCGGCTGGTCCGAGTCGGGCATGGCGGCCGTCGTGGAGGCCACCCGGGCGACCGTGGCGCCCGTGGTCTCGCTCTACGTCAACGCCTACAACGAGCGCGCCGTCGCCGCGTACCGCCGTGTGGGCTTCGAGCAGGTCGGCACGTTCGCCACGATCTTGTTCTAGGGCTGCCGCTCACCGCAGCAGCTTGGACATCCGGCGGTCCGCCAACGGCTTGCCGCCCGTCTGGCACGTGGGGCAGTACTGCATGCTCCGGTCCGCGAACGACACCTCGTGCACCGTGTCGCCGCACGGCACGCCGTTCCACCCCGGGCACGGCTCGCCCGTGCGCCCGTGCACGCGCATACCCGCGCGCTTGGCGTCCTTGAGCTCCTTGGCCGGCTTGCCCGACGCCGTGGCGATCGCCTCGGTGAGGACGTCGCCGATCGCGGTGTGCAGCCGCGCGGTCTCCTCCGGCGTGAACGACCCGGTCAGCTTGTACGGGCTGAACCGGCTGACCAGCAGGATCTCGTCGCTGTAGGCGTTGCCGATCCCCGCGATCGCCCGCTGGTCGCGCAGCAGTCCCTTGACCTGCTGGTTCTTTCTCGTCAGCAGCTCGCCGAGCACGTCGGTCGTGAACGCGGGGTCCAGCGGCTCGACGCCGAGCGACGCGACCATCTCGATCTCGGCCGGGTCGCGCACCACGTGCACGGCGAGGCGCTTGCGCGTGCCCGCCTCGGTGAGGTCGAAGCCGCCGCCGTCGTCCAGCCGTACCCGGAGAGCGAGGACCGCGCCACGGCTCGATCCGCCGAGCGACGGCCGGACCGGCTTGGTCGAGAGGCTGTCCGACCAGCGCACCCACCCGCCGCGCGAGAGGTGGAACACCAGGTGCAGCGGTTCGTCCGCCGTGGCCACCACGACGTCGAGCCACTTGCCGTGCCGCACGACGTCGGTCACGGTGCCGCCCGCCAGCGCGTCGGGGGCGGGGCTGAACGTCTTGAGCGCCGCGATCGAGCCCACCTCGACCGAGCGGACGGTGTGCCCCGAGGTGCGCTCGCGCAGGAAGTCCGCGAGCGCGGCGACCTCGGGCAGCTCAGGCATGCGCCCATCCTGCGAGACTTCCGCCGGTGCGGCAAGGCCGGGCCCGCGTGCTCCGGCAGGGTATTCCGGGAGAACCGCAGGCCTTCGCGCGGATAGGCTGTGCCCCATGTCTTCCGCACGCCTCTCTCAGGGCGACGTCCTGCGCATGTCGTCCCTCTTCGTCCGTACCCTGCGCGAGGACCCGGCCGAGGCCGAGGTCGCCAGCCACAAGCTCCTGGTCCGCGCCGGGTACATCCGCCGCGCCGCCCCGGGCATCTACTCGTGGCTGCCGCTGGGCCTGCGGGTGCTGGCCAAGATCGAGGCGATCGTGCGCGAGGAGATGACCGCCATCGGCGGCCAGGAGGTGCACTTCCCGGCGCTGCTGCCGCGCGAGCCCTACGAGGCCACCGGACGGTGGGAGGAGTACGGCCCCAACCTCTTCCGCCTCAAGGACCGCAAGGAGGCCGACTACCTCCTCGCGCCCACGCACGAGGAGATGTTCGCTCTCCTGGTCAAGGACCTGTACTCGTCGTACAAGGACCTGCCGGTGATCCTCTTCCAGATCCAGACGAAGTACCGCGACGAGGCCCGCCCTCGCGCGGGCCTGATCCGCGGCCGCGAGTTCGTCATGAAGGACTCGTACTCGTTCGACGTCAGGGACGAGGGGCTCGAGGTCAGCTACCAGAAGCACCGCGAGGCGTACGAGAAGATCTTCACCCGCCTGGGCCTGGACTACGTCATCGTCTCCGCGATGTCGGGCGCCATGGGCGGCTCCCGCTCCGAGGAGTTCCTCAGCCCGTCGGCCATCGGCGAGGACACGTTCGTGCGCTCGCCCGGCGGCTACGCCGCCAACGTCGAGGCCGTGGTCACTCCCGTCCCCGAGGCGATCCCGTACGACGACGCGCCCGCCGCCCACGTCGAGGACACCCCCGACACCCCGACGATCGCCACGCTGGTCGACCTCGCGAACGAGAAGTTCCCGCGCCCGGACCGGCCCTGGACCGCCGCGGACACCCTGAAGAACGTCGTCCTCGCACTGCGCCACCCCGACGGCACCCGCGAGGTCGTCGTCGTCGGCGTGCCCGGCGACCGGGAGGTCGACCTCAAGCGCGTCGAGGCCGCCCTCAGCCCCGCCGAGCCCGAGGCCGCCACCGACGAGGACTTCGCGCGGTTCCCGCAGCTCGTCAAGGGGTACATCGGCCCGCAGGCGCTCGGCCCCCAGGGCGAGCAGGTCGAAGGGCCCGACGGCGAGAAGGTGCCCGCCGTCCGCTACCTGCTCGACCCCCGCGTCGTGCCGGGAACGCGCTGGATCACGGGCGCCAACGAGCAGGGCAGGCACGTGTTCGACCTCGTGGCCGGGCGCGACTTCACGTCCGACGGCACCGTCGAGGCCGCGGAGGTGCGCCCCGGTGACCCCGCGCCCGACGGCTCCGGCCCGCTGGAGCTCGCGCGCGGCATCGAGATGGGCCACATCTTCCAGCTCGGCCGCAAGTACGCCGAGGCGCTCGGCCTGCAGGTGCTCGACGAGAACGGCAAGCAGGCCGTCGTCACCATGGGCTCCTACGGCGTCGGCGTCACGCGCGCGCTCGCGGCGCTCGCGGAGGCCAACCACGACGACAAGGGCCTGGCCTGGCCGGCGCACGTCGCGCCGGCGCACGTGCACCTGGTCGCGACGGGCAAGGATGCCGCGGTGTTCGACGCCGCGGCGGCGCTCGCGGACGACCTCGCGGCCCGCGGCGTCGAGGTGCTGTACGACGACCGGCCGAAGGTCTCGCCCGGCGTGAAGTTCAAGGACGCCGAGCTGCTCGGCGCCCCGCTGATCGTCGTCGTGGGCAAGGGCCTGGCCGACGGCCTCGTCGAGGTGCGGCCGCGCGCGGGCGAGGCGGAGCAGCTCCCGGTGGCCGAGGCCGCCGCCGCCGTCGCGGAGCGCGTCGCGACCCTGCTGGCCTGAGCACACCTGAGTGCGGGACCGCGCCCTTCCGCCCACGAGGACGGGTGACGGTCCCGCACTCGACGGAGCCGGAGTCGCGGCCGGGTCGGCCGTGGCGTCAGGACTGTTCCGGCAGGCCCGGGAACGGGACCGGCTCGGCGCCCCAGCGGCCCGCGGCCAGCGTGCTGTCGACGAGCAGCGCGACCAGTGCGCCGCGCGTCCCGGGCTCGGCCCGTGCGACGAGCGACGCGTAGTTCCTCGCGAGGCCGTCCTCGAGCTCGCGCGCGAGGTCCGGTGTCGGCGTGTCCGCGCGGGGCACGGTGTACGCGACCTGACGCGGGTCCTGCTCCGTCCCGTCGACGCCCGCGACCAGGGCCCAGCCCTGTGCCCGGGTGCGGTGGGCCCTGGCGCGCTCCTGCGCCCGCTCGCGCACCGCCCCGTCGGCCTGGGCTGCGCGCACCTCGAGGGCGAAACCCGCGGAGTCCTCCGCGAGCACGAGCGCCGTGAGGTCCTCCGCGGACAGGCCGGCGGGGGGCACGGGCACCTCCTGCGTGCCCGCCGACGCCGGCTCGGGCGAGCTCGCCTCGCCGCTCGGCTCGTCCTCCGGCTGGGGGACCTGGGCCGGTGACAGCTCCGGCGGGTCGGCGTCGATCAGCTGCGCGAGGTCGACGGCGTACCGGGTCTGTGCGGCGGAGACGGAGGCGAGCAGGCGGCCGAGCGGGCCGGGCTGCGCCTGGTTCGCGGCGGCCCGTGTGCGCGCGGCCGAGTCGGTGAGCGCGGTGAGCGTCGAGGCAGGCGTGTGCCGGCGGGCACTGGGAGACGGTGACGCCTCGGACGGGTCGGCCACGATCTCGTCCAGCCCCGAGTCGTACTCGCCGCCGAGCTGCTCGGCGTGCTCGGCCGTGGCGGTCGCGATGCGCGCGAGCTCCTCCGCGACGGGGCCGGGCACCCTGGTGCCATCCGCCGCTGCCTCGGCCTGCTCGGCCACCAGCAGCGCGTCGGCGACGGCGGTGCGCCGCACGACCTCGGCGGCGTCCGGTACCGGCTCGGTCGGCGGCGGCGTCTCCAGCCGTACCCCGCAGCCTGCGAGGACGACGGCGCACGCGAGGGCGAGCGCGGCCGGACCGGACCGGCGGCGGGTGCGGGACCTGGGGCCGTTGGCGTTCATCGTGGCCGATGATGTCATGACCCGCCCACAGGACCCGTCCTCAGGACCCGCCCGCACGGCCCACCGGCTCCCGACCGTCGCCCACGTCACGCCCGGCGTGAGGTGCCGTGGCCTGTGGCTTCGTTAGGCTGGGCGCAGGTAGCAGACAACAACAGCACATCGGTCGAACCGTTCCGGCTCGAACCGTGCCCCCGCACGGGGGGAGCCGACGGGAGGAAGGCGATGACACAGCAGGCGGATGCGGTTCGCGACGTGGTGCGGCCGGCGGTCGAGGCGGAGGGCCTCCACCTCGAGGAGGTGGCCGTCTCCCGGGCGGGCAGCCGCTCGGTCGTACGCGTCACCGTCGACCTGCCGGAGGACGCCGTCGGCAGCCTCGACTCCGACACGCTGGGCGAGGTGTCGCGCGCCGTCTCGGCGGCGCTCGACGTGGACGACGTCGTCGCGGGCGCCTACACGCTCGAGATCTCGACGCCGGGCACGAGCCGGCCCCTGACCGAGCTGCGGCACTTCAAGCGTGCGCGGACGCGCCTGGTGACCCTCAAGCTGGCCGACGGCGGCCGCGCGGAGGGCCGCCTCACGGACGTCGTGACCGAGGGGGCCGGCGAGGACGGCACGGTGGCCGACGCCGCCGTCCTCGTGCTCGACGGCGACCGGCGCATCGCCCTCGCCGACGTCGTCCGGGGGAAGGTCGAGGTGGAGCTCAAGCGCCTCGACGACGCCCAGGATGCCGCGGCAGGCGAACTGGGCGAGAGTGCAGAAGACACCGACGACGACTCGGCCGGTGCTGGTTTCGACGACGCGACCGAGGGCCACCGCCCCGGCCGCAACGAGGAAGGCTGACATGGACATCGACATGACGACCCTGCGGATGCTGGAGCGCGAGAGGGACCTCAGTCTCGACGTCCTCGTCGCGGCCATCGAGCAGGCGCTCCTCTCGGCCTACCACCGCACCCCCGACGCGTACCCCAGGGCCCGCGTCGAGCTCGACCGCTCGACGGGCCACGTCACCGTCTGGGCGCGCGAGGAGATCCCGGTCGCGGCCGACCCGGACGACCCCGAGTCGCGCCCCACCGCCGAGCTCGGCCCCGAGTTCGACCACACGCCCCAGGACTTCGGGCGCATCGCCACCGCGACGGCTCGCCAGGTCATCGTGCAGCGGCTGCGCGACGCCGAGGACGACCAGGTGCTCGGCACCTTCCGGGGCAAGGAGGGCGAGGTCCTGGCCGGTGTCATCCAGCAGGGCCGCGACCCGCGCGTGGTCCTGGTCGACGTCGGTGGCACGGAGGCCGTGCTGCCGCCGCACGAGCAGGTGCCGACGGAGGAGTACGTGCACGGCGAGCGCCTGCGCGCCTACGTCGTCGAGGTCAGCCGCGGAATGAAGGGTGCCCAGATCACGTTGAGCCGTACGCACCCGAACCTCGTGCGCAAGCTCTTCGAGCTGGAGGTCCCGGAGATCGCCGACGGCTCGGTGGAGATCACGGCCATCGCCCGCGAGGCGGGGCACCGCACCAAGATGGCGGTCCGCTCGCGTGTGGCGGGCCTCAACGCCAAGGGCGCCTGCATCGGCCCGATGGGGGCCCGTGTCCGGGCGGTCATGGCCGAGCTGCGCGGGGAGAAGATCGACATCGTCGACCACAGCGACGACCCGGCGACCTTCGTCGCGAGCGCCCTGTCGCCGGCCCGTGTGTCGTCGGTCACAGTGGTGGACCCCGACGCCCGCGCGGCACGGGCGATCGTGCCCGACTACCAGCTCTCGCTCGCGATCGGCAAGGAGGGGCAGAACGCCCGCCTCGCGGCCAAGCTGACCGGCTGGCGGATCGACATCCGGTCCGACGAGGCGGCCGACGGCGCAGGTGGCGCGCCCGCCGACACGAGCAGGGGTCGGTAACGGCCGGTGGGAGGGCGCGGTAGACTGTCCGAGTCTGGGCCGCGCGCCCGCTCCTCGACGTACCCTGTGCCGGACGAAGGTCCGGTGCGTACGTGTGTCGGGTGCCGGGAGCGCGACCAGCGGTCTGCACTCCTGCGTCTGGTGCTGGACCCCTCGACGCACGGTGACGCGGTGGCTGGTCCACCGCACGTCGTCGTCGACGTCCGGGCCGGCCTGCCGGGTCGCGGCGCCTGGATCCATCCGGAGCCGCGGTGCCTGGAGCTCGCCGAGCGTCGCAGGGCCGTGCCACGCGCGCTGCGCGTCGGCGGCCCCGTCGACCTGGGCGAGGTACGAGCACACCTCGGCCGGTGAGTGCACCGGCCGCACGACCGTCCCGACCGGACGCCACGAGGCGTCCGGCCGCACTCTGCGAATCGTCGACAAGGAAGCGGGTCAGAAGCCGATGGGCACCCGATGAGTCCCCAGCGATGAGTACCAAGTACTGATGGCGGTCCTCCCTGTCCCGGGACGGACCGAGACAGGAGAGATGTGGCTAAGATCCGCGTTCACGAGCTCGCCAAGCAGCTCGGAGTGGAGAGCAAGACCCTGATGGCCGAGCTGAAGGCCGCAGGAGAGTTCGTCCGTTCGGCCTCCTCGACCCTCGAGGCGCCGGTCGAGCGCGCGATGCGCGACAAGTTCCCTGCCGGTGGCGCTGCTGGCGCGTCCGACAAGGGCGGTGCGGCCAAGCCCGCGCCCAGCGCACCCAAGCCTGCCGCGAAGCCCGCGGCCCAGAAGCCTGCCGCCAAGCCGGCGGCACCCCGTGCCGAGGCGCCTGCTCCCGCACCCGCCCCGGCTCCCCAGCCCACGCAGGAGGCACCCGCGCCGGCCCCGGCCGCCGAGGAGGCGCAGCCCGCGCCCGCGGCCTCGGCGAAGCCCGCTGCCGCTCCGAAGCCGGGTGCCCCGAAGCCGGCCGCGACCCCGCGGCCCGGTGCCCCCAAGCCCGGTGCCGCACCGTCTCGCCCCGCGCGTGACGGCGGCCGTGGCCCCCGCCCGGGCGACCGTCCGGGTGGCGGCGCGCCGCGTCCGGGCAACAACCCGTTCGCGACCAGCCAGGGCATGCCGCGCCCCGGTGGCGGCCGTGGCCGTCCGGGTGGCGGCGACCGTCCGGGTGGCGGTGCGCCGCGTCCGGGCAACAACCCGTTCGCGACCAGCCAGGGCATGCCGCGTCCGGGGCAGCGTCCCGAGCGCTCCGAGGCGAGCGGCGAGCGGTCCGGCGGCCCCCGTCCGGG
>NZ_JABEMG010000012.1 GCF_013004695.1 Promicromonospora citrea
CGCCGCGACCGCGTCCGCGACCGGGCCCGGCACCAGCCCGGCCGTCGCCTGCGCCCGCACCCACGCCACCTCCGCCCGCAGCAGCGCCCGCAGCACCGCGACGTCGTCGGTCACGTCGTCGCCCGCCGCGCCGGGGAACAGCAGCCCGACGTCACGCACCGACGCCGTCCCTGCCCGCGTGCGGCCCCGCGTCATAGGTGAGGAACACCGTCTCCCCTTCCCCCTGCAGCCGGACGTCCCAGCGCAGCGAGCCGTCCGGCTCGCGCTCGGTGACCAGCGTCGCGCGTCGCCGCGGGTCCAGCGAGGCGAGCAGCGGGTCGGCGTCGAGAGCGGCACGGCCCGCGCCGTCCGACGCCGGCAGGTACGCGCGCGTGAACAGACGGTCCTGCAGCCCGCGCGCGAACAGCGTCACGTGGAAGAACGGCGCGCGACCCGCCTCGGTCGCGCCCGGCAGCAGCGTACGGAACCAGAACCCGCCCTCGCGGTCGGTCTCGGCCCGGCCCCACCCGGCGAACGTGCCGTCCCGCAGCAGCGACCCGCTGCGTGCGGGCACCCGGCCCGCCGGGTCGGCCTGCCAGATCTCCAGCAGCGCGTCCGGCACGGGGTTGCCCGCGCCGTCGCGCACCGTGCCGTGCAGGCGCACCGCGCCCGGCGTACCCGGCTCCACCAGCTCGTTGCCGCGCGCGTACGGCAGCGCGTACCCGAAGAACGGGCCCACGGTCTGCCCGGGCGTCGGGGGCAGGCTCACGGGCAGGACCTCACTCATCGCCGTCCTCCGGCTCCGTCCACGTGCGGTGCGACCCCGTCAGCACGATGTCCCACCGGTACCCCGTGGCCCACTCGTGCTCCGACAGGTCGTGGTCGTAGGTCGCCACCAGGCGCTCGCGGGCGCGCGGGTCCTGGATCGACTGGTAGATCGGGTCCAGCGCGAACAGCGGGTCGCCCGGGAAGTACATCTGCGTGACGATGCGCTGCGTGATCTCGCGGCCGAACAGCGAGAAGTGGATGTGGGCGGGCCGCCACGCGTTGAAGTGGTTCTTCCACGGGTACGGGCCGGGCTTGATGGTCTGGAACCGGTACCAGCCGTCGTCGTCGGTGAGCATGCGGCCGATGCCCGTGAAGTTCGGGTCGATCGGCGCCGGGTGCTGGTCGCGCTTGTGCACGTACCGGCCCGCGGCGTTGGCCTGCCACACCTCGACGAGCTGGCGCCGCACGGGCCGTCCCTCCCCGTCGACGACGCGCCCGCGCACCACGATCCGCTCCCCGATCGGCTCCCCGCCGCGCTGCACCGTGAGGTCGGCCTCGAGCGGGCCGATGTCCCGCTCGCCGAACACCGGCGCGTACAGCTCGATGGTCTCCGGGTCGGCGTGGTGCAGATCCTTGGTCGGATGGCGCAGCAGCGAGCTGCGGTACGGCGGCCAGTTCTTGCGCGGGCCGTGCTCCTCCGGCTCGCCCCGCTCCCGGCCGGCCGCGTACGCGGCGTGACCCGCCTCGATCTCGGCGCTGAGCTGCGCCTGCGACTCCGCCGCGGCGTCCAGCACCGTGGCCGGACCCGTGCCCGAGACCTCGCCCGCCGCGGGGTCCCCGGTGTCCTGCCCGGTGTCCTGCCCGGCGTCCTGCACCGTCATCGTCCTTCCCCTCCCGGCATCGCTGCCGACATCGCTCCCGGACCCGTGCCCAGCACCGGTCCCCAGCCCGTGTACCCCTCGGCGAGGAACCGCCGCCCCGCCTCCGAGGCCACGAGCGTGCGCAGCTCGGCCAGACGCCGCCGTGCCGCGAACCCCGTCTCGCCCGGGTGGGAGTGCAGCATCGTGCTCATCCACGCCGAGAAGTGCTGCGCCCGCCACACGCGCTCCGCCACGCGGTGCCCGTACGCGTCGAGCACCGCGTCGTCGCGCGTCGCGAACCACGTCTCCAGCACGTCGTGCAGCACCACCACGTCCGCGAGCGCCAGGTTGAGCCCCTTGGCGCCCGTGGGCGGCACGGTGTGGGCGGCGTCGCCGGCGAGCAGCATGCGGCCGTGCCGCACGGGCTCGACCACCGAGGACCGGAAGCGCAGCACGGACCGCTCGCGCACGGGGCCCTCGACGAGCCGGAAGCCGTCGGGCCCGGCGACACGGCGCTGCAGCTCGGCCCAGATCCGGTCCTCGCTCCAGCCCTCCGGGTCCTCGTCGGGGTCGCACTGGAAGTACATCCGCTGGTGGGTGTCGGTGCGCTGGCTGATCAGCGCGAACCCGTGCTCCGAGGTCGTGTAGACCAGCTCGGGCGCGCTGCGTGGCGCCTCGACGATCACGCCGAACCACGCGTACGGGTACTCGTGCGCGTACGTGCGGCGCTGCGCCTCGGGCAGGGTGTGCCGCAGGGTCGAGCGCGAGCCGTCGGCGCCGACCAGCACGTCGCAGCGCAGCTCGTGCCCGGTCCCCTCGGCGTCGGTCCACAGCACGCCGGGGCGGTCGCCGTCCGCGTCGAGCACGCGGGTGACGGTGGCGCCCCAGCGCACGTCGCCGCCGTCGGCCGCGCGCCGGGTGGCGAGGTCGGTGAAGACGGCGGTCTGCGGGTAGAGCCACACGCTGCGGCCGGTCAGCCCGGTGAGGTCGACGCGGTGGTCGGCGCCGTCGAAGCGCAGCACGATGCCGTCGTGCCGGTCGCCCTCGCGCAGCACCCGGTCCAGGCCGTGGTCGACGAGCACCTGCACCGACGACGCCTCGAGGATCCCGGCGCGGTGGGTGTTCTCGATCTCCTCGCGCGTGCGGGCCTCCAGCACCACGTGCTCGATCCCCGACGTGTGCAGCAGGTGGGAGAGCAGCAGCCCGGCGGGCCCGCCACCCACGACGGCGACGGGCGTGCGCTCGGGCACGGGTGCTGCGGAGGTCGGGGCGGTCACGAGGTCCTTCCGAGAGTCAGGCCGAGCAGGGTCTCCAGCTCGCCGTGCGTGGTGCCGAACGTCTCGACGACGCGCGCGCCGTCCGGCCCGACGTCGAGCACCGCGAGGTCGGTGTAGACGCGCGAGACGCAGGCGACGCCGGTGAGCGGCAGCGTGCAGCGCTCCACGAGCTTGGGGGCGCCGTCCTTGGTGAGCAGGGTCATGGTCACGACGGTGCGCCGGGCGCCGACGGCGAGGTCCATGGCGCCGCCGACGGCGGGCACCGCGCCGGGCTCGCCCGTCGACCAGTTGGCGAGGTCGCCGGTCACGGAGACCTGGAACGCGCCGAGCACGCACACGTCGATGTGGCCGCCGCGCATCATGGCGAACGAGTCGGCCTGGTGGAAGTACGCGGCGCCCGGCAGCTCGGTGACCGGCGTCTTGCCCGCGTTGACGAGGTCCGGGTCGGCGGCGTCGGGCTCCGGCGCGGGGCCCATGCCGAGCATGCCGTTCTCGGTGTGCAGGGTGACGCCGCTGCCGGGGTCGAGGTGGTCGGCCACGAGCGTGGGCAGCCCGATGCCGAGGTTCACGTACGAGCCGGGCGCGATGTCCGCGGCGACGCGGGCGGCGATCTGGGCCTTGGTCAGGGGCGTGTCGGTGCGCGGGGCGTGCTCCAGGTGGGTCATGCGCTCGCCTCTCCCCCGGCGTGCGTGCCCGTCGCGACGACGGCGTCCACGTAGATCCCCGGCGTCACGACGGCCTCGGGGTCGAGGGCGCCCGCCGGCACGACCTCGCGCACCTGCACGACGGTGCGCCGGGCCGCCGTCGCCATGACGGGGCCGAAGTTGCGCGCGGTCTTGCGGTAGACGAGGTTGCCCGCGCGGTCGGCCCGGTCGGCGCGCACGAGGGCCAGGTCGGCGTGGATGGGGTGCTCGAGCACGTGGTCGACGCCGTCGATGCGGCGGGTCTCCTTGCCGTCGGCGAGCGGCGTGCCGTAGCCGGTCGGCGTGTAGAACGCACCGATGCCCGCGCCGGCGGCCCGGATGCGCTCGGCGAGGTTGCCCTGCGGCACGAGCTCGAGCTCGACCGCACCCGACCGGTAGGCGGCGTCGAAGTGCCACGAGTCGACCTGCCGCGGGAACGAGCACACCATCTTCGCCACGCGCCCGTCGCGGATGAGCCGCGCGAGCGGGTCGTCGCCGTTGCCCGCGTTGTTGCTCACCACGGTCAGCCCCGTGGCGCCCTGGGCCAGCAGCGCCTCGACGAGCTCGGTCGGCTGACCCGCGGGGCCGAACCCGCCGATCATCACGGTCGCGCCGTCGGCGACGTCCCCGAGCGCGGCGAGCGCGTCGGGGGCCAGGACCGTCGCGCTCATGCCGGGCTCCCGCCCGACACGTTCTCGAGCACCACGGCCATGCCCTGCCCCACGCCGATGCAGATCGCGGCCACGCCCCAGCGGGCGCCCTGTGCGGCCAGGCGGCGCGCGAGCGTACCGAGCACGCGCGTGCCCGAGGCGCCGAGCGGGTGGCCGAGCGCGATGGCGCCGCCCCACGCGTTGACGATCTCCGGGTCCACGTCCCACGCGTCGGTGCACGCGAGGGTCTGCGCGGCGAACGCCTCGTTGATCTCGACGGCGGCGACGTCGGCCCAGCCGATGCCGGACCGGTCCAGGGCGCGCTCGACGGCCTCGACGGGGGCGTACCCGAAGTACTGCGGCTCGTTCGCGACGGTCGCGCGGCCCGCGATCCGCGCGAGCGGCTGCAGGCCCGTGAGCGCGACGGCGCGCTCGGAGCCGATGAGCGCGGCGGAGGCGCCGTCGGTCAGCGGCGAGGAGCTGCCCGCCGTCACGGTGCCGGTGCCCGGACCGTCGCCCGCCGGCCGGAACGCGGGCGCGAGCGTGGCGAGCCGCTCCAGCGAGGTGTCCGGCCGGATCGGCTCGTCGCGGGTCAGCACCGGGTGCCTGCCCGCGGCGGGGTACGGCGTCACGAGGTCGTCGTAGTGCCCGGCCTCCCAGGCCGCGTGGGCCAGCGTGTGGCTGCGCAGGGCGTACTCGTCCTGCCGCTCGCGCGTGATGCCGTGCCGCTCGCGCAGGCGCTCGGTGGCCTCGCCGAGCGAGACGGTCCACTCCGCGCGCATGCGCGGGTTGACCATGCGCCAGCCGAGCGTGGTCGAGGAGAGGGTCAGGTCCCCCGCGGGGAACGGCTTCTCGGACTTGGGCAGCACGTACGGCGCGCGGCTCATGGACTCGACGCCGCCCGCGACGACGACGTCGGCGTCGCCCGCCTCGATCGCGCGCGCGGCCTGCACGGCGGCCTCGAGGGACGAGCCGCAGAGGCGGTTGACGGTCACGCCGGGCACGGTGATCGGCAGGTCGGCGAGCAGCACGGCCATGCGGGCGACGTCGCGGTTGTCCTCCCCGGCGCCGTTCGCGTTGCCGAGGATCACGTCGTCCACCAGCGCGGGGTCCAGGTCCGGCGCGCGCCGCACGGCCTCGCCCACCACGAAGGCGGCCAGGTCGTCGGGCCGCACGTGGGACAGCGCCCCGCCGTAGCGGCCGAACGGCGTCCGGACCGCGTCGAGCACGTAGGCGTCCTGCGTCGGCACAGCCATCAGATCGTTCCTCTCATCCGGGCCACGTCGGCCTCGATGGCCCGCGCGGCCTCCAGCAGCGGCGGCAGCAGGTGCTCCAGGATCTCGGGGACGGAGCCCCGCCGGACCGGCGCCGAGACGTTCACGGCCGCCACCACGCGGCCCGCGCCGTCCCGCAGCGGGGCCGCCACCGAGCGCAGCCCCTCCTCGAGCTCCTGGTCCACCAGGGCCCAGCCCTGCTCGCGGACCTGTCCCAGCACGGCGCGCAGCCGGTCCGGCGCGGTGACCGTGCGCGGCGTCAGCGCCGCGAGCGTCGTCTCGGCGAGGTAGTCGTCCACGACGGCAGGCTCCGCGTGCGCGAGCACGGCCCGGCCCATCGACGTCGCGTACGCGGGGAACCGCGTGCCCACCTGGATCGCCGCGTTCATGATCCGGTGGGTGGCGACGCGGGCCACGTAGACGATGTCCGCGCCGTCGAGCACGGCGACCGACGACGACTCCCCCACCCGCTGGGACAGCTCCTGCAGGTGCGGCAGCGCGATCTCCGGCAGGGTCAGGCTCGACAGGTAGGCGTAGCCGAGGTCGAGGATCGCCGGGCGCAGCGTGAACTCCCGCCCGTCGGTGGCGACGTACCCGAGCTCGACGAGCGTGTGCAGGAACCGGCGCGCCGACGCCCGGCTCAGCCCGGTCTCCCGCGCGACGTCGCTCAGCGTGAGCGACCGGTGCTCCTGGTCGAACGCCCGGATCACCGCCAGCCCCCGCTCGAGCGACTGCACGAACTCCGGCGACCGCGCGGCGTCGTCGCCGGCCGTCTCGTCCCTCACCATCTCGTCCCCCTCGGTTCGCAGCACGGTTCACGCCCCGGGCGGCGGCGGTGCGTCCGCCGGATGGGTCAGGTGCGCGTCCGCCAGGCTACGGACGCCCTGCTTGGCCTGCTGGACGAGCTCGTAGACGTGCGTGCGCAGGCGCGCGAACTCCGCGTCCCCGCGGGTCTCGAGCTGGTCGCGGTCGGCACCGAGGCCGACCTCGACGTCCTCCAGCACGACCGTGGGGCGCGCCGACAGCACCAGCACCCGCTCGCCGAGGTAGATCGCCTCGTCGATGTCGTGCGTGACGAAGACGACGGTGATCCCGAGCCGCTTCCACAGCGTGCGCACCAGGTCCTCGAGCTCGAACCGGGTCTGTGCGTCGACCGCGGCGAACGGCTCGTCCATGAGCAGCACCTGCGGCTCGTAGGCGACGGCGCGCGCGATCGCGACGCGCTGCTGCATGCCGCCGGAGAGCTGCCACGGGTAGGAGCGCGCGACGTCGGCCAGCCCGACCGCCGCGAGCGTCTCGGCCACGAGCTCGGCCCGGCGCGCCTTCGCGACGCCCTTCTCCTTGAGGGGCAGCTCGACGTTCTGCGCCACGCTCATCCACGGGAACAGCGAGCGCCCGTACTCCTGCAGCACCACGGCCATGCCGGGCGGCGGGCCGGTGATGGGCGAGCCGCCGAGCGCGAGCTCGCCCGACGTGGCGGGCAGGAGGCCGGCCAGGCAGCGCAGCAGCGTCGTCTTGCCCGCACCCGAGGGGCCGACGACGCAGACGAGCTCGCCGGGCCGGACCTCGAAGGTCAGGTCGGCGACGGCCTCGACGGGCTCGCCGCGGCCGGCGTAGACCTTGCGCAGGTGGCGCACCTCGAGGCTCGCGCCGCCCGGGTGGTCGACGACGTCGTGGTCCGGGGCCACGTCCGCGGGGCTGGTCATGTCAGGCACCTCCGTGCTGGGACTGCCGGTACCCGAGGTACCAGCGCAGGACCGCGTCCGTCACGGCGCGGAAGACGAGGGACAGCAGCACGCCCACGACGCCGAGCAGGAGGACCCCGCTCCACATCTCCGGGATCGCGAAGCTGCGCTGGAACTGGACGATCGAGAAGCCGAGCCCGTCCTTGGCGGCGAACATCTCGCTGATGACCATGAGGATGATGCCGATCGACAGGGCCTGCCGCGCGCCCGTGACGATCTGCGGGCTCGCGCCGCGCAGCACGAGGTGGCGCAGCGTGGCCACGCGGCCCAGCCGGTAGGCCCGGGCGGTGTCGCGCAGCACGGGGTCGAGGCCGCGCACGCCCTCGACCGTGTTGAGCAGCACGGGCCACACGCACCCGATGGCGATCACGACGATCTTCATCGTGTCGCCGATGCCGAAGAACAGCATGAGCACGGGCACGAGGACCGGCGGCGGGATGGCGCGGAAGAACTCGAGCACAGGCTCGAGGAAGGCCCGCAGCGCCCGCGAGGAGCCGACGGCGACGCCGAGCGCGACGCCGACGACGAGCGCGACGGCGTACCCAGCCAGCAGCCGCAGCACCGACGGCACGACGTCGACGGCCAGCCGGCTCTCCGCGAGCGGCGCCGAGAACCAGGTCTCGCGGGACGTGCCGACGATCTCGGCCAGCGGCGGGCTGTAGAACGACGTGCTGCCCGCGCTCGCGACCCACCACACGGTGAGGATGGCCACGGGCAGCCCGAGGGTCAGCAGCACCGACCGGGCGACGCGACGCAGCGTGCTCATGCCGCCACCTCCCCGCGCACGGACGGGTGCCAGAAGAGCACCCGGTGCTCCAGGGCCCGGGCGAGCACGTTGACGACGACGCCGAGCAGCCCGGCGACGACGACGTACGCGTACATGGAGTCGACGGCGCCCGACGACTGCGCGATGCCGAGCGCCTTGCCGATGCCGGGCGTGCCGATGAGGAGCTCCCCGGTGACCGTGAGGATGAGGGCGACGCTCGCGGCCAGCCGCAGACCCGTCATCGCGTACGGCAGCGTCGTCGGCCACACGACGGTGCGGATCCGGGTCAGCGCCGAGAACCGGTAGGAGCGTGCGGTGTCGGCGGCGACGGGGTCGACGTCGCGCACGCCCGCCAGGACCTGCACGAGCACCTGCCAGAAGCTCGCGTACACGACGAGGATGAGCGTGCCGGCCATCCCCGTGCTGTACAGCAGCACGGCCACGGGGATGAGCGCGACGGACGGCACCGGCCGCAGGAACTCGATGGTCGAGGCGGTGACGGCCCGCAGCACGGGCACCGACCCGATGACGACACCGAGCACGACGCCCGCGACCAGGGAGATCGCCAGGCCGGTGCCCCACGTGGTCAGCGTCTGGCCCAGCGCGACCCAGAAGTCCGGCGTGCCGAGGCGCTGGGCGAGCGCCACCGCGATCCGGGAGGTCGGCGGCAGGAACCGGTCGTCGACCAGGCCGAGCCGCGGTGCGAGCTCGAGCACGACCAGGAGCGCCGCCACCCCCGCCAGGCCGAGGGCCCGGGCGGGGGTGCGGCGACCGGCAGGCCGGTGCGTGCGGGTCACGGCAGGAGCTTGCTCACGTCGACGGGCTCGTCGAACAGGCCGTCCTCCTCGCCGAGGTCGGCCAGGAGCTGGAACGAGGCGTCCGTCAGCTCGGCGGAGAACCGGGGCATGACCATGGCCTCCTTCACCTCGGGGTCGATCTCGGTGTAGGTGTCCAGGACGGCACGCGTCTCGTCCGGGTTCTCCTCGGCGTAGGTGAGCGACTCCTCCATCGCGGCGGTGAACGCCTCGACGGTCTCCGGGTCCTCCGCGATGGTCTGCTCGGACGTGAAGTACGCCGCGATCATGAGGTCGGGGTCGGTCTCGGCGAAGTTGGACGCGACGACCTCGGCACCCTGCTGCAGCGCGGTGGTCAAATGCGGCTCGACGACCCAGGCGGCGTCGACCTGCTCGCTCGCGAGCGCGGCCGGCATGTCCGGGAAGCCCATCTCGACGAACTCGACGTCGCCCGCCTCGCCGCCCGCGTCGCCGACGACCTTGCGGATCGTGGTGTCGCCGATGTTGTTGAGCGTGTTGACGGCGACGGTGTGGCCGGCCAGGTCGGCGGCGTCCTTGATGTCGGAGCCCTCGGGCACGACCACGGCGCCGAAGTCCTCGCCGGGCGTGCCGGTGGTGAAGTTGCCCGCAGCGACCGCCTTCAGCGGCAGGCCCTGCGACGACGCGGCCAGCAGGGAGGTGACGTTGCTGAACCCGAACTGGTACTCGCCGCTCACGACGGCGGGCACGATCGCGGCTCCGCCCTGCGCGAGCTCGAGGGTGACGTCGAGGCCCTGCTCCTCGAAGAAGCCCTCCTGGACACCGAGGTAGATCGGGGCGACGTCGACGATCGGGATGACGCCGACCGTGACCGGCGTGAGCTCGCCGTCGGCCGGGGCGTCCCCCTCGCCTCCGGCGTCGGCGGTACCGCCACAGGCGGTCAGGACGAGGGCTGCGGCCGAGGCCACCACCGCGAGAGGGAACGTGCGACGCACTGTGGTTCTCCTTCGAAACGGATGGATGCGATGAGAGTCGGCGCGCCACCGGGCCGGTGTACGCCTTCCGAACGCCCGTGCTCACAGAGAACACTCCCAGGATCGCCCGGCGGGGTCAACACCCCGCCCGGTCACGATCCGGTCACCACATCCCGCCGCCGGAGGGAACGAAGCCGCAGGTCACAGGCCTGCGCCGCCCGCGCGTCGGGACGCGGGCGGCGCAAGCGGACCAGGCGTGCGCTACTGCGCGGGCTCCTGCACGAGGAGCTTGTTCACGTCGACCGGCTTGTCGAACACGCCGTACTTGAGGCCGAGGTCGGCCAGCACCTGGAGGTAGGTGGGCTCGATGTCGGCAGCGAACCGCGGCATCACCATCACCGACTTCACGACGGGGTCGATCTCGGTGTAGGTGTCCAGGACCGCCCGCGTCTCCTCGGGGTGCTCCTGCGCGTAGACGAGCGACTCCTTGATCGCGGCCGTGAACGCCGCGACGGTCTCCGGGTCGGACTCGATGAGCTGGTCGGACGTGAAGTAGGCCGCGACCAGCAGGTCGTGGTCCGTCTGGGCGAAGTTCGAGCTGATGACCTTCGCCCCCTGCTGCACGGCCGTGGTCAGGAACGGCTCGACCACCCAGGCGGCGTCGATGTCGCCCGCGCTCAGCGCCGGCAGCATCTCCGGGAACGGCATCTCGACGAAGTCGACGCCCGCCGGGTCGCCGCCCGACTCGTCCACGACGTTGCGCACCGTCGTGTCGCCGATGTTGTTGAGCGAGTTCACCGCGACCGTGCGGCCGGCCAGGTCGGCCGCGGTGGCGATGTCGGAGTCGGCGGGCGCCACCACCGCGCTGAAGTCCACGCCGTCCTGCCCCGTCGTGAAGTTGCCCGGCGCGACCGCCTTGAGCGGCTCGCCCGCGGCGGAGGCCAGCAGCAGGGACGTCACGTTGCTGAACCCGAACTGGTACTCCCCGGCCACCACGGCGGGCACGATCGCGGCGCCGCCCTGCGCCGGCTCGAGCGTGACGTCGAGACCGTGCTTGGCGAAGATCCCCTCCTGCACGCCGAGGTAGATCGGGGCGACGTCCACGATGGGGATGACACCGACGGTGACCGCCTGCCGGCCGCCGGTCGCGGACGCCGAGCCCTCCGGGGCCGCGCCCGAGGCGCTCGCACATGCCACGAGGAGCACTGACGCGAGCGCAGCGGTCAGGATGAGCGGGATCTTTCGACGCACTGGGTTCTCCTTCGAACTTGCCTGGGGGTGCGGCACACCGGCGATGGAGCGGCCCGGCACACGTGCCGACAGAGAACGCTGCCCAACCTTGGCAGGGTGGTCAACACCACAAGAGTCACGAATGGGTCAAAACTGCACGTCGCCCGCTCGAATGAGCGCGAAAAACGGTATCGGTCGCTGTGGTCCGTGCCTCACCGGGCCGGGGCGGGCGGGGCGGGCGCCGCTGATCGATCAGTTTCGAACCCGACGCCGATCGTCTTTGACGGCCCCGAAAGCCGATCGACGTCGGGGTGGAAGACGATCGACGACGGCGCGAAGGCGCGGCAGGACGACGGCGCAGCGGCACGGCTGCGCGGGCAGCGCGGCGGCACGGCGGCCGTCGTCGGTTCGCCCGGGCATCGCCCCCGGCTCGCTGCGCTCCACCGAGCCCGCCGACCGGCCGTCCGCAGAGTGCAGAGTTCGTACGCCCGGCGGCAGCATCCCCGAGCACAAACTCTGCACTCGGTCGAGGGGACGGTCGCTGGCGGCGCCGGTCACCGAGCACCGGTCACCACCCGCCGGACGCGGCATGCCGGACACCGGACACCGGACACCGAGCGCCGTCCGCCGAGTGCAGAGTTTGTCCGGGGGGACAGCGGTGTCGGCGAGCACAAACTCTGCACTCGGCCGAGGGGGCAGCGGCCGGTGCGACGAAGTCTGCAGTCGGCCGGGGGGTGCGGGTGGTTACCGGCCGGTGGCCGAGTCGGCTGAGTCGACGTCGGACGGGTTCGCACCGGCGGTCGGCTCCGAGCCCGCGTCAACGGTCGACTCCGACCCAGCGCCGTCAGCCGACTCCGACCCAGCAGCATCGGTCGACTCCGCCCCAGCGCCATCGTCGCCGTCCGCCACCTCCTCCGCGGGCTCGCGCCCCGGCACGTAGACCGACTCCTCGGCCTCGGGGTGCCTGCGGCCCTGCAGCACGACGATCGCGATGCCGAGCAGGATCGCGATGCCGGAGGTCCAGATGTTGGCCGGCACGCCGAGGGGTGCGTCGCTCGTCGGGTCGATGCGGATCGCCTCGAGCCAGCTCCGGCCCAGCCCGTACCAGACGAGGTAGAGGCCGAACAGGCGGCCCCAGCGCAGGCCGGGACCCGGCGTCGCGAGCGCCTCGGCACGGCGGGTCACCCGGCGCTCGATCGTGAGCAGCAGCGCCACGCCGACCAGGTTCCAGATCATCTCGTACAGGAACAGCGGGTGGAACAGCGTGCCCTCGGGGGTGCCGGCGGGGAACATCGGGGCGTCGGGGCGGATCTCGAGGCCCCAGGGCAGCGTCGTCGGCAGGCCGAAGAGCTCCTGGTTGACGTAGTTGCCGAGGCGGCCGATCGCCTGGGCGAGAAGCAGGCCGGGGGCCAGCGCGTCGGCGAACGACCAGAACCGCAGGCCGGACTGACGGCACCCGATCCAGACGCCGACGGCACCGCCGAGCAGCGAGCCGAACAGGGCGTTGCCGCCCTCCCAGATCCGCACCCAGGCCCACGGGTCCACGCCCGGGCCGGTGAAGTCGCTCAGGTGCGTGAGCACGTGGTAGATGCGGGCGCCGACGATGCCGATCGGCACCGCCCACATCGTCACGTCGAGGGCCAGGCCCGGTGCCGCGCCGCGGGCGCGCAGGCGCCGGTCGGTGACGTACGCGGCGGCGGCGATGCCGGCCAGCAGGCACAGGGCGTAGGTGTGGATGGTGAGCGGGCCCAGGGAGAACTGGGACCACACCGGGTCGGGGCTCGGGATGCTGGCCGGGATCACGAACCGAAGGTACCGCGATCAGCCCGCCCGGCGGGCATCGGCCGGGTCACGGTCCGGCGACGGTCCGGACCCGGTCGACGACCCCACGCCTCAGCGGCGCCGCTTCTCCCGCACCCGCACGGAGATCTCGATGGGCGTGCCCTCGAACCCGAACGTCTCGCGCAGCCGGCGCTCGATGAACCGCCGGTACCCCGCCTCCAGGAACCCGGTGGCGAAGATGACGAACCGCGGCGGGCGGGTCGAGGCCTGCGTCGCGAACAGGATGCGCGGCTGCTTGCCGCCCCGCAGCGGGTGCGGGTGGGCCGCGACGAGCTCGCCGAGGAACCCGTTGAGCTTGCCCGTCGGCACGCGCCGGTCCCACGACGCCAGCGACCGCTCGATCGCGGGCACGAGGCGCTCGGCGTGCCAGCCGGTCCGCGCGGACAGGTTGACGCGCGGCGCCCACTGGATCTGCACGAGCTCCTTCTCGATCTCGCGCTCGAGATAGGGGCGACGGTCCTCGTCCATGAGGTCCCACTTGTTGTACGCGATGACGAGCGCGCGGCCCGCGTCCACGACCTGCTGGATCACGCGGATGTCCTGCTCGGTCAGCGGGTTGGAGGCGTCGACGAGCACGACGCCGACCTCCGCCTTCTCGATGGCGGCGGCGGTGCGCAGCGACGCGTAGAAGTCGGCGCCGCGCGTCTGGTGCACGCGCCGCCGAATGCCCGCGGTGTCCACGAACCAGTACGGCACGCCGCGCAGCTCGATCAGCTCGTCGACGGGGTCCCGCGTGGTGCCCGCGACGTCGTCGACGACGACGCGCTCGCTGCCGGCGATCTTGTTGAGCAGCGACGACTTGCCGACGTTCGGCCGGCCGACGAGCGCGACGCGGCGCGGGCCGGACGGCCGCTGCGCGCCGTGGGCGGACTCCTCGGGCAGCGCCTCGACCGCGGCGTCGAGCAGGTCGCCCGTGCCGCGGCCGTGCAGCGCCGACACCGGGTACGGCTCCCCCAGCCCGAGGCTCCACAGGTAGGCGGCGTCGGCCTCGCCGGACGCGCCGTCGACCTTGTTGGCGGCGAGCACGACCGGCTTGCCGGAGCGGCGCAGCAGCTCGACGACGCGCTCGTCCGTCGCGGTGGCGCCGACGGCCGCGTCGACCACGAAGACCACGGCGTCGGCGAGCGAGATCGCGACCTCTGCCTGCTCGGCGACCTTCGACTCGATGCCCGCGACGTCGACCTCCCAGCCGCCCGTGTCCACGAGCAGGAACCGGTGGCCCGCCCACTCGGCCGGGTAGGACACCCGGTCGCGCGTGACGCCGGGCTTGTCCTCCACGACGGCCTCGCGGCGGCCCAGGATGCGGTTGACGAGGGTGGACTTGCCGACATTGGGCCGGCCGATGATCGCGAGCACGGGCAGCACCGGCTCGGCCTCGGCCTCCTCGTCGGACCACTCCCCCTCGAGGAGCTCCTGGTCCGTCTCGTCGAGCTCGAACTCCTCCAGCCCGGCGCGCAGCGCACGCTCGCGCGCGAGGTCGTCCTCGGTCTCGTTCAGGGCCTCGTCGAGGTCCACGGCGTCGAGCGCGGGCTCGACCTCGGGTGCGGCATCTTCTCGGGCCGCGGCGGGGCGCGCAGCAGCCTCCGATGCGGAGGGGTCGTGGGTCATGCCCCCATTGTCGCAGGCCCGGCGCGCCCAGGCCGAACCGTGGCCGTATGACCTGCGTCGCGCTCCACCGAGCCCGCCGCGACGTCACTCGTCGCGCAGGGAGGCGAGCACGGCCGAGACGCGCCGGTCCGACGCCGGGCCGAGCGGCAGCGTGGCGAAGATGTTCCCGGCGTGCTTGCGGACCGCGGCCTCAGGGAAGCACAGCCCGGCGGCGATCGGCCCGGCCCGGGCCGTGCTCACGCCGAGGGCGCGACCTCTCGCCCGGTCTGCTGCGCGACGACGGTGAGCACGGCCTGGACCGTCTGCTCGAAGTCGAGGTCGCTGGAGTCGACCGTGACCACGCCGTCGGCGGCCGTGTGGAACGACGTCACCTTCGCGTCGTCCCGGTCGCGCCGCAGCACCTGGTCGCGCGTCGCGTCGACCGCGGACGCGTCGGCGGCGCCGTGCACCTCCAGCGACCGGCGGCGCAGCCGCGCCTCCTCCGACGCGGTGAGCAGCACGCGGACGTCGGCGTCGGGCGCCACGACGGTGGTGATGTCGCGCCCCTCGGCGACGATCCCGCGGCCACCGGACAGCACGGCCTCCGTCGGGCTCGACTCCTGGTCGATGATCTCCCGCTGCCGCCGCTTGAGCTCCGCGCGCACCTCGAGGTTGGAGGCGACCTTCGAGACGTTCGTCGTCACCTCGGTGCCGCGGATCGTCGTCGCGACGTCGCGCCCGTCCAGCTCGACACCGGGCGCCGCCGGGTCCACGCCCATGACCAGCGGCATCGCGCGCACGGCCGTGGCGACGGACGTCGGGTCCTCGAGGTCCGCCGTCTCCATGACCCACACCGTCGCCGCCCGGTACATCGCGCCCGTGTCGAGGTACGCCAGCCCGAGCCGCGCGGCGACCGCCTTGGAGACGCTGGACTTGCCGGAGCCCGACGGCCCGTCGATGGCGATCACTACGGGGGTGGTCACAGGTTCGCTCGCTTCCGTGCTGCAGGTCGTGGGGTGGTGGCCCTGGCCGGGCCGTACGGGCCGTACGGCCCAGCCGGGAAGGTTACAGGTCGACGGCGCTCATCAGCGTGCCGAGCTCGGTGCGGCCGAGCACGCGCGTGCGGCCGGGCTTGAGGTCGCCCAGCGGGATGGGGCCGATCCGCGTGCGCACCAGGCGCGTCACCGGGTGCCCGACGGCCTCGAACATGCGCCGCACGATGCGGTTGCGGCCCTCGTGCAGCACGACCTCCAGCATCGCCAGGTCGTCGATCTGCTGCACCACGTGCACCGAGTCCATCTTCGCGACGCCGTCCTCGAGCTCGACGCCCCGCACGAGCTGCTTGCAGATGCGCGGGAACACCTCGCCCTCGACGGTCACCAGGTACGTCTTGGCGATGCCGTAGCGGGGGTGCGAGAGCCGGTTGGCGAGCTCGCCGTCGTTGGTCAGCAGGAGCAGGCCCTCGCTGTCCGCGTCGAGACGGCCCACGTGGAACAGCCGCTCGTCCCGGTTGCGCACGAGGTCGGCGACGGTCGGCCGGCCCTTCGGGTCGTCCATGGTCGAGACGACGCCGAGCGGCTTGTTCAGCGCGAGCGTCACCTTCTCCTGGTCGAGCTGGATGCGCAGCCCGTCCACGTGCACGACGGCGGTCGCCGGGTCGACCCGGACCCCGAGCTCCGTGACGATCTGGCCGTCGACCTCGACGTGCCCCGTCGCGATGAGCTCCTCGCACGCGCGACGCGAGCCGAGCCCTGCCTGGGCGAGCACCTTCTGGAGCCGGACGCCGCCCTCGACGTGCACGTCCACCGGGGGCTCGGCCGGGCGGGCCGGTCGCCGGCGGCGGTCGTTCGCGGGGGTGCGGGCAGCGCCCCCACGGGCACCCGCCGGGCGGCCCGGCTTGCCGCCCTGCGGCTTGCCGCCCTGCCTGCCGGGCTTGCCGCCCTGCGGCCTGCCCTGCTGGTTGCCGCGCTGGCTGCCGTGCTGGTTGCCCTGCTGGTCGCGGCGGCTCCCGCCGCGGCGTTCGTTGCTCATGTTCAGTCTCTCGGTGTCGAGTCCAGCCCGTCGAGTTCCTCGATCGTCTCGAGGTCGGGCAGGTGGGGAGCGAGCGGAGGCAGCTCGTCGAGCGACGAGAGGTCCATCCGCTCCAGGAAGTATCCCGTGGTTCCGAACAGGACGGCACCCGAGCTCGGGTCCTGGCCGATCTCGGCGATCAGCCCGCGGGTCAGGAGCGTCCGCACCACGCCGTCCACGTTCACGCCACGCACGGCGCTGACCTGGCCGCGGGTGACCGGCTGACGATACGCGATCACGGCGAGGGTCTCCAGCGCCGCCTGGCTGAGCTTGGCCGACTGGCCGTCGAGCACGAAGCGCCCGACCGGGTCGGCGTGCGCCGTCGACGAGTAGATGCGCCAGCCCTCGGCCGTGCGGCGCAGCTCGAACCCGCGCGGCCGCCCGCCGAGGTGGCCGGCGTACTCGTCGGCGAGCTCGTGCAGGATGTCGTCCGTCTCGTCCCGCGTCAGCTCGAGCGCCGCGGCGATGCGCTCGGCGGGGATGGGCGCGTCCGCGACCATGAGCACCGCCTCGACCGCCGCGTGCGCGCCGCCGGGCAGCGTGTGCACGTCGACGAGCGGCTGCTCGGCAGCCGTGCGTCCCTGCGCGTCCGCCTCCGCGGGGGCGCCGTCCGCCACGGCCTGCGGCGCCTGCTCCTCGACCGTCATGTGCTCGCCTCCGTCCCAGCCTGCTCCGTCACGTCCTGCCCGGTCCCGTCGTGCCCGGTCCCGTCGTGCCCGATCCCGCCCGGGTCGGGCGCAACGCCGTCGGCGGCGACCGGTCCGCTCTCCTCGTCGAACTCGCTCGGGCCGGCGCCCGGGCCGAGGTACCTCTCGCCGTCCTCCGGTCCCGCCGTCCACCGCACTGTGAGCTCACCCAGCGGCGTGACCTGCTCGAACGCGACCAGCGCGTCGCGGAACAGCTCGAGCAGCGCGAGGAACCGCGCGACGGTCACGAGCCGCTCCGTGCCCGACGTGAGCGAGCGGAACGTCACCGAGCGCTCGGTGCGCAGCCGCCGCACGAGCACGCCCGCCTCGTCGCGCACGCTGACCGCGGAGCCGTGCAGGTGCGACAGCCCGACCACGGGCGGCGGCTTGGGCGCCAGCACCTTCGCGGCGAGGTCCGCCAGGCGTTCCGGCGGCGTGTCCCAGACCAGCTCGGGCAGCAGCTCGGCGAGGTGCGGCTCGAGCGGCGCCAGGCGCGGCACGCGTCGTCCGCCCGCCGCGAGCCGCTCGGCCACGAACTTCGAGATCTCCTTGTACGCCCGGTACTGCAGCAGGCGTGCGAACAGGAGGTCCCGGGCCTCCAGCAGCTCCAGGTCCTCCGTGTCCTCGTCGATCACGCCCGGCAGCAGGCGCGCCGCCTTGAGGTCGAGCAGCGTCGCGGCGATGACGAGGAACTCGCTCGCCACGCCCAGGTCCCACGACTCGTGCACCTCGCCGCGCTCCGCGGCCTCCCGTGACGCACGCTCGGCCTCGCGGATGTGCGCGACGAACTCGTCCGTCACGACGGCGAGCGCCACCTCGGTGACGTCCATCTTGTGCTTCGCGATGAGCGAGAGCAGCAGGTCGAACGGGCCCTCGAAGTTGTGCAGGCGGACCTGGAAGGTGCGGGAGGCGCGGCGCTCGTCGGGGGCGTCGGGCTCGGGGGCCGTCACGGCTGTGTCCGGCGCCGAGCTGTCGGGCGCCTCCGCCTCCGGCGGCGCCTCAGGCAGCGTCGCCACGGGCCACGAGCTCCCGGGCGAGCTGACGGTACGCGGCGGCGCCCGGGTGCCCCGGCGCGTACGCCGTGATCGGCTCCGCCGCGACGGTGGCGTCGGGGAACTTCACGGTGCGGCCGATGACCGAGTGCAGCAGGGTGTCGCCGAAGGCCTCGTGCACCCGGGCCACGACCTCCCGGGAGTGGAGGGTGCGCGAGTCGTACATGGTGGGGAGGATACCGTCGATCTCGAGGGCCGGGTTGAGCCGGTCGCGCACCTTCTCGATGGTCTCCACCAGCAGCGCGACGCCGCGCAGCGCGAAGAACTCGCACTCCAGCGGGATGAGCACGCCGTGCGCGGCGGTCAGGGCGTTGACCGTGAGCAGGCCGAGGCTCGGCTGGCAGTCGATGAGGATCACGTCGTAGTCGTCCATCACCGGACGCAGCGCGCGGGCCAGCACGGACTCCCGGGCGACCTCGCCCACGAGCTGCACCTCTGCGGCGGACAGGTCGATGTTGGCGGGCAGCACGTCGAGGTTCTCGATGCCGGACGGGATCAGCACGTCCTGGATGTCCACGCCCCGCTCCATGAGCAGGTTGTAGACCGTGAGGTCGAGCTCGTGGGGGTTCACGCCGATGCCGACGGACGCGGCGCCCTGCGGGTCGAAGTCGACCAGCAGCACCTTGCGTCCGTACTCGGCGAGGCACGCGCCGAGGTTGATGGTGGTGGTCGTCTTGCCGACCCCGCCCTTCTGGTTGCACATCGCGATGATGCGGGCCGGCCCGTGGCTCGTCAGGGGCGCCGGTTCCGGGAGGTCGGGCATGACCCGCCCGACCACGTCGCGCACGGTCCGGGAGTCGGAGTCGCCGACGACGGTCTTGCCGAGAAGCATGTCGGTCATCGCGCTCGCTCCCTCCTCGCTGGCTGCCTCGCTCACGCCCGCCACGCTATACCAGAGTGTGGGCACGACCGGGGTCAAGCCCCGGCGTGGCGTCCTTCAGCGGGCACGGGGGTGGGCGGCCGCGTAGACCTCGCGCAGGGCGTCGGGCGTGACCATCGTGTAGATCTGCGTCGTCGTGACCGACGCGTGCCCGAGCAGCTCCTGGACCACGCGCACGTCCGCGCCGCCGGACAGCAGGTGCGTGGCGAACGAGTGCCGCAGGGTGTGCGGCGAGACGTGCTCGGTCAGCCCGGCGCGCGCCGCGGCGGACTGCAGCGCGGCCCACGCGGTCTGCCGGGACATGCGGGCGCCGCGGGTGTTGAGGAACAGCGCCGCCGTGCCGCGGCCCGCTGCCGCGAGCGCGGGGCGGGCGCGCACGAGATAGGCCTGCAGCGCGTCGCGCGCGAACGAGCCGACCGGCACCACCCGCTCCTTGGAGCCCTTGCCGAGCAGCCGCACGACGGCGGCGTCCGCGACGCCGTCGACGTCGAGGCCCACGATCTCCGAGATGCGCGCACCCGTGGCGTAGAGCAGCTCGAGCAGCGCGCGGTCGCGCAGCGGCAGCGGACCGTCTCCCGTGCCCGCGGCGTCGAGCAGGGCGGCGACGTCGTCGACGGACAGGGCGTGCGGCAGGCGGCGCAGCTGGGTGGGCGCGCGCACCTCGGCGGACGGGTCGTCGCGCGCCAGGCCCTCGGCCTGCGCGAACCGGTGCCAGCCCCGCACGGCCGCCAGGGCGCGCGCGGTGGACGACGGCGAGAGCGGGCGCCCCCCGTCGGACCCCTGCCGCACGGCCTCGACGAAGGCCGTCACGTCCGCCTCGGTGACGGAGTCGAGCCGGACGCGGCCGGCCGCGTCGACGAAGGCCACGTACCGCGCGAGGTCACGACGGTAGGCGGCGACCGTGTTGGCCGAGAGGCCCCGCTCGACGCTCAGGTGCGCGAGGTAGTCCCGCAGGGCGCCGTCCAGCGCCGCGCCTGCGGCCTGGCGGGACGACGACGGGTGGGCGGTGGCGGTGGGCACCGCCCCATCATGCCGAGCGTGGCCCGCCGGGACGGCAGGCCACGCCGGAGGGTGCGCAGGCGGATGCCGGGTCAGGTCTCGCTCAGGCCGGGTTGATGCCGAACAGCTCCGCGCGCGACCGGATCACCTGGGCACGCGCGAGGCGCGGCTTGTCGCTGCCGTCGCGGATGACCGAGCCCGCCGCCTCGAACTCGGCGAAGAAGTCGACCGCCCACGCCACGTCGGACGGGCTGGGCGCGAACGACTCGTTGATGACGCTCGACTGGTCGAAGTCGAGGCACAGCTTGCCGGTCATGCCGAGGTTCACGGCGTCCGCCGACTGCTCGCGCAGCAGCGCGTGCGACGAACCGACCGTCGGGCCGTCGACCGGGCCGGGCAGCCCGCCGATGCGGCTGGCGAGCACGAGCCGGGTCCGCGGGTAGGCCATGGCCATGGGCTCGTTCGCGGCGCCCGTGTCGCGCCGGTAGTCGCCCGAGCCGAACGCGAGGCGGAACGCGCCGCGCGCCTTGGCGATGCGCACCGCCTCCTCGATGCCGAGCGCCGACTCCACGAGCGGGATGACCGGCACGTCGCCGCCGAGACGCTGCGCGGTGTCGATGACGTCGTCCGCGCTCTCGGTCTTGGCGAGCATGACGCCGTTGAGCCCGTCGAGCCCCCGCAGGTACGCGACGTCGTCGGCCCAGGCGGGCGCGGTGCGGTCGTTGATGCGCACCCAGGCGCTGCCGCCGGCCTTGATCCACCGGATGACGTTCTCGCGCGCCTCGTCCTTGAGGGAGTCGTCGATCGCGTCCTCGCAGTCGAGGATCACCTGGTCGGCGCGCGAGAGCTGCGCCTTGTCGAACAGCTCGGTCCGCATCGCGGAGAGCAGGAGCCAGGCGCGTGCGTAGTCGGGCGCGACCCGCGACTTCTCCCGCGCGGCCCGGCGCGCGGCCAGGTCGCTCTCGGGGGTGACGGTGGACGCGGCAGGCAGGCCCGCGGAATAGCTGCCGGGCTGGTCGGCGCTTCGGTCGGTGGAGATCTCGGTCACACGCCAAGCCTAGGCGGCGCCGCGGGGACAGGCCGAATCATGACCGTGGCTATGCCGGGCGCTGGCCCGGCGGTGAGCGTCAGAGCGGCAGGAAGACGTCGACCGCGACCGCGAGGAACAGCAGCGACAGGTAGGTGATCGACCCGTGGAACACCTTCATGGCGCCGAGCTTGCCGCGTGCGCGGCCCTGCGCCCTGCGGAGCATGGCGATCGTCGACCACAGGAACCAGGCGCCCAGGCCCGCCGCGACGACGGTGTACACCCAGGACATGCCGGCCAGCGGCGTGAGCAGCAGGGAGCACGCGATCATCGCGAGCGTGTAGCCGACCATCTCGGCCGCCACGCGCCGGTCGTCGCTGACCACCGGCAGCATCGGCACCTGGGCCGCGGCGTAGTCCTTCTTGAACTTGATGGACAGCGGCCAGTAGTGCGGCGGCGTCCAGAAGAAGATGATGCCGAACAGCGCGAGGGCCGCCCAGCTCAGCCCGCCGGTCACCGACGCCCAGCCGATGAACACCGGCATGCAGCCCGCTATGCCGCCCCACACGATGTTCTGCGGTGTGCGGCGCTTGAGGATCATCGTGTAGCCGACGACGTAGATCGCGATGGCGGCCAGCGTCAGCCACATCGCCGCCCAGTTGATGACGAGCGCGAACCACGCGAGCGAGAGCAGGCCGAGGATCGAGGCGAACACGAGGCCGGCGCGCGGGGTGATCTCCCCCGTGGCCAGCGGACGCTTCTTCGTCCGGTTCATGACCTGGTCGATGTCACGGTCCCACCACATGTTGAACGCGTTGGCGCTGCCCGCGGCCCCGGCGCCGCCCACGAGCGTCGCGAGGATCAGCCAGAAGCTCGGCAGGCCGTCGGCGGCCAGGATCATCGTCGGGACGGTCGTGACCAGCAGCAGCTCGATGACCCTGGGCTTGGTGAGCGCGACGTAGGCGCCCGCGCGCCGCAGGAACCAGCCACCCGGCCGCGGCGGCTCGAAGCCTGCTGCGGGCTGTCCGGCGGTGGACGTCTGGGGACGCGCGGTGTGACCGTTCGTCGTCTGGCTCGTGCTCACGGCGCGTCGTGGTTCCGTTCGAGAGGGTCTGCGGGCAGGTGGGGGTGCGTGCCCATGGTACGCATCGTTCGGAGGTGCCCGCGCACCGCATTCCCGGCCGCCGGTGTGAGATTTGTCCTGGCCAGGCTAGGACTCTCAGGGCCTGGACAGGCCCGAGCACGGGAAGAGCCACGCGTATAGGGTTGTTGACGCAACCGAACGCAATCGAACGACAACGGGTGGCAGGCACACCGCCGCCACCGCACGCACGCCGCGCGTCTCTCCGGCCCGGCCGGGGGCCGCCGGCGGAGAGAAAGAGGACTCGTGAACGCTTTCGACCCCGTGCTGAAGCCCCTGGAGTGGTCGGAGCTCGACGAGCGAGCCGTCAAGAGCATCAAGGCTCTGGCCGCCGACGCCGTCGAGAAGGTGGGGAACGGACACCCCGGCACCGCGATCTCCCTCGCGCCGGCCGCGTACCTCCTCTTCCAGAAGACCATGCGGCACGACCCCGCCGACCCCGACTGGGTCGGCCGTGACCGGTTCGTGCTGAGCGCAGGCCACTCGTCGCTGACGATCTACCTGCAGCTGTTCCTCGCAGGCTACGGCCTCGAGATGGACGACATCGCCGCGCTGCGCACCTGGGGCTCGAAGACCCCCGGCCACCCCGAGTACGGGCACACCGCGGGCGTCGAGATCACGACCGGCCCGCTGGGCCAGGGCCTCGCCTCCGCCGTCGGCATGGCGTTCGCCGCCCGCCGCGAGCGCGGCCTGCTCGACCCGGCGGCCGCCCCGGGCGAGTCGCCGTTCGACCACCACGTGTACGTCATCGCCTCCGACGGCGACCTGCAGGAGGGCGTCACCTCGGAGGCCTCGTCGCTCGCCGGCCACCAGCAGCTCGGCAACCTGGTCGTGATCTGGGACGACAACAAGATCTCGATCGAGGACGACACGAACATCGCGTTCACCGAGGACGTGCTGAAGCGCTACGAGGCCTACGGCTGGCACACCCAGCGCGTGGACTGGACCGCGGGCGACGGCGGCTACGCGGAGGACACCGACGCCCTCGCCGCCGCGCTCGACGCCGCCAAGGCCGAGACCGGCAAGCCGTCGATCATCGCGCTGCGCACCATCATCGGCTGGCCCTCGCCCACCAAGCAGAACACGGGCGGCATCCACGGCTCGGCCATGGGCGCCGACGAGATCAAGGGCCTCAAGGAGACCCTCGGCCTCGACCCCGAGAAGACGTTCGCGATCGACGACGAGGTGCTCGCGTACACGCGCTCCGTCGCCGAGCGCCAGGCCGACCAGCGGAAGGCCTGGGAGGCCGCGTTCGCCGCCTGGAAGGACGCCAACCCGCAGCAGGCCGCGCTCCTGGAGCGCCTGCGGTCGCACGAGCTGCCCGAGGGCTGGACCGACGCGCTGCCCGAGTTCGAGGCGAGCGAGAAGGGCGTGGCGACCCGCGCGGCGTCGGGCAAGGTGCTCTCCGCCCTCGCGGACGTGCTGCCCGAGCTGTGGGGCGGCTCGGCCGACCTGGCCGGCTCGAACAACACGACCATGGACGGCGCCCCGTCGTTCGTCCCCGCCGAGCACGCGACCAAGAAGTTCCCGGGCGACCCCTACGGGCGCACGCTGCACTTCGGCATCCGCGAGCACGCGATGGGCGCGATCCTCAACGGCATCGTGCTGCACGGCCTGACCCGGCCGTACGGCGGCACGTTCCTCCAGTTCGCCGACTACATGCGCGCGTCCGTCCGCCTGGCGGCGCTCATGGGCATCCCGTCGACGTTCGTGTGGACGCACGACTCGATCGGCCTCGGCGAGGACGGCCCGACGCACCAGCCGGTCGAGCACCTCGCGGCGCTGCGGGCCATCCCGAACCTCGACGTCGTGCGTCCCGCCGACGCGAACGAGACCGCCTGGGCGTGGCGCGGCGTCCTGGAGAACACGAAGAACCCGGCGGGCCTGGTGCTCACGCGCCAGAACGTGCCGACGTTCCCGCGCGGCACCGACGGGTTCGCCGGCGCCGAGGGCACCCTCAAGGGCGGCTACGTGCTGCTCGACACCGAGGGCACCCCTGACGTCGTGCTCGTCGGCACCGGGTCCGAGGTCCAGCTCGCCGTCGAGGCGCGCGAGCTGCTGGCCGCCGACGGCGTGCAGGCCCGCGTGGTCTCGATGCCGTCGCGCGAGTGGTTCGACAAGCAGGACGAGGCCTACCGCGAGTCCGTGATCCCCGCGGGCGTCCGGGCCCGCGTCTCGGTCGAGGCGGGCGTCGCGCAGGGCTGGCGCGAGGTGGTCGGCGACGCCGGCCGCATCGTGTCGCTCGAGCACTTCGGGGCCTCCGCCGACTACAAGACCCTCTACGCCGAGTACGGCATCACGGCCGAGGCTGTCGCCCAGGCCGCCAAGGAGTCGATCGCCGCGGCGTCCTGAGCCGCAGCGGTCGTACGGGCACGAGAGAGGAAGCACCATGACCGACAGCACCGGCACCGCCGGCGAGAACGTCAGCCCCACCCAACGGCTGTCCGAGGCGGGTGTCGCGATCTGGTTGGACGACCTGTCCCGCCAGCGTCTGCGCTCCGGCAACCTCGCCGAGCTGGTCGCCACGAAGAACGTCGTGGGGGTCACGACCAACCCGACGATCTTCGCGGCGGCGCTCGCCCAGGGGGACGCCTACGACGGCAGCCTGCGCGAGCTGGCCGGGTCGGACGTGGAGGCCGCGGTCGAGCGCATCACCACCGACGACGTCCGTGACGCCGCCGACGTCCTGCGCCCTGTCTACGACGCCACGTCCGGGGTGGACGGCCGGGTGTCCATCGAGGTGGACCCCCGGCTGGCCAGGGACACCGCAGCGACCGCGACCATGGCCGTCCGGCTGTGGGAGACGATCGACCGGCCGAACGTGATGATCAAGATCCCCGCGACGGTCGAGGGTCTGCCCGCCATCACGTCGACCCTCGCGAAGGGCATCAGCGTCAACGTCACGCTGATCTTCTCCATCGAGCGCTACCGCGCCGTGATGGACGCCTTCCTGGCCGGCCTCGAGCAGGCGAAGGAGGCGGGCCACGACCTCTCGGCGATCGGGTCCGTGGCGTCGTTCTTCGTGTCCCGCGTGGACGCGGAGGTCGACAAGCGCCTGACCGCGATCGGCACCGACGAGGCGCTCGCGCTGCGCGGCCAGGCCGCCATCGCGAACGCGCGACTCGCCTACGCCGCCTACTCGGAGGTCTTCTCCGGCGAGCGCTGGAAGGCCCTCGAGGCCGCGGGCGCCAAGCCGCAGCGGCCGCTGTGGGCCTCGACGGGCGTCAAGGACCCGTCCTACCGCGACACGATGTACGTCGACGAGCTCGTCGTCGCCGGCGTGGTGAACACCATGCCGGAGAAGACGCTCGACGCGTTCGCCGACCACGGCATCGTGCTGGCGGACACCGTCACCGGCACGGCCGAGGAGGCCACGGCGACGATCCAGGCCCTCGAGGCCGTGGGTGTGTCGATGAACGAGGTGACGGCCCAGCTCGAGCAGGAGGGCGTGTCCAAGTTCGAGGTGAGCTGGGACGAGCTCCTGACCACCACGAAGACGGGGCTCGACGAGGCGAAGGCCGGTGAGCGGTGAAGCCTGCCAAGATCGCGCAGGGCGTCAACCCGCTGCGTGACCCTCTCGACCTGCGCCTGCCCCGCATCGCCGGGCCGAGCGGTCTGGTGATCTTCGGCGTGACGGGCGACCTGGCCCGCAAGAAGCTCATGCCGGCCGTCTACGACCTCGCCAACCGCGGCCTCCTGCCGCCGGGCTTCGCCCTGACGGGCTTCGCCCGCCGGGAGTGGGAGGACCAGGACTTCGCGCAGGTGGTGCACGACGCCGTCAAGGAGCACGCCCGCACGCCGTTCCGCGAGGCCACGTGGCGTCAGCTCGCCGAGGGCATCCGGTTCGTGCAGGGCTCCTTCGACGACGACGAGGCGTTCGAGCGCCTCCGGGAGACGGTCGAGACCCTGGACCGGGAGCGCGGCACGGGTGGCAACCACGCCTTCTACCTGTCGGTGCCGCCGTCCGCGTTCCCGGTGGTGTGCGAGCAGCTCTCCAAGCACGGACTGTCCCGGCCGGACGACGACGCGGACGGCGACGGCGTCAAGGCGTGGCGCCGTGTCGTCATCGAGAAGCCGTTCGGCCACGACCTGGCCAGCGCACAGGAGCTCGACGCCGTCGTCTCCAAGGTGTTCGACCAGGACTCGGTGTTCCGCATCGACCACTACCTGGGCAAGGAGACGGTCCAGAACCTGCTCGCCCTGCGCTTCGCGAACACCATGTTCGAGCCCATCTGGAACTCGAACTACGTGGACCACGTGCAGATCACGATGGCCGAGGACATCGGCATCGGCGGTCGCGCCGGGTACTACGACGGGATCGGCGCCGCGCGCGACGTCATCCAGAACCACCTGATCCAGCTCCTGGCGCTGGTGGCCATGGAGGAGCCCGTGAACTTCGACGCCGCCGAGCTGCGCGCCGAGAAGATCAAGGTGCTCTCGTCGGTGCGGCTGCCGCGCGACCTCGGCAAGCACACCGCCCGCGGCCAGTACGAGGCCGGGTGGCAGGGCGGCGAGCAGGTGCCGGGCTTCCTGGAGGAGGACGGCATTGCGAAGGACTCCACCACGGAGACGTTCGCCGCCATCCGCGTGGACGTCGACAACCGCCGCTGGGCGGGCGTCCCGTTCTACCTGCGGCACGGCAAGCGGCTGGGCCGGCGCGTCACCGAGGTGGCCGTCGTGTTCAAGAAGGCGCCGCACCTGCCGTTCGAGACGTCCCTGACGTCGGAGCTCGGCAACAACGCGCTGGTCATCCGCGTGCAGCCCGACGAGGGCGTGACCATGCGGTTCGGCGCGAAGGTGCCGGGCACCGCGATGCAGGTGCGCGACGTGACGATGGACTTCGGGTACGGGCACTCGTTCACCGAGTCCTCCCCCGAGGCGTACGAGCGCCTCATCCTCGACGTGCTGCTCGGCGACCCGCCGCTGTTCCCGACGCGGGAGGAGGTCGAGCTCTCCTGGAAGATCCTCGACCCGATCACCTCGTACTGGGCCCGCAAGGGCAAGCCCGAGCCGTACGCGTC
Organism: Promicromonospora citrea; assembly: GCF_013004695.1. Classification (GTDB taxonomy): domain Bacteria; phylum Actinomycetota; class Actinomycetes; order Actinomycetales; family Cellulomonadaceae; genus Promicromonospora; species Promicromonospora citrea. The sequence continues at coordinate 27,285 of NZ_JABEMG010000012.1, forward strand.
GGGCACGTGGGGCCCCGCGTCGGCGGACGCCATGATGGAGCGCGACGGCAGGACCTGGAGGCGTCCATGATCATCGACATGCCGGACACCACGACCAACGACGTCAACAAGCGGCTCGTCCGCCTGCGCGACGAGGGCGGTGCCGTGGCCCTCGGCCGTGTGCTCACCCTCGTGGTGCTGGCCGACGAGGGCGACGTCGAGGAGTCCGTCGAGGCGGCCAACGACGCGAGCAGGGAGCACCCGTGCCGCGTGATCGTCGTCGCGCCGGCCTCCGGCAGCGACGAGGGCCGGGTCGACGCCCAGATCCGCGTGGGCGGTGACGCGGGCGCCTCCGAGGTGGTCGTGCTGCGGGCGTCCGGCGCGCTCCTGGAGCGCGCCGACACGCTCGTCATGCCGCTCCTGCTGCCGGACGCGCCGATCGTGGCCTGGTGGCCGCGTGAGGCGCCCGCCGTGCCGTCGCAGGACCCGGTGGGCGCCATGGCGACCCGCCGGATCATCGACAGCACCGTGGCGAAGGACCCGTCGGGGATGCTCAAGAACCTCGCGGGCGCCTACGCCCCCGGGGACACCGACCTCGCGTGGGCGCGCGTGACCCTGTGGCGCGCGCTCATCGCCGCGGCCGTGGACCAGCCCCCGTTCGAGCCGGTGCTCGGGGTCACCGTCGAGGGGCAGAAGCGGCACACGTCGCTCGACCTCCTCGCCGCGTGGCTCGGCGCCCGGCTGAACTGCCCGGCCGAGGTCGTGCGCACCGAGAGCGACGACGCCATCACGCGCGTCACGCTCCAGCGCAGGAGCGGGCCGATCGTCCTCGACCGGCCCGACGGCCGCACCGTGACGATCACGCAGCCCGGCAAGCCCGCCCGGCGCATCGCCCTGCCCATCCGGGCCCTCAACGAGGCCCTCATCGAGGAGCTGCGCCGGCTCGACCCGGACGAGATCTTCGAGGAGACCCTCATCCGGGGCCTCGGCACCCTCACGACGCGGACGGCGGCCTGATGGCTCAGGAGTCACCCGGCGTGCGGCTCGTGGTCGTGCACCCCGACAAGGAGGTGCTGGCCGAGGCCGCCGCCGCGCGCCTGCTCACGCGGGTGCTCGACGTGCAGTCGGTGCGCTCCCCGGTGCACGTGGTGCTCACCGGCGGCACGGTGGGCATCGCGACGCTCGCCGCGGCGGCCACCAGCCCGCTGGTGCGCGCGATCGACTGGTCGGGTGTCCACCTGTGGTGGGGCGACGAGCGCTTCCTGCCGGACGGCGACGCCGACCGCAACGAGACGCAGGCACGCGAGGCGCTGGTCGACGCGCTCGTGGCCGGGCACGGGCTCCCCGAGGCCAACGTGCACCCGATGCCCGGGCCCTCGGCGGTCGCCACACCCGAGGAGGGCGCCGCGGCGTACGCACGGCTCCTCGCGGAGCACGCGGGCGACGACGGCGCGTCCGTCCCCGCGTTCGACGTCCTGCTGCTCGGCATGGGCCCCGACGGGCACGTCGCGTCCCTCTTCCCGGGGCACGAGGGCCTGGAGGCGACGGGGACGACCACGGGCGTCCACGGCTCCCCCAAGCCCCCGCCGGAGCGCGTCTCGCTCACCTTCGAGGCCCTGCGGGCCGCGCGGGAGGTCTGGGTCGTGGCGGCGGGCTCCGAGAAGGCCGACCGGGTGGCCGCCGCGCTACGGGGTGACCCGGTCACCGAGGTGCCCGCCGCGGGCGCCGTCGGGCAGGCCAGGACCCTGTGGCTGCTGGACGCGCAGGCGGCCGGTACGGGGGCGTAGGCCCGCCCCGCGGCCGAAGAACGACGGAGCGCCTGCTCACCCCCGCACAGCGGGTGGTGAGCAGGCGCTCCGTTCGTGTCCTGGTGCGTGTACCGCGGTGCTGCGTGTCCGGACGGCCCCGGTGCCGGTCAGCCGGCCACCCGTCCGCCCCGGCGGATGCGCAGGGCCTCCAGCGCCTCCTCCAGGAGGGCCGCGCCGTCCTCGTCGGACCGGCGCTCCTTCACGTAGGCGAGGTGCGTCTTGTAGGGCTCGTTCCGCACCGGTGCGGGCGGGTTGGCGGGGTCCATCCCTGCGGGGAAGCCGCAGCGCGGGCAGTCCCACTGCGTGGGAGCCTCCACGTCCTCGCCCACCGAGAAGCTCGGCGCCGTCTCGTGCCCGTTGGCACACCAGTAAGAAACCCGGACCCGCGGGGCCGTCTCGCCCCGCTCCGTCTCGCCGAGGGGTCCGGCGCCTACCCGGCTCCCCCTGATCGCATGACCGCCTGATGCCACGTCTGTCGTCCCCTCTGTGTGCGGCCGTCAGCTGCTAGGCGCTTGGCGACCGGTCAGCTGACCTTCTGGATGAGTCCGAGCAGGACGATCACCACGGCCCACACGAGGGCGAAGGCGATGGTGATGCGGTTGAGGTTCCGCTCGGCCACGCCGGACGAGCCGGCGCCCATCGAGATACCGCCACCGAACATGTCGGACAGCCCGCCACCCTTGCCCTTGTGGAGCAGGATGAGCATGGTGAGGAAGGCGCTGGTCAGGACCAGCAGGACTTCCAGGATGATGCGGAGCACGTCCACGGGTTCACGTCCTCGGTTGTAGGTGTGCCGGGCGTCACCCGGCGGCGGATTTCCGGTCAAGAGTAAGCGAGACGTACCTCACAGTGCTAACCCCCTGCTCAGATGCCTGCACCTGACGTCGGAGGGGCACGTCGCGCACCTGCGAGGGTACCTCAGGCGGGGACGCGAACCGGGTGCACGAGCCGTGTCGGCCCGTGCACCCGGTGCGTGTCGGTACGGCTGGTCAGGCGGTGACGTGCGACTGGTAGCGAGCGATCTTCGCGAACTCCTCGGGGTCGAGGCTCGCGCCGCCCACGAGGGCGCCGTCGACGTCGGGCTGCGCCATGATCTGCGCGACGTTGCCCGACTTCACGGAGCCGCCGTACAGGACGCGGACGCCCTCGGCGACGGTCTGGTCGCACAGCTCGCCCAGCACGCGGCGGATCGCGCCGCACACCTCCTGCGCGTCCTCGGGGGTCGCGACCTCGCCCGTGCCGATGGCCCACACGGGCTCGTACGCGATGACGATCTTCGCGACCTGCTCGGGCGGCACGTCGGCCAGCGCGGCCTCGACCTGCCGGAGCGTGTACGGCACCTGGTCGCCCGCCTTGCGGACGTCCAGGCCCTCTCCCACGCACAGGATCGGCGTCAGGCCGTGCGCGAACGCGGTGCGCACCTTGGCGTTGACGAGGTCGTCCGTCTCCGCGTGGTACTCCCGGCGCTCCGAGTGGCCCACGGCCACGTAGGTGCAGCCGAGCTTCGCGAGCATCGCGCCCGAGATCTCGCCGGTGTAGGCGCCGGACTCGTGCCGCGACAGGTCCTGCGCGCCGTAGACGAGCTCCAGCTTGTCCCCGTCCACGAGCGTCTGCACCGAGCGCAGGTCGGTGAACGGCGGCAGCACCGCCACCTCGACCGCGGAGTAGTCGTGCTTGGCGTCCTTGAGGGACCAGGCGAGCTTCTGGACCGTGCTGATCGCCTGCTGGTGGTCCAGGTTCATCTTCCAGTTGCCCGCCATCAGGGGCGTGCGAGTGGTTGCCACGTGTGCTTCTTCCTTCGTCTGGGTGGGGCGGGTCAGTCGGCGAGGACCGTCAGGCCGGGCAGCTCCTTGCCCTCGAGCAGCTCGAGGCTCGCGCCGCCGCCCGTGGAGATGTGGCTGAAGCCCGCCTCGTCGAAGCCGAGCGCGCGCACCGCCGCGGCGGAGTCGCCGCCACCCACGATGGAGAACGCGCCGCTCGCGGTCGCGTCCACGATGCCCTGCGCGACGGCGGTGGTGCCTGCGGCGAACGCCTCGAACTCGAACACGCCCATGGGGCCGTTCCACGCGATCGTCCGTGCGTCGGCGAGCTTGCTCGCGAACAGCTTCCCGGACTCCGGGCCGATGTCCAGGCCCATGGTGCCCTCGGGGATCGCGTCGACGGCGACCACCCGGTGCGGCGCGTCCGCGGCGAACGAGTCGGCCGCGACGACGTCGACCGGCAGCACGATCTCGACGCCGTTCTCCTCCGCCGTGGCGAGGTAGCCCTTGACCGTGTCGATCTGGTCCGACTCGAGCAGGCTGTCACCCACCGACAGGCCCTTGGCCGCGAGGAACGTGAACACCATGCCCCCGCCGATGAGCAGGCGGTCGGCCTTGGTGAGCAGGTTGGCGATGACGCCGAGCTTGTCCGAGACCTTCGACCCGCCGAGCACCACGGCGTAGGGGCGCTCCGGGTCACCGGTCGCCCTCGACAGCGACTCGACCTCGTTCAGGACGAGGTCGCCCGCGGCGGCGGGCAGCACCTGCGCGACGTCGTACACCGACGCCTGCTTGCGGTGCACCACGCCGAAGCCGTCGGAGACGAACGCGTCGGCCAGCTGCGCGAGCTCGCCGGCGAGCTCGGCGCGCTCCGCGTCGACCTTCGAGGTCTCACGGGCGTCGAAGCGCACGTTCTCCAGGAGCGCGACCTGACCGTCGGCCAGGCCCTCGACCGTGGCCTTCGCGGACTCGCCGACGAGGTCCTCGGCCAGCGCCACGTCCTGGCCCAGCAGCTCGCCCAGGCGGGCAGCGACGGGGGCCAGCGAGTACTGCGGGTCCGGCGTGCCCTTCGGGCGGCCCAGGTGGGCCGTCACGACGACGCGTGCGCCGGCGTCCGTCAGACGCTTCAGCGTGGGCAGCGCGGCGCGGATGCGGCCGTCGTCCGTGATGGTCGTCCCGTCGAGCGGGACGTTGAAGTCGGAGCGGACCAGGACGCGCTTGCCGCGCAGGTCGCCCAGGGAGTCGATGGTCTTCATGAGCACTCCAGGTCGTGGACCGGCCGCCAGGGCCCGGTCGGGTTTGCGTCACATGACGACGTCCGCGTGCGCCGGCAGGCCGATGCGCACGCGGACGTCGGGGTTCACGCCGAGGCGGAGAAGGTCAGAGCTTCTGGCCGACGAGCACGGTGAGCGAGACGAGGCTGTTCGAGTAGCCCCACTCGTTGTCGTACCAGGAGACGACCTTGACCTGGTTGCCGATCACCTTGGTGAGCTTCGCGTCGAAGATGCTCTGGTGCGGGTTCGTCACGATGTCCGACGAGACGATGTCGTCCTCGACGTACTCGAGAACACCCTTGAGCGGGCCCTCGGCCGCAGCCTTGACCGCGGCGTTGACCTCCTCGACCGTCACGTCGCGCGGGGCCTCGAACGTGAGGTCCGTCGCCGAGCCGGTGATGACCGGCACGCGCAGGGCGTAGCCGTCGAGCTTGCCCTTGAGCTCCGGGAGCACCAGGGCGACGGCCTTGGCCGCACCCGTGGTGGTCGGCACGATGTTCTGCGCGGCCGCGCGGGCGCGACGCAGGTCCTTGTGCGGGCCGTCCTGCAGGTTCTGGTCACCCGTGTAGGCGTGGATCGTGGTCATGAGACCACGCTCGATGCCGATCGAGTCGTTCAGCGCCTTGGCCAGCGGGGCGAGGCAGTTCGTGGTGCACGACGCGTTCGAGATGATGTGGTGCGCCGCCGGGTCGTACAGGGAGTCGTTGACGCCCATGACGAACGTGGCGTCCTCGTTCTTGGCGGGGGCCGAGATGATGACCTTCTTGGCACCGGCGTCGATGTGCGCCTTCGCCTTGGTGGCGTCCGTGAAGAAGCCCGTCGACTCGATGACGATGTCGGCGCCCAGCTCGCCCCAGGGGAGGTTCGCGGGGTCGCGCTCGGCGAGCGCACGGATCTTCTTGCCGTCGACGATGATGTTGTCGTCGTCGAAGTCGACGGACTTGCCGAAGCGGCCCAGCACCGTGTCGTACTTGAGCAGGTGGGCCAGGGTCTTGTTGTCGGTCAGGTCGTTGACGCCAACGACCTCGATGTCCGCACCCGACTCCACGAGAGCCCGGTAGAAGTTCCTGCCGATACGGCCGAAGCCGTTGATGCCGACGCGGATGGTCACAATGCCCTCCTCAGGGGGCGCCGGCCGTCCCGGCGCACACGGTTCCTTGTCTCTGTCGCCACTGCCGTCGATGCCCGACGGCGGGTGGCGTTCGCCAGGGTTTCCGGGCACCGCGACCACGCGACGACCCGAACGGGAAACACGATGGTCACGGCGTCGTCACCTGACGATTTCGAGCCTATACCCGAACCGCACCCGACCGTGACCCGAGCCGGACAGTGTGAAACCGCCGGTTCTGTTCGTTCTCACAAATCGGATGCGGCGGGGCAGCACAGTACCGGGTGAAGTCCTTGTGCCGCACCGCGGGCGGCCCGCGCCCGGCTCAGAGATCCAGCAGGTCAGCGGGCAGGCCCGCCTCGGTGTCCGGGATGCCGAGCTCGAGGGCGCGCTTGTCGGCCGTCGACAACAACCGCCGGATCCGGCCCGCCACGGCGTCCTTGGACAGGGGCGGGTCCGCGAGGCGCCCGAGCTCCTCCAGCGACGCCTGCTTGTGCGCGAGACGCAGCTCGCCCGCCTGCCGCAGGTGGTCCGGCAGCTCGTCGCCGAGGATCTCGAACGCGCGCTGCACGCGCGCCCCCGCCGCCACGGCGGCCCGCGCCGACCGGCGCAGGTTGGCGTCGTCGAAGTTCGCCAGACGGTTGGCCGTGCCGCGCACCTCGCGGCGCTCGCGCCGCTCCTCCCAGACCTTGAGGGTCTCGGGGGCGCCGATGCGCTCAAGCATGCGCGCGATCGAGTCCCCGTCGCGGATCACGACGCGGTCGATGCCCCGCACCTCGCGCGACTTGGCGGCGACCCCGAGCCTGCGAGCGGCACCGACGAGCGCGAGCGCCGCCTCCGGGCCGGGGCTGGTGACCTCGAGAGACATGGACCGGCCGGGCTCGGTGAGCGAGCCGTGGGCGAGGAACGCCCCACGCCACACCGCCTCCGCCTCCTGCACGCCCGCTGACACCACCTCGGGTGCGAGGCCGCGCACGGGGCGGCCCCGGGCGTCGAGCAGGCCCGTCTGGCGGGCGAGCGACTCCCCCTCGCGCACGACGCGGACGACGAACCGCGAGCTCTTCCGCAACCCGCCCGCCTGAACCACGATGAGCTCGCTGCTGTGCCCGTACAGGTCGTGGATCGCGTGCCGGAGCCGCGTCGCGGCCGACTCGGTGTCGAGCTCCGCCTCGATCACGACCCGCCCGGAGATGATGTGGAGGCCGCCGGAGAACCGCAGTGTCGCGGAGACCTCTGCCTTGCGGCAGGACGTCTTCGCGACCCTCACCCGAGCGAGCTCCTCCTTGACCTGTCCCGTGAGCGCCATGGCGTCATCCTGCCACGGTCCGGCTCGCGCCGAGAGAGGCGAATCGCGGAAGCTCGGGGGAATTGTCCCGGCGTGTCGCCTCGCCCGGAGGGTGCGGTGCTCCGTCTCACGTCGCACCGCCGCCGATGCCCGACGCCGGGCCCGCCGCCGGCCCCTGCCCCGGCCCCGGCCCCGGCCGGCACAGGATCGCGCCGGTGCCGCTCGGGCCCGGGTGAGATCTGCCCGCTGTGAGGTCTGGTGCCCGCTGTGAGGCCTGGTGTCCGCTGTGAGGCCTGGTGTCCGCTGTGGGATCTGGTGTCCACGGTGGGATCTGGCCGCGCACAACCAGATCTCAGCGCAACGACCAGATCTCACCGGCGGGCGGCGGGTTCAGGGGCCGAGGTCAGAGCACACGGGCCGACGGGCCTCCGGCGGTCGGCGGCGAGAGCAGCGAGCGGGGAAGGCAGCGGGTGACGGGCCGCGCGCTGCACGTCGCGACGCCCGCGAGTCCGCGAGGCCGCGAGTCCGCGAGTCCGCGAGTCCGCGAGTCCGCGAGTCCGCGAGTCCGCGAGTCCGCGAGCGATCTTCCCCCGAGCGCGTTGCTGTGCGTAGACAAGATCGACGTACCGCAACACGCCCGTGAGGGCATGCCCGGACTGGCGCACGACTCGCCCGGCCGCCGACGCGCCCCCGAGGCCCTCGGGCGAGACCTTCCCCCGAGGGTGTCGCGGAGCGTCGACAAGATCGACGCTCCGCAACACGCTCGAGCGGGCCCACCGTTCCGGCACGGGACGCGCCCCGGCGCACGACGCGCCAGAAGGACGGCCGCACGTGACCGGCTCCCGAGCACGATACGGAGCGTCGACAACGCCTACGCTCGGCAACACGCTCGGGAGGACATGCCGCTCCAGGGGCCGACGTGCCCAGGTCGGTCGGAGGCATCGTGGGAAGAGGCACCAAGGGGAGGCTCGGGGAGGCACGTCGGGGAGCGCACCGCGGGACGGCACCGACGGCGGGCGTTCCGTCAGGTGGTGACCCGGGCCGGGGCGGAGCGCGCCACGACGTCGGCCCAGCGGTCCGCCCAGGTGTGCAGAAGGTCGTCGAGGTCGGGGAGCTGGGCCTCCGTGACCGCGACGGTGCGGGTCGGCACCGACGCGCCGAGCTCGACGAGCACGGGTCGCAGGTGGACCTCGCCCGCCAGGGCGTGCGCCGGGCTCGCCGAGACCACGACGGGCACGACGACGACGCCCGCGAGCGCGTCCGGGCCGTACCCGTCGAGGAACGCCTTGAGCAGTCCGGTGTAGGACGCCTTGTAGACCGGCGTCGCCACGACGACGACGCGCGCCGCCGCGACCCGCTCCCGCGCCGCGGTCACCGTCGGTGAGCCGGTGAGCACCTCGGGCGCGAGCAGGGCGAGGTCGACGGGCTCGCCCGGGTCGCCGTCGGACAGGCCGAGGGCCGGCGCGAGCCGGCGGGCGACGGCCTCGGCGACGGCAAGGGTGCGCGACCCGGGCCGCGGGTTGCCGCTGACGACGACGAGGCCGTCGGCGGGCGGTGTCCGGTCGGTCATGCGATCGCCTCCACTGATGATGTCGTGGTGCTGCCGGCAGGGTCGGGTGCCGTGAATCCCGCCGCCCTGCGCAGGTCGCGCGGTCCCCACAGGTCCGTCCGCACCTCGGCGCGCACCAGGGGGACCACCTCGGCGGCGAAGCGGCGCAGCACGTCCTCCTGCTGTGCGGGCTCGAGCAGGTGGTTGACGGACACCGACTGGAGCACGTGTCCGAACGAGGCGTGGTAGTCGAGGATCTTCTCGGCGACCCGCTCGGGCGGGCCCACCAGCGCGGGCCCGCGATCGACCGCTTCCTCGACGGTGCGGAAGCTCGTCACCTTGCCGACCGCGCCGGGCGCGTGCCTGCGCTGGTCCTGTTGCCGCACCTGCCCCTCGTAGAGCAGGCGGTACTGCTCGACGGCCTCCTCCGTGGTGTCCGCGAGGAACAGGCCGCCGGAGCCCGCCCCGACGAACCCGTACGCCGGGTCGTGCCCCGCGGCCGCGTACCGCTCCCGGTACCGGTCGATGAGCACGCCGTACGCCTCGCGCGGCTGCAGGGCGTTGGCGCTGACGATCGGGTCGCCGTGCTCCGCCGCCAGGTCGACGGCAAAGGTCGACGTCGCCGAGCCGTGCCAGATGCGGAACGGACCGGCGAAGGGGCGCGGCAGCGTGGTCGCGTGCTCCAGGCGGTGCCGGTACCTGCCCTCCCAGGTGACGTCCTCGGACGACAGCAGGAGCCGCAGCAGCTCGTAGTTCTCCCGCAGGTACTCGTACTGCTTGTCGATGTCGAGGCCGAGCAGGGGGTACTGGAGGTCCTCGTTGCCCTTGCCGATGACGATCTCCAGGCGGCCGCGGCTGAGCTGGTCGACCGTGGCGAGGTCCTCCGCCAGCCGGATCGGGTCGTGCAGCGACAGCACCGTGACGCCCGTGGAGAGCAGGATGCGCGAGGTGCCGGCCGCGATCGCACCGAGCAGCACGGTCGGGGCCGAGGACAGCACGGGGCCAGCGTGCCGCTCCCCCACCGCGAAGGAGTCGAACCCGAGTTCCTCGGCGAGCACCGCGGTCTCCACGATCCGGTTCAGCCGGTCGGCGGCGGGTACCGCCTCGCCCGTGACGGGATGGGGCGGGTTGAAGGCGATGTCGAGCACCTGGAAGCGCATCAGGCGGCGACCTCGGCGCCGCCCGCCGCGGCGCGGTCGCGCTCCGCGACGCCCTCCTTGACCAGCGGGATCACGTACCGGCCGAAGTCGATCGCGTCGTCCAGCAGGTCGTAGCCGCGCGCCGAGATCACCCGCACACCCAGGTCGTAGTACGCGAGCAGCGCCTCGGCGACCTGCTCGGGCGTGCCGACGAGCGCGTTCGAGTTCCCGGCGCCGCCGGTCGCCTTCGCTGTCGCCGTCCAGAGCGCGGTGTCGAACCGCTCGCCCTGGGCGGCGATCTCCAGCAGGCGCTGCGAGCCCGCGTTCTCGGGCTTGTCGATCGGGTGGCGCCGGCTCAGCACCCCGCCCTGTGCGGCCTTGCGGGCCTCGATGCGACCGAGGATGCCGTGGGCCTTCTCCCAGGCCAGCTCCTCGGTGGGCGCGATGATCGGGCGGAACGCGGCGTGGATCCGCGGCGGCGTCGCACGGCCCGCGGCCTCCGCCTCGGCGTGCACGCGCGCGATCTGCTCGGCGGTGCGGTCGAGCGGCTCGCCCCAGACGGCGTAGATGTCGGCCTCCGCCGCGCCCACGGGGTACGCGGCCTCCGACGAGCCGCCGAACGAGACGGTCGGCACGTGTCCGTCGACCGGCTTGGTGTCGAGCACGAAGTCGTCGAAGTCGTAGAACTCGCCGTGGTGGTCGAACGGCTCCGCGCTCGTCCACGCGCGCTTGACGATCTGGATGTACTCGCGGGTGCGGGCGTACCGCTCGTCCTTCGTCAGGGTGTCGCCCTCGCGGCCCTGCTCGTGGTCGTTGCCGCCCGAGATGAAGTGCACGGACAGCCGCCCGCCCGAGAGCTGGTCGAGCGTCGCGAACGTCTTGGCGGCGTACGTCGGGTACGACACGTTGGGCCGGTGCGCCAGCAGCAGCTCGATGTCGGGGACGTGCGCGGCGACGTACGACGCGAGCGCAGCGGGCTCGGGGCCGGAGGAGCCGTAGGCGAACAGGATGCGGGTCCAGCCGTTGTCCTGGTGCGCGCGGGCGAGCCGGACCAGGTAGTCGGGGTCGAACGGCTCGGTGGTGCGCTCGGTGGTCTCGGAGGCGTCGTTGGTGGCGGCGATGCCGAGGAACTCGACGGGCATGGGGTTCTCCTTCTCGCGATGACGGGTACGGGGGTGGGTGGGGGCGGGGACGGTGTCAACGGGTCGCGACGGCGGCGGCCCCGGTGGTCGGGGCCGTCGTGCCCCACGCCTGGGCGAGGAGCCGGAACGACCGGCGGGTCGCGGCGTGGTCGTGCGCGGCGGTGGTGACCAGCAGCTCGTCGGCGCCGGTGACGCGGGCCAGCGTCGACAGGCGCTCGACGACCGTCTCGGGGTCGCCGACGATCCGGGTGTCGACCCGGTCGGCCACGAGCGCGCGCTCGTCGTCGGGCCGGTCGGTCCACGGTGTGCTGGATCCCGGCGCCGGGTACGGGACCGCACCGCGCTCGCCGCGCCGGATGGACAGCACCCAGTCGGCGAACGGCTCGGCGAGCGCGCGGGCCTGCTCCAGGGTGTCGGCGACGAGTACGTCCGCCGACACGAGCACGTACGGCGCCCTCAGCACTCCCGGCCGGAACGCCGCCCGGTAGGCCGCGACGGTGTCCAGCACCGTCGCCGGGCTGACGTGGAAGTTCGCCGCGAGGGGCAGACCCAGCTCGCCGGCCACACGGGCGCTCTCGCCGCCGCTGGAGGCGAGCAGCCACAGGTCGAACGCCGCGCCCTCGACGGGCGGGCTCGACCACGCGCCGCCGTCCGCGTCGCGGTACATGCCGCGCCGGAGGCCGAGCACGAGCTCCACCTCCGCCCGCAGGCCGCCGGGTGTGCGCTGGGCGCCGACGACCTCCTGCTGGGCGGCCAGGCGGTCGCGGAGCGCGGGGTCGTCGAGCCCGGTGGGCGGGGCGGGCGGCACGTACAGCCCGTCCACGACGCGGGGACCGGCCGACGGCACCGGACGGGGCGGCGGGGCCGGTCGCCCGCCCGACGGCGGCACGGTGAACGCCCGCCCCAGGCCGAGATCGACGCGTCCGGGGTGCAGGGCGGCGATCGTGCCGAACTGCTCCGCGGCGACCAGGGGCGACGTCGTCGACAGGAGCACGGCGCCCGAGCCGACCCGGATGCGGGACGTGCGGGCGGCGACGGCGGAGGCCAGGACGGCCGGTGCCGCCGAGGCGACGCCCGGCGCGAGGTGGTGCTCGGCGTACCAGACGCGCCGGTACCCGAGCTCGTCGAGGTCGACGGCGAGGTCGACGGCGTCGCGGAGCGCCTCGGCGCCGGTGCCGCCCTCGGGGACCAGCGCGAGGTCGAGCACGGACAGCGGCACGGCGTGAGGCGTGGTGGCAGGCGTCGTCATCGCGGTGCCCTCTCGCCCGCGGTCACGGCGAACGGCAGGTGGTTGCCGGGCACCGGGGCGGGGCACGTGCCGTGGTCGGTGAACGCGAACGGCAGGTTGGTCGCCCGGTTGAGGTCGACGCGGACGGTGCCCTGCTGCTCGTCCCCTGCCTCGACGTCGACGACCCGCCACGGCGCGACGCCGTCCGCCTCGTCGGTGAACAGGACCGTCGGCCGGGTGCGGCTGCCCGTCAGGACGAGGACGTGCGTCGCCCCGTCGTGCCGGACCTCGATCTCGCCGACCGCCTCCACGTGGTGCACCAGCCGTGGCCGGGCCGCGCCGACCGTCCGTGGTGCGGGCTCGTCGTACCAGCGCACGGGTGCGTCGAGCACCCACGCCGGGTCGTACGCGAACGCCGGGACGCCGGTGAAGCCGGTGCGGGTGGGGGCGAGCGGGTCACGCGGACGCAGGCCGTACCGGCCGGTGCGGCGCACCACCTCGACGGCGACCTCCCGCTCGCCGTCCGAACCACCGTCCGGGTCGCCGTCCGACGCCGTGCCGGAGCGCCCCGCGGGCAGGAACGTGCCGAGCACGAGGCTGCGCCCCTCGGCCACGGAGACCGCCGTCGGGCCGCCGTACTCGACGAGCTCGCCCACCAGGACGCTCTCGTCGCCTGCCACGGCTCGGGTCAGGAGCCGGTCGTCGGCGACCCACCACTCGCCGGGGAGCCCCGGCAGGCGGCCGGGGGTCGACGTGGGCCACAGCAGGGCGGTCGGCGACAGCCAGCCGTGCGGGGCGCGCAGCGCGCGGTCGCGGGCGGCGCGCCAGGCCGCGTGCCGGTCCGCGGCCTGCGCGCCCGACGTCGCGGCCCGTGTGCTCCCGAGGGTTCCGGTCATGGGTGGTCCTTCCGGTCAGGGCGCCGGGCGGCGCCGGGGATCGCGGCGATCAGGTCGGCGGTGTAGGGGTGGGCGGGGTGGTCGAAGACGCGGCCGACGGGGCCGGTCTCCACGAGCCGGCCGGCGCTCAGCACGCCGACGTGGTCGGCGACCTGGCGCACCACCGCGAGGTCGTGGGACACGAACAGGTAGGTCAGGCCCCGCTCGGCCCGGAGCCGGTCCAGCAGCTCGAGCACGCGGGCCTGCACCGACACGTCGAGCGCGGAGGTCGGCTCGTCGAGCACCAGCAGCTCCGGGTCGAGCGCGAGGGCACGGGCGATGGCCACACGCTGCCGCTGTCCGCCCGAGAGCTCCGCGGGGCGACGCCCGGCCAGGTCCGGCGACAGGTGCACCTGCTCGAGCAGGTGGGCGACCCGGTCGCGCCGCTCGGCCCGGTCACCGACCCGGTGCGCGCGCAGCGGCTCCTGCACGACCGCGGACACCGTGAACCGCGGGTCGAGCGACGAGTACGGGTCCTGGTGCACGAGCTGGGTCCTGCGCCGGGTCGCACGGTCGTCGGCGACGGGCGCACCGTCCAGCCGCACCGACCCGGCGTCCGGGCGCTCCAGGCCGAGCACGAGGCGTGCGGTCGTCGACTTGCCCGACCCCGACTCCCCCACCAGTGCGTACGCCGAACCCCGCGGCACGGTGAACGACACGTCGTCGACGGCGCGCAGCCGCCGACCGCGGCCGAGCCGGAACTCCTTGACGAGCCCCCGCGCCTCCAGGAGCGCTGGTGCGGCGGCCGCGTCGGGGAGGACGGCGGCGCTTGGCACACTATTTGTTGCCGCCGCCGACGTCGCCCGTCCCGGCACCGCGGCGACGAGCTCGCGGGTGTACGGGTGCGCGGGTGCACCGAGCACCTGCCGCGCGGGGCCCTCCTCCACGACCCGCCCGTCCTTGAGCACCACGACGCGGTCCGCGCGGTGGGCCGCCACGGCGAGGTCGTGGGTGATGAGCAGCACGGCCGTGCCGGTGCGGGACGTGAGGTCCGCGAGCAGGTCGAGCACCCGGCGCTGCACCGTCACGTCGAGGGCCGACGTCGGCTCGTCGGCGATCACGAGGCGCGGCTCGCACGCCGTCGCGATGCCGACGAGCACGCGCTGCCGCATGCCGCCCGAGAGCTGGTGCGGGTACTGGCGGGCGCGCAGCTCCGGGTGGTCCAGGCCGACGGCACCGAGGATCTCGACGGCCCGGCGGCGCGCGTCCCGCCGCGGCGTGCCGTGCACCACGAGCGCCTCGGCGACCTGCTCCCCGACCCGCACGACCGGGTCGAGGCCCGCGCCGGGGTCCTGCGGCACGAGGCCGATGCGGACGCCGCGCACACGCCGCCACGCGTCCGGCAGCAGCGCGGTGAGCGACACCGCCCGCTCGTGCCCGGTGTCGGTGAGGCGCACCTCGCCCCCGGTGACGTGCCCGCCGTCGGGCAGCAGGCCGACGAGCGCGTGCGCGGTGGTGGACTTGCCGCTGCCCGACTCGCCCACGAGCGCGACGACCTCGCCGGGCCGCACGTCCAGGTCGATGCCGTGCACCACCTCGCGGCCGCCGTACGCGACGCGCAGACCGCGCACCGTGAGCAGGGCACCGGGCGCGCCCTCCCCCGCCCCGACGGCCCCGGGAACGGGCACCACGTCCCGCGCGGCGGCCTGCCTCGTCGTGAAGGTCATCGGTCGGTCCTCCCCTCGCGGGCCAGCGCCCGCCCCAGCACGCCGACGGCGAGCACGAACACGGCGACGACGAGACCCGGCAGGGTCGAGTACCACCACGCCACGGCCAGGTAGTCACGCCCCTCGGCGACGAGCGAGCCCCACTCCGGCGTCGGCGGCGTGGCCCCGTACCCGAGGAAGCTCAGGGCCGAGACCGCGAGGATCACCGCGCCGAGCTCGACCGCCGCGAGCGCCAGCACGGGCCCTGCCGCGTTGGGCAGGACGTGGCGCAGCAGGACGGCGGCGCGGCCGGCGCCGGCGAGACGTGCTGCCTCGACGTAGGTGGCGTGCCGGACGCGCAGCACCTGGGTGCGCATGACGCGCGCGAAGGTGGCGACGGAGGCGACGCCGACGGCGATCGCGACCTTGACCGTGCCGAAGCCGAGTGCCGTGACGACCGCGAGCGACAGGAGCAGGCCGGGGATGGCGAGCAGCACGTCGGTGCCGCGCATGAGCGCCTCGTCGACGGGGCCGCCCGTGAACCCGGCGACGAGCCCGACGGCGGAGCCCGCGACGAGGGCGACGGCGATGGCCAGGAGCGCGGCGCGCACGGACAGGCTGGTGCCGTGCACGGTGCGTGCGTACAGGTCGCGGCCGAGGTGGTCGGTGCCGAACCAGTGGGCGGCGCCGGGGGCCTGGAGCCGTTCGGCGGGCACGCCGGTGACCGGGTCGTGGCCGGTGAACAGACCGGGGGCGAGCGCCCACAGGAGGACGACGGCGACGGCGAGCGCCGCCACGAGGGTCGCGGGGCGGGCGAGGGCGGCGAGCCGGCCGGCGGGACGCACCGGGGGCCGGAGCGCCGTCATCGCGCGCCCCGTGCGGTGGTGACGCGGGGGTCGAGCAGCGGGTGGGCGAGGTCGGCGAGCAGGCTCGTGGTGACGAAGACCGCCGCCGCGACCACGACGAGCCCCTGGACCACCGGGATGTCCTGCGTCGTCACGGCGTTCTCGACGAGGCGGCCGAAGCCCTGGCGGGAGAACACCGTCTCGACCACGACCGTGCCGCCGAGCAGGTTGCCCACGAGCACGCCGAGCACGGTGACGGTGGGCAGCGACCCGTTGCGCGCCACGTGCGCCGCCAGCACCCGGCCCCGACCGGCACCCTTGGCGAAGGCGACCTCCACGTAGGGGGCCCGCCACGCCTCGCGCAGTCCCTGGGCGAGCACCTGCGCGACGACGGCCGACAGCCCGACCGCGAGCGTGACGGCGGGCAGCACGAGCGCGGAGAACCCCTCGTTGCCGACGGCCGGGAAGACGAACCAGGTGAACGAGAACAGGTGCAGCAGGACCAGGCCCACCCAGAAGCCGGGCACGGCGACACCGAGCGGCGGCAGCAGGAGCAGGAGGTCGCGGAGCCAGGCGGCACGGGTCCACGACGCGAGCCCCGCGATCGCGGTCCCGCCGGCCAGCCCGAGCACGAGCGCGAGGCCCGCCAGCTGGGCGGTCTGCGGCAGGGCGTCGGCGATGAGTCCCGCGACGGGCGCCCCGCTGCTGATCGACGTGCCGAGGTCACCCGTGAGGGCGCGGCCGAGGAGGGTGAGGTACTGCTGGACGGGCCCCTGGTCGAACCCGTACCGCTCGCGCAGCTCGGCCACGCGGGCGGGGTCGACGCGCTCGCCGCCCGCGCCCTGGTCGAGCATGATCGCGACGGGGTCGCTCGGCAGCAGGTAGAGGATGAGGTAGGAGACGGTGAACGCCGCCCAGAGCACCCCGACGGCGCCGCCGACCCGGCGCAGGACGTAGGCGGCCATCAGCCCTCCTGCTCGATCCAGGCGTCGTGGAACAGGAGGCGGGAGGAGGCGTCGAAGGTGACGTCGTGCACGTCTCCGCGCACGCCGATCGACTGCGAGAGCTCGAACAGCGGTACCGCGAGGGCGTCGTCGAGGATCGCGTCCTGCGCGTCGGCGACGAGCGCGGCCCTCGCGTCCGCGTCACGCTCGCCGAGCTGCTCCTCCAGCAGGGGGTCGACGACGTCGTCCGCCTCGCGCAGGCTGAGGTTGCGCTGCGCCGTCGAGAACTGCGTGCGCAGGATGTCGGCGTCGGCCCGGGTGACGTTGTAGTAGTACAGGTCGTAGTCGCCCGACTGCTGCGCGGTGGTCTGCTCCGCCGCGGTGACCTGGCGCAGACGCAGGTCGACGCCGACGGCGCGGAGCTGCTGGGCGACCAGCTCGAGCACCGGGCCGCTGCCCGTGAACACGGGCGCGTAGGTGACCTCGAGCTCGAGGGGCTCGCCGTCCTTGACCCGGATGCCGTCGGCGCCGGGCGTCCAGCCCGCCGCACCGAGGATGCGGCCCGCCTCGTCGGGGTCGAACGCGAGCCGGTCGGACCGGTCCACGTAACCCGGCGTCGTGGAGGCGAGCACGCCGGTGGCCGGCTCGAAGGCGTCGGAGAGCACCGTGTCGACGAGCTCGGTCCGGTCGACGGCGAGCAGCAGTGCGCGGCGGACGTCGGCGTCGTCCAGCGGCGGGCGCGTGAGGTTGGGCTGGAGGATGAACGGCACGCCGGGGTTCGCGCGGGTCAGGACGGTGCCGCCCGAGCCCTCGATCTGCGGCACGTCCTGCGGCAGCACGTCGCCGACGGCGTCGAACTGGTCGGACGCGAGACCGCCCGCGCGCACGCCGGACTCCGGCACCACGGAGAACTCGATGCGGTCGAGGTACGCCTCGCCGTCGTGGGCGGCGGACGCGGGCGCCCAGTCGTACCCGGCGCGGCGCGTGAGCACGGCACCCTGGTCCTGCGTGTAGCTCTCCAGGACGAAGGGGCCCGACCCGACGATCTCGCCCTGCAACCGCTCGGACGGGTCGACGGCGGCGGTCTCCTGCGCCAGCACCGCGAGCGACACGGTCGAGGTCGCCTGCAGGAACTGGGCGTTCGGTGCGTCGAAGACGACGGTGAGGGTGTGGTCGTCGGCGATCTCTGTGCCCTCGTAGCCGGCCAGGTAGCTCGCCGCGAGCGGGGCGGTCGCCCCGAGGTCGCCCGCGATCGCGTCGAAGCCTGCCTTGACGTCGTCCGCGGTCAGGTCGCTGCCGTCGGAGAACGTGACGCCCTCGCGCAGGTGGAACGTGAAGCGGGTGAGGTCGTCGCTGATGTCCCAGCTCTCCGCGAGCCACGGCTCGATGCGGCCGGTCACCGGGTCCTGGTCGGTGAGCGAGTCGGCGAGCTGGCGTGCGACGTAGATGCTCACGTTGGTGCCGACCTGCTGCGGGTCCACGCCCTGCGGTGCCGCGCCGAGCGCGAACCGCAGGGTGCCGCCCGGGGCGGGCTCGGCAGGACCTGCCTCCTGGCCTGCCCCCTGCGCTGCGGTGCCCGCGCAGCCGGCCAGCGCGAGGCAGGCGCCGAGGACGGCGGCGATCGAGGCGGCGCGCCGGGCGGAGCGGCGCAGGGGTGCGTCCTGCTGACGGCTGGTCGGGTACATGCGAGGTCCTCTCCGATGTCCGCGCGAGGGCACGCCGAGGCAGACCTGCGTGCGGGTGCACTCAGGCCCGTCACCGGCGGTGACGCGGGGGCTGGGGTCGGGTCGTGTTCCCGACCGATGTGGTCGGGAACGTCGTCGGGGATCGAGGTGCGCGGGAAGTTACGGCCGGGTCAGGGGCGTGTCAACGGTCTCCCGGCGCCGTCTCGCATGCCGGACGCGGTCGTGGACACGCGCGGGGCCCTCCCCTGGTCAGGCCCGGGGGACGTACGCGCAGGGCCCCGGGGAACCGTCCCCGGGGCCCTGCGTCGTCGTGCTCGTGCTCGTCGCGTGTCGCCGCGGTCAGACGTCCCCGTACACACCCTCGAACACGTCGCGGTAGGCCGCGGCGAGGCGCAGCCCGTCGTGCCGTGCGGTGCCGTCGCCACGCCGCACCTGCCGCATGATGACGCGCGCCCCCATGGACGCCGCCGCCGCCTCGAGCGCTGCCACGTCCTCGACGGCGGACGGGTCGGCCAGCACCGCGTCGATGCGCAGCCCCGGGGCGTGCTTGTGCAGCGCCTCGAGGTGGTCGACGGCGGTCAGCCCCGCGGTCTCGCCGTGGTCGGCCGACAGGTTGAGCGTCACGCAGCGCCGCGCCTTCGTGGCGTGCAGCGCGTCCGCCAGAGCAGGGACGAGCAGGTGCACGAGCACCGACGAGTACCAGGAGCCGGGCCCGAGCACGACCCAGTCGGCGTCGAGCACGGCCTGGACCGCCTCGGGCAGCGCGGGCGGGTCCGCCGGCACGAGGCGGAGCTGCTCGATGCGTCCGTCGGTCACCGCGACCCGGCTCTGCCCGACGACGGTCTCCAGCGGCCGCTCCGGCTCCCCCGGGCCCGCCGCGTGCCGGACGTCCGCCTCCACGACGAGCGGCACGGACGCCATGGGCAGCACCCGCCCGCGGGCGCCGAGCAGGCGCCCGACCCAGTCCAGGCCCTCGACGGGGTCACCCAGGAGCTCCCACAGCGCCACGATGAGCAGGTTGCCCATCGCGTGGTTGTCGAGCTCCCCCGACGACGCGAAGCGGTGCTGGAGCATCGCGCTCCAGGTGCGCCCCCACTCCGAGTCGTCGCACAGCGCCGCGAGCGCCATCCGCAGGTCACCCGGGGGCAGCACGTCGAGCTCGTCACGCAGCCGGCCGGACGAGCCGCCGTCGTCGGCCACCGTGACGACGGCCGTGAGGCGGTCCGACATGAGCCGGAGCGCCGACAGGCTCGCGGACAGCCCGTGGCCTCCGCCCAGCGCGACCACCGACGGGTTCTTGCTCCACTCCGGAGCCGGGACGTCGGGCACTCCGGGGGCGTGCGGGATCATTCGCGTCCCAGGTCCCGGGCCGAGACGGAGACGAGCTGACCGCGTGCGCGCAGGCGCTCGGCGATGGCTTCGGAGATGGCGACGGAGCGGTGCTTGCCCCCCGTGCATCCCACGGCGATGGTCACGTAACGCTTCTCCTCGTTGAGGTAGCCGGCGAGCACCGGCGCCAGGGCGTCGACGTACCGGTCGATGAACTCGACGGCGCCGGGCCGGGCCAGGACGTAGTCGCGAACGGGCTGGTCACGGCCCGTCAGGTGTCGCAGCTCGGTGATCCAGTACGGGTTGGCCAGGAACCGTACGTCCACCACGTGGTCCGCGTCCAGAGGGATGCCGTACTTGAACCCGAACGAGATCACGTTGATGCGCAGCTGCTGCTCCGCGTCGTGCGCCAGCCAGGAGCGGATCTCGCGCGAGAGGTCGTGCACGGACAGGTCGGAGGTGTCGATGCGCAGGTCGGCGCGCGCGGCCAGCGTCGCGACGACGGCGCGCTCCTCGGCGATGCCGTCGAGGATGCGACCGTCGCCCTGCAACGGGTGCGGGCGGCGCACCTGCTCGAAGCGGCGCACCAGCACCTCGTCGCTCGCGTCGAGGAACAGGATCCGGTAGGCGACGTCCGCCTCCGTCATGTGCACGAGCACCTTGTCCAGCTCGGAGAAGAACTCCCGGCCCCGCACGTCCACCACGACGGCGACGCGCTCGATGCTCGACCCCGTGGCCATGAGGTCGACCAGCGGGACCAGCATCATGGGCGGCAGGTTGTCGACCACGTACCAGTCGAGGTCCTCCAGCACGGCGGCGGCCCGGGTCCGGCCGGCGCCGGACATGCCGGTGATGATCAGCACCTGGGGTTCGCTGCGGTCGGGCCCGTGCGTGGCGGCCTCGACCTCGGCGATCCCGTCGGGCGCTGTGGTGGGCGAGGGCTCGGTGTTGCTCATGCCTCCAAGCATGCCAGCGTCAGCCCTTGAGAGCGGCCACGACGGCCTGCGCGGTCTTGTCCCCCATGCCGCGCACGCTCGCGATCTCCTCGACGCTCGCCGCCTTGAGCCGCTTGAGCGAGCCGAAGTGCGTCAGCAGCACCTTCTTGCGGGCCGGGCCGAGGCCGGGCACGTCGTCGAGCACCGAGGCGGTCATGCCCTTGCTGCGCCGCCTGCGGTGCTGGGTGATCGCGAACCGGTGGGCCTCGTCGCGCACGCGCTGCAGCATGTACAGCCCCTCGCTGGAGCGCTGCAGGATGACGGGGTACTCCTCCCCCGGCAGCCAGACCTCCTCCAGGCGCTTGGCGAGGCCGCACAGGGCGACGTCGGTGATGCCGAGCTCGTCCATCGCCTGCTTGGCGGCCGCGACCTGGGGCGGGCCGCCGTCGACCACCACGAGGCTCGGCGGGTACGCGAAGCGGTTCCTCTCACCGGCGTCGTCCGGCGCGACCTCGCCACCCGGCAGCGTGCCGGCGGGATCGTCCGGGCCGGTCTCCTCGCCCGCGGAGATCTCGACGTCGTTCGACCGGAGCCGGTCGGCGAGGTAGCGCCGGAACCGCCGGGTGATGACCTCGTGCATGGCCTGGGTGTCGTCGCGCGCGCCGTCGCCGTCCGAGCCGCGGATGCTGAACGAGCGGTACTCGCTCTTGCGGGGCAGCCCGTCCTCGAACACGACCATCGACGCCGACTGGTAGGTGCCCTGCGTGTGCGAGATGTCGTAGCACTCGATGCGCAGCGGCGCGGACTCGAGGTCGAGCGCCTCCTGGATCTCGCGCAGCGCCTGGCTCCGTGTGGTGAGGTCCCCCGCGCGCCGGGTGCGGTGCAGCATCAGCGCGTGCTCGGCGTTCTTGCGGACGGTGGCCGCGAGCTCCTTCTTGTCGCCGCGCTGCGGCACGCGGACGTCGACCCGGGCGCCGCGCAGACCGCTCAGCCAGGCGCCCACCTGGTCGAGGTCGGGCGGCAGCACCGGGACGAGCACCTCGCGCGGCACCGCGTCGCGTGCCTCGACCCCGCCCGTCTCCTCGACGGACCCGTACACCTGCTGGAGCAGGTGCTCGACGAGCTCGCTGTCGGTGACGTCCTCGACCTTCTCGACCACCCAGCCGCGCTGGCCGCGGATGCGCCCGCCCCGCACGTGGAAGACCTGGACCGCGGCCTCGAGCTCGTCGCCCACGAGGGCGAACACGTCGGCGTCCGTGGCGTCGCCCAGCACGACGGCGTTCTTCTCCGTGGCCCGGCGCAGCGCCTCGATGTCGTCGCGCAGGCGGGCCGCCTGCTCGTACTCCATCTCGGCCGCCGCCTCCTGCATGCGCTTGGTCAGGCGGCGCTCGAACTTGGCTGTGTCGCCGGCCATGAAGTCACAGAAGTCCATGACCAGCGCGCGGTGGTCCTCGACGCTGATGCGGCCGACGCACGGCGCGGAGCACTTGTCGATGTACCCCAGCAGGCACGGCCGGCCCGACTGCCCGGCCCGCTTGTACACGCCGGCCGAGCACGTGCGGATCGGGAACACCCGCAGCAGCAGGTCGAGGGTCTCGCGGATCGCCCAGGCGTGCCCGTAGGGCCCGAAGTAGCGCGTTCCCTTGCGCTTGGCGCCGCGCATGACCTGCGCGCGCGGCACCTCCTCGCCGAGCGTGACGGCGAGGTAGGGGTAGGACTTGTCGTCGCGGTACTTGACGTTGAACCGGGGGTCGTACTGCTGGATCCAGGTGTACTCGAGCGCGAGCGCCTCGACCTCGGTGCCGACGACCGTCCACTCGACGGACGCGGCCGTGGTGACCATGCGCTGCGTGCGCTCGTGCAGGTGCGCCACGTCCTGGAAGTAGCTGTTCAGACGCTGGCGCAGGTTCTTCGCCTTGCCGACGTAGATGACGCGGCCGTGCTCGTCGCGGAACCGGTAGACACCGGGCGACGTCGGGATCTCACCCGTCTTGGGCCTGTAGGTAGCTGGATCCGCCATGGCACCAACCTATGCGCTGCCACTGACACGTCGGGGCAGCGCTCCCCCGGTGCCGTGCGTCAGGCGGTCACCTGCAGCGGCGTGGGCTCGACGCGCACGGGGAAGTTCACCGAGCGCGCGATGAAGCACATCGCGTGCGCCTTGTGGTGCAGCGCGTCGACATGCTCGTCCGTGGCGAGCTCGCCCGGGTCGACCGTGACCTTCGGGTGCAGCGTGACGTCGGTGAACGCACCCTCGCCGCGCGCCTCGACCCGCATGGTGCCCGTCGCCGCGTCGGTGTACCCGCGCACGACGAGGCCCGACTCGGCGGCCAGGTGCAGGAACCACAGCATGTGGCACTGGCTCAGGCTCGCGACGAACAGCTCCTCGGGGCTGTTCCGCTCCGGGTCACCACGGAACGCCGGATCGGCCGAACCGGGCAGCGGCGGCTTGTGCGGCAGGTCGATCTCGTGGTCCCGCGAGTACGCGGTGTACGACGAGGTCCCCTTCTCGCCCGCGCCCGTCCAGCGCACCGTCACGGCGTAGTCATGCGTGGCTCCGCTCATGAGAACACCCTAGATGTCGCGTTGCCCGGAAGCCACGGGCGCGCCGGGGCCGTGCTCGTCGACCGAGATCACCGGTGCGATGGCGCGGGAGGGCTAGAGGTCCGAGGATAGAGGCGCCCGAGACGAAAGCGCCCCCTGGATCGCGAGGATCCAGGGGGTTGGCTCAATCATCACGCGGTCTCAAGCCCGCGCCTCTGCAAAGGACGATAACGTGGACCGATCGGCGTCGCAAGCGTTCCAGCAACCGGCGCACGCCTTCGAGGTGTACATCTCATCGGCCCGGTTCGCGCCGTATCTCGGCCGGGCGGCCGGCGACGCCGACCGGGCGTTCGAGCTGTACCAGTGGAACAGCCGGCTCACCGGCGCGACGCACGAGGCGCTCGGCCACGTCGAGGTGGCGTTGCGCAACGCACTGGACGCACGCCTGCGGACCTGGAACGCCGTCCAACCACCGGCACCGCAGCACGGCGTGGCGAGCTACTCCTCGAACTGGCTCGAGGTCCCGGCGGCACCGCTCTACGGTCTCCTCAACACGGTCCGGCACGGCCGCAGGCACAGCACGTACCTCCGCGCAGCGCGGCGTGCCGCCGAGAGCAGAGAAGCTCGCGGCTCAGGACACCCGCGGTCGTCCGCCCCGGTGACGCACGACGACCTGGTGGCCAACCTCATGTTCGGCACGTGGGTCACGCTCCTGCCCGACAGCACGGCGCACGCGTCTCGGCGCCGCGCCCAGCAGACGATGTGGCAGGCAGCGATCCGGCACGCCTTCCCGTATCACCAGGACCCCGGCGTGATCCACTTCTGGGTCAGTCGACTCCACCGCCTGCGCAACCGCGTCGCGCACCACGAGCCGCTGATCGGGGTCGATGTCCTGGCTTACCACCGGACGATGGTGCGCCTCCTGCGCGCGATCGACCCCGTGCTCGGCGACTGGTTCTCCGGCGCCTCGCCCGTCCCCGCACTGCTCCGGTCCCGGCCCCGGCCCCGGGCGGAGGCGACGGGGAACGGAGCAGCAGGAGGCGGGACGACAGGCGGGCGCTGACACACCGTCGGGACGCGCGCCGCGGCGCACGTCCCGACGCGACCTCATGCCGAGGCCTTGGCCTTCGCCTTGCTCTTCGCCGGCTTGCGGGCCGGTGCGCGCTTCGCGGACCCGTTCGACGCCTTCGAGGCCGCCGGAGCCGCGGCCGCCGCCGCGACGGCGTCCGCGTCCAGGACCTCGGCGAGATAGGTGCCCGTGTGGCTCTCGGGCACGGCGGCCACGGCCTCAGGCGTGCCCTGCGCGACGACGGTGCCGCCCCCGCTGCCGCCCTCGGGGCCCATGTCGATGACCCAGTCGGCGCTCTTGATGACGTCGAGGTTGTGCTCGATGACGATCACGGTGTTGCCCTTGTCCGCGAGCGACTGCAGTACCCCGAGCAGGCGCCGCACGTCCTCGAAGTGCAGACCCGTGGTCGGCTCGTCGAGCACGTACGCCGAGCGGCCCGACGACCGCTTCTGCAGCTCGGCTGCCAGCTTCACGCGCTGGGCCTCGCCACCGGACAGCGTGGGGGCGGGCTGGCCGAGCCGCACGTAGCCGAGGCCCACGTCCACCAGCGTCGTCAGGTGCCGCGAGATCGCGGGGAACGCCTTGAAGAACTCGGCGGCCTCCTCGATCGGCATGTCGAGCACGTCGGCGACCGTCTTGCCCTTGAAGTGCACCTCGAGCGTCTCCCGGTTGTACCGCGAGCCGTGGCAGACCTCGCACGGCACGTAGACGTCGGGCAGGAAGTTCATCTCGATCTTGATCGTGCCGTCGCCCGCGCACGCCTCGCAGCGCCCGCCCTTGACGTTGAACGAGAACCGGCCCGGCCCGTACCCGCGGACCTTCGCCTCCTCGGTCTCGGCGAAGATCTTGCGGATGCGGTCCCAGACGCCGGTATACGTCGCGGGGTTCGACCGCGGCGTGCGGCCGATCGGCCCCTGGTCGACGTGCACGACCTTGTCGAGGTGCTCCAGGCCCGTGACGCGCCGGTGCCGGCCCGCGACCTGGCGCGCGCCGTTGAGGTGGTTGGCCATCACGGTGTAGAGGATCGAGTTCACGAGGGTCGACTTGCCCGACCCGGACACGCCCGACACCACGGTCAGCACGCCCACGGGGAACGACACGTCGACGTCGCGCAGGTTGTTCTCCCGCGCGCCCACGACCGTGATCTGCCGCTCGGGGTCGACCGGCCGGCGGACGGCCGGGAGCGCGATCGAACGGCGCCCGGACAGGTACGCGCCCGTGAGCGAGTCCTTCTTCTCCAGCAGGCCCGCGTAGTCGCCCGAGTGGATGACCGATCCGCCGTGCTCGCCCGCGCCCGGGCCGATGTCGACGATCCAGTCGGCCGCGCGGATCGTGTCCTCGTCGTGCTCGACGACGATGAGCGTGTTGCCGAGGTCGCGCAGCCGGGTCAGCGTGTCGATGAGCCGCCGGTTGTCGCGCTGGTGCAGGCCGATCGACGGCTCGTCCAGCACGTACAGCACGCCGACCAGGCCGGAGCCGATCTGGGTCGCGAGCCGGATGCGCTGGGCCTCGCCGCCCGACAGGGTGCCGGCGGGGCGCTCGAGCGTCAGGTAGTGCAGCCCGACGTCGAGCAGGAAGCCCAGGCGCGCGTGGATCTCCTTGAGCACCTCGGTGGCGATCTGGGCCTCGCGCACACCGAGCTCGATGCCCTTGAGGAACTCGGCCGCCTCGCCGACCGGGAGGCGCGACACGTCGGCGATCGACCTGCCGTCGATCTTGACCGCGAGCACCTCGGGCTTGAGGCGCGCGCCGCCGCACGTGGGGCACGGGACCTCACGCATGTAGGCCTCGTACTTCTCCTTGGACCAGTCGGAGTCCGTCTCGCGGTGCCGGCGCTCCAGGAACGTCACCGCCCCCTCGAACCCGGTCGAGTACTGCCGCTCGCGGCCCCAGCGGTTCTTGTAGCGGACGTGCACCTTGTGGTCGCGGCCGTGCAGGATCGCCTCCCGTGCCCGCTCCGGCAGCGCGCGCCACGGCACGTCCATCGAGAACTTCATCTCGTCGGCGAGCGCCGTGAGCACCCGCTCGAAGTACTCCGACGACGTCTGTGCCCACGGGGCCACCGCGCCCTCGCGCAGCGTCTTCTCGTCGTCGGGCACGATGAGCTCGGGGTCCACCTCGAGGCGGAAGCCGATACCCGTGCACTCGGGGCACGCGCCGTAGGGCGCGTTGAAGGAGAAGGTGCGCGGCTCGATCTCGTCGAGCGTCAGCGGGTGCTCGTTCGGGCACGCGCGCTTCTCGGAGAACTTCCGCGTCCGGTTCAGGTCGTCCACGTCGGCGTCGACCAGCTCGATCATCACCAGGCCGCCGGCCAGGGCGAGCGCGGTCTCCACCGAGTCGGTGAGCCGGCGCTGCACCCCCTCGCGCGAGACCAGACGGTCGACGACCACCTCGATGTCGTGCTTGAGCTTCTTCTCCAGCGCGGGCGGGTCGGTCAGCTGCACGACCTCGCCGTCGACCCGGGCGCGCGAGAACCCCTTGGCCTGCAGCTCCTTGAAGAGGTCGGCGTACTCGCCCTTGCGGCCGCGGACCACGGGGGCGAGCACCTGGTACCGCGTGCTCTCGGGCAGCTCCAGGATCTGGTCGACGATCTGCTGCGGCGTCTGCGACTGCACCTTCTCGCCGCACACCGGGCAGTGCTGCGTGCCGGCGCGTGCGAAGAGCAGGCGCAGGTAGTCGTAGACCTCCGTGATGGTGCCGACGGTCGAGCGCGGGTTGCGGTTGGTCGACTTCTGGTCGATCGACACCGCGGGCGACAGGCCCTCGATGAAGTCGACGTCGGGCTTGTCCATCTGGCCGAGGAACTGGCGCGCGTACGCGGACAGCGACTCGACGTAGCGGCGCTGCCCCTCCGCGAAGATGGTGTCGAACGCGAGCGACGACTTGCCCGACCCGGACAGCCCGGTGAACACGACGAGCCGGTCCCTGGGCAGGTCCAGGTCCACGTTCTTGAGGTTGTGCTCTCGGGCACCCGAGACGACGAGACGATTGCTCACACAGGCATCCTAGGGCGGGACACCGACATTCGCACGCCTGTTCTATGGGTCACACAGACAGGTCACACCGCTCGCACCGCGTCGGCGCGGTGCTCAGCGCACCGCACGGCCCGCGGAGACCTGCGACCGTCGCACGCGGGACTGCAGGTCGAGGGCCCGCAGCAGGTCCTGCTCGTGCGCGTACGAGCCGTCGACGAGCCGCCTGCGCACGTCCACCACCTCCTGCGCGTGCTCGGCGGCCGTGTCCCACTCCTCGAGGTCCATGTGCACCGTCACGAGGTTGAACAGGGCCGCGGCGAGACCGGGGAGGTGCCGGTCGGGGCTGCGCCGGGCGAGGTCCCTGCGCACCCGTACCGCCTCGGCGGTGGGCGCGACGCCGTCGCGCGAGCGGCGGGCGTCCATGAGGGCCGCGCCGAGGTTGAGCAGGGCGTCGGCGAGGTCGGGCTCGAACCGGTCGGGGTCCCGGCGGGCGAGCCGCCGCAGCCTGCTGACGGCCTCCTCGGTCGGCGCCACGGCGTCGGCGGGCCTGCCGAGCTCGGAGTAGAGCACGCCGAGGTTGGACAGCGAGCTGGCGAGGTACTCCTCGCCAGGCTGCCCCTCCTCGGCGAGGCCGCGGCGGATCGCGACCGCCTCCCGCTCCAGCGGCAGCGCCTCCTCGGGCTCGCCCGCGCGCGAGTGGGTGACGGCGAGGTTCGACAGCGACGCGGCGAGCATGCGCCGGTACCGGGCGGGGTGCTCCTTGGCGAGCGTGCGGCGCAGCAGCACGGCCTCGCGCTCGAGCGAGACGGCCTCGTCGTGGTCGCCGAGGCGTGAGCGCACCGCGCCGAGCGACGCGAGGCTGTAGGCGAGCGTCCACGTGTGCGCCGCCGCGTTCTCCCGCGAGAGCTCCCGGCGCAGCGCGACGGCCTCCTCCAGCGGCGCGATCGCCTCCCGGTCCCGCCCCAGCGCCGCGTAGGCGTTGGCCAGGTTGGTCAGCGCGAACCCGAGCTCGAACCGGTGCCGCTCCGGGGCCTGGAGCACCATCCGGCGGCTGAGCTCGACGGCCTCCTGCGCCAGCGGGACGGCCTCCTCGGGGCGGCTCTCGGTGAGCGTGACGGACCGGTTGGACAGCGCCGTGGTGAGGAACGTGGCCCACTGCCGGGGGTCGCGCCCGACGAGCGTGCGCAGGATCGGCAGGAGCTCGGCAAAGGTCTCGTCCTCGTCCTGCGGCGTGCCGACGTCGTTGAGCACCACGTTGAGGCTGAGCAGCACGCGAGCCATCTCGGCCTCGCACCAGGTCTTGTCCCGCTCGGGTGCGGCGCGGCACAGCTCGACCGCCTCCCGCTGGGCCGTCAGGGCCTCCTGCGCGTGCCCGGAGCGCCAGTGCGCCGTCCCCAGCGCGTTGACGGCGGAGACGAGCGCGGTGCGATACCGGTCGGGGTCGCCCGCCGCGATCCGGCGCCAGGCGGCGACCCCCGTCTCGAGCACCTCGACCGACTCGGCCAGCCGCGCGACGTCGCGCAGCGCCGACCCGAGGTCGACGAGCGCCTCGGCCCGCCCGACGGCGTCCTTGGCCGCCGCGACGGCCCGCTCGCCCCTGTCGACGTCGTCGGGCGACGCGTCGGCGACCGAGCGCGGCTTGAGCAGGAACGCGGTCCGCAGCGCGCGCGGGTCGTCGCCGTACGAGTCGGCCGCGCGGCGCAGGAGCTCCGCGGCGAGCGCTGTCGCGCCCGGGACCTCGGACAGCTCGACCTCCAGCCGGCGCGCGACGCGCACCACCCGCAGCGCCACCCTGCGGGACAGCCCCCACGTGCACGAGCCGACCAGCGCGACCGAGCCCCCGAGCCGGTCCACGACCAGCAGGTCGCCGAACCGGTCGGCGCCCGCGGGGCCCTCCCCCAGCTCGACCGGCGCCGTCGGCAGCGAGAGCAGCCAGCGGGCGCCCGCCCGGACCGGGACGCCGGGCACCACGCGGTGCAGCACGTCGCGCGCCGCTGCCGCGTCCTCGACGCCGAGCAGGCACGCGGCCGCCACGACGTCCTGCACCTCGTCGAGGTCGAGGTC